>JAGWPY010000024.1 GCA_028870275.1 Gammaproteobacteria bacterium | reverse complement strand
CGCGACGCTTGCCGAAGATCACGGTCCAGGAGGCGATCGAGGCGCCGATCAGCAGGGCCATGACCAGCTGGACGACCGGACTCGCGTCCAGCACCAGCTGAAAGACCGACAGGTCATTGCTCATCGGGCCTCTCCGCGAGACTCATCGCGCCACTGCGCGAACAAATCCTTCGGAATCGCGCAGGGTTTGAGTGTCGCCGCCCGCAGACAGGCCACGCGCACGTCGGATTCGATCAAAGTGAGTTCTCCTCGCACGATCCTCTGTGTGAAATCGATGGTCGCACCGCCGAGGCGCTGCAACTGGGTCGTTACCGTAATTTCATCGTCGAGCCGCGCCGGACTGCGATACGCGATCTCCAGACTTACGACCGCGAATTGCACGCCGCGTTCCTCGCGCAACCGCCCCTGGTCGATGCCCAGGCGGCGCAGCCACTCGGTGCGGCCACGTTCCATGAATTTCAAGTAATTGGCGTAGTAGACGACGCCGCCGGCGTCGGTGTCCTCCCAGTAGACGCGCACCTGCAGACTGAATGAAGGTGCACCGGCATGGGCGGGTGGGATCGGACTGGGCATGCGCACCGCCTAGGGATCTTCGAACAAGGGTAGGCTTGGATCACGGTCGACTGCCGCCTCGCGCGCCGGCGGCGCGAGCCCGAAGTGCAGGTAGGCGCTGCGCGTCGCCACCCGCCCGCGCGCCGTGCGCATCAGGAACCCCTGCTGAATGAGGTAGGGTTCGACCACGTCCTCGATCGTGCCGCGCTCCTCGCTCATGGCCGCCGCCAGGCTGTCGACGCCCACCGGTCCGCCCTCGAACTTCTCGATCACGGTCTTGAGGAGCCGGCGGTCGAGCAGGTCGAAACCGAGCGGATCGACCTCCAGAAGATCGAGCGCGGCCGCGGCGACCGCCGCGCCGATCGCCCCACCCGCCTCGACCTCGGCATAGTCGCGCACCCGCCGCAACAGGCGGTTGGCGATACGCGGCGTGCCGCGCGAGCGCTCGGCGATGCACTGCGCGCCGGCCTCGTCGATCGTGAGTCCGAGGATCGCGGCGCTGCGCGCGACGATGTGGCGCAGTTCCTCGGTCGTGTAGAACTCGAGACGCTCGACGATGCCGAAGCGATCGCGCAGCGGCGAGGTCAGGAGACCGGCGCGCGTGGTCGCGCCGATCAGCGTGAACGGCGGCAGGTCGAGCTTGATCGACCGGGCGCCGGGACCCTCGCCGATCATCAGGTCGAGCTGATAGTCCTCGAGCGCCGGATACAGGACCTCCTCGACGACCGCGCTCAGACGATGGATCTCGTCGACGAACAGCACGTCGCGGGGCTCCAGGTTGGTGAGCAGCGCCGCGAGGTCGCCGGGCCGCTCGAGCACCGGCCCCGAGGTCTGGCGCAGGTTCACGCCGAGTTCGTTGGCGACGATGTTGGCGAGGGTGGTCTTGCCGAGCCCCGGTGGACCGAAGATCAGCACATGATCGAGCGCCTCGCCGCGCTGTTTGGCGGCGCGGATGAAGATATCCATCTGTCGCTTGACCTTGTCCTGGCCGACGTAGTCGGCCAGACGGCGCGGCCGCACCGCGCGATCGACGACTTCGTCCTCGCGTCCGCCCGCAGGGGTGACGATCCGGTCCCGTTCGATGCCCATCGGTTCGACGCTCCGTGGCCGTTGCGGATCAGGTCTGGGCGGCGGCCTTCAGGGCCCGCCGGATCAGTTCGGTGGTGGTGAGGTCGGGCGCATCGGCCGCCTTCAGCAGTCGGCTCGCCTCCGGACCCTTGTAGCCGAGCGCGAGCAGTGCCGCGAAGGCCTCGCCCTGAGGCGAGGTGGGCGCCGAGGCCGACTCGCCGGGGCTCGCGGGCAGATCCGCGGCCGCGGCCGCGAGCTTCCTGGCCTGATCGCGCATCTCGATCACGATACGTTCGGCCGTCTTGCGGCCGATGCCCGGTATCCTGGTGAGCGTGGCCGCATCCTCGGCCTCGACCGTGCGCAGGAAATCCTCGACGCTCGCCCCCGAGAGGACGCCGAGCGCGATCTTGGGACCCACGCCGGAGATGCGGATCAGGGCCCGGAACAGCCTCCGTTCGCTCTCGGTGCCGAAACCATAGAGCAACTGCGCATCCTCGCGCACCACGAGATGGGTGAACAGCGCGACCGGCTCTCCAGCCGCCGGCAGTCCGTAGAACGTCGACATCGGTGCCTCGACCTCGTAGCCGACGCCGCCGACGTCGACCAGCAGGTGCGGCGGCTGTTTGGCGTGCAACCGGCCCTTGAGGTAACCGATCATGCGCGGACCGGGGCGCGCGCCGAGGCCGCGCGCACGCGTCCGCGCAGCGCGTGGCAGACCGCCGCGGCGAGCGCATCGGAGGCGTCGGTGGCGATCCGTCCGCCGAGCTTCAGGAGACTCTGCATCATCAACTGCACCTGGGCCTTATCGGCATTGCCGGAACCGACCACCGCCAATTTGATCTGCCGCGGCGCGTACTCGAACACCTCCGCGCCGGCGTCGACCGTGCCGCAGATCGCCGCGCCGCGCGCCTGGCCGAGCTTGAGCGCGCTGTCGGCATTGCGATTGACGAACACGCGCTCGATCGCCACTTCCCGCGGCCGGAACTCGGCGACGACCGCGTGGACGCCGCGGAAGATCTCGCAGAGCCGCTCGGCGAACTCGCCCCGCTCGGTTCGGATCACGCCACTCGCGACGTAGTACAGCCTCGGACCGACCGCATCGATCACGCCGAAGCCGGTGCGCTGCGAGCCCGGATCGATGCCGAGCACCCGCACTCTGTCGTGGTTCATCCCCGGTATGATACCGGCAAGGCCGGCGCAAACCCACCCGCCGCACCCTTAAGAGGCCCCGTGGAAACCACCTCGATCCAGCCCACGGCTCTAAGCCCCGCGGTCGGCGCGGCGCTCGCCGCGGTGCGTTCGCTCGAACTGGCGCCCGCCGCGGCGGCGGCGCGCGTCGCTGCGCTCGAGGTCGCCGAGATCGTCGCCGCGCTCGAGGCCGACGACGAAGTGGTGATCGCGGCACTGATCCAGCCTCTGGAGGCCTGCGGCGCGATCGACCCGGCAACCGCAGCGGAGCGCTTCGGCGGGCCGGCGGCCGGCCTCGCCCGCGACCTGCAGCAGCTCGGCCGCTTCGGTTTCCCGGCCGACTGGACACCGGAACGCGGCCTCGATCCGACCCAGGCGGAGAGCCTGCGCAAGATGCTGCTCGCGGTGGTCGGCGACGTACGTCTCGTGGTGGTACGCCTCGCCGAGCAGCTGCAGAAAATGCGGGCCGCGAAGAGCCTCGACACCGCCGGCCAGCATCGTCTGGCGACCGAGACACGCGAGGTCTATGCGCCGCTCGCCAACCGGCTCGGCGTCTGGCAGCTCAAGTGGGAGCTGGAGGATCTCGCCTTCCGCTACCTGCAGCCCGAGGACTACCGGCGCATCGCCGCGGCGCTCAATTCGCGTCGCGCCGAGCGCGAGCGCTACATCGAGGAACTCAAGGCGCAGCTGCAGGCGGCGCTCGCGGCCGCCGGGATCGCGGCGCGCATCGAGGGGCGGCCGAAGCACATCTACAGCATCTGGCGCAAGATGCAGGCCAAGCACCTCGAGTTCGAGCAGCTCATGGACATCCGTGCGGCGCGGGTGCTGGTCGACAGCGTCGCCGATTGTTACGCGGCGCTCGGCGTGGTGCACTCGCTCTGGCAGTTCATCCCGGGCGAGTTCGACGACTACATCGCGACACCGAAGGACAACCTCTACCGCTCGATCCACACCGCCGTGATCGGCCCCGGCGGCCAGCCGGTGGAGGTGCAGATCCGCACCCAGGAGATGCACGCCGCCGCCGAGCGCGGGGTCGCCTCGCACTGGCGCTACAAGGAAGGCCGGCGCGGCGACGTGGCCTACGCGCGCAAGATCGACGAGCTCCGCGCCCTGCTCGCGCCGACCGAGGGCGGGGACAGCGAGCGCGACTTCCTCGACCGGGTACGGGTGGATCTGTTCCAGGACCGCGTCTATGTGCTCTCGCCGCGCGGCGAGATCATCGACGTGCCGATCGGCGGCACGCCGCTCGACTTCGCCTACCAGGTGCACACCGACCTCGGCCACCGCACCCGCGGCGCCAAGGTCAACGGCCGCATGGTGCCGCTCGATTACGCGCTGAAGAACGGCGAGACCGTCGAGATCATCACCGCGAAACAGCCCCAGCCCTCGCGCGACTGGCTGTCGGCCCAATCGGGCTACCTCGCGAGTCCGCGCAACCGCAACAAGGTGAAGGCCTGGTTCCGCAAACAGGACGAGTCGCAGAACCGGGCGGCCGGGCGGGCGATGTTCGAACGGGAGATGCAGCGCCTCGGCGTGCACGGTCTGCCGTTGCCGGAACTGCTCGCCGAATTACGACTGCCGAGCGTGGATGCATTGCACGAGGAGCTCGGTCTCGGCGAGGTGAGCCCGGCGCAGGTGGCCGGAGCGGTCCAGAGGCTGCAGCACGCCCGCGAGGCGCGCCCCGCGCCGCCGCCCAAGCCACGCGAAGCGCGGGACGGCGAACCGGAAACCGCGGTACAGGGGGTGGGCGATCTCCTGTCGAGCTACGCGCGCTGCTGCAAGCCCGTGCCGCCCGAGCCGATCGTGGGTTACGTCACGGTCGGGCGCGGCGTGAGCATCCACGCCAAGTCCTGTCCGAACCTCGCGCGGCTCGCCGCAAAGGCGCCGGAGCGGGTGCTCGCGCTCGACTGGGGCCGGGTCGATACCGGCGAATTTCCGGTGGACATCGAGGTCGACGCCTATGACCGCCGCGGCCTGGTGCGCGACGTAAGTGGCGCGCTCGCCGACGAGAAGATCAGCATCCACGGCATGTCGACGGTGACCGACCGGCGCGACGACGTCGCCCACATGCGCATCGGCATCACGATCAGCGGCCTCGCGCAGCTCTCGCGCGTGCTCGCGCGCATCGCGGAGCTGCCGAGCGTGATCGGGGCCCGCCGCCGCCGCTGAGGCGGCCGCGCCGCTGCCAAATCAGCGGTTGATCGAGTCGATCGCGCGCTTGTCGGCCGCCAGCGCCGCTTCGTGCAGCGCCTCGGAGAGCGTTGGGTGGGCATGGATAGTCCGCTGAAGGTCCTCGGCGCTCGCCGAATACTCCATGGCGAGCACGGCCTCGGCGATCAGCTCGCCCGCCATCGGACCGATCAGGTGCACACCGAGGATCTCGTCGTCCTCGGTCGAGGCGATGATCTTGGCGAAACCGGCCGAAGCCTCCATCGCCCGCGCCCGGCCGCTCGCCGCGAACGGAAAGCTGCCGACCTTGTAGGCGCGGCCACTCGCCTTCACCTG
>JAGWPY010000180.1 GCA_028870275.1 Gammaproteobacteria bacterium | reverse complement strand
TGCTGTAGAGCACGAGGTCGGGATGCAGCGCGACGATGCGCTCGATGCTCACCGTGTCGAGATCGCCGACCCGCGGCAGATGCGCGATGCTCGGCGGATAGTCGTCGAAGCGGCCCACGGCGACCAGCCGGCCGCAGGCGCCCAAGGCGCAGACGGTTTCGGTGAGCGAGGGCAGCAGGGTCACGATCCTCTGCGGATTCGCCGGCAATACGACCAGGCGATGCAGGTCGTCGCGCATGCTCACCACGGCCGGTGCCGCGGCGCTCGCGCCGGACGCGAACGCCATGCCGAACGCCCAGGCGGCGAGCCATGCCCACGGCGAGGCGAGCGTGACGACCGACCGTAAGCGGACCCCTGCCCGCGCGCTGAAAGAAGCGAACATGTGACTCGAGAACCCCTGCGCGCACCCGCCGTGCGCCCATCGGTGACGACCAGACGCGGCCAGGTCGGTATACGGGCTCGCGAGCGGGAGGACTTCCCGGCCGGGTCGCCTTCCCGCGCACAGTGCGCAGTGGCTTTCGAGGACCCGGTTTGACTCGCCGACCGTTGCGGGGGCAGCGCCGGACTCGCCCCGCGTGGGGCTGCACCGGCTTCCCGTTTCACCCGTCGGCCGCGCCGGGCCGACGGACTCCTGGACGCGCCGACAGTGTGCCCGGCCGACCGGCCCGGGGTCAAACGCGCCGCGGTCGTGGCGCCGGGCCCGCGCCCGGGGGCCGGCGCGATGCGCTCAGCTCACGCCGGCCGAGCCGAGCGGCAGGCTGCCGAGCAGTTCGGCCGCCCCGTTCCAGAGCACCTGGATCCCGATGCAGAACAGCAGGAACGCGGACAGGCGCACCACGATCGAGGTACCGGTCGGACCGATCAGGTTGGCGAGTTTGGCGGAGTTGCGGTAGGCGAGATAGATACACAGGGTGAGCAGCACCACCGCCACCAGAGTCTCGACGAAGAACTCGAACAGCGGCGCGTGGAACCCGGTCGGCCGGCTCGCGCCGAGCGAGATCGCGACCGAGATCGTGCCCGGCCCGGTGGTGAGCGGCATGGTGAGCGGATAGAAGGCCAGCCGGCTCGGCGGCACCGAGATCGAGCGCGGGCTCGGCGTCTCGTTGCGGCGTTGCTCGGTCGCGTCCGGTTCGGTCAGCATGCGCCATCCGGACATCGCGATCACGATCCCGCCGGCGACCCGCAGCACCGGGATCGAGATGCCGAAGAAGCCGAGCACGTAGGCGCCGACGTACAGCGAGACGCAGACGATCGAGAACGCATAGATCGCCACCCAGCGCGACAGCTGGGCGCGCAGCCGCTCGTCGACGCCGAGAGTCGCGCCGAAGAAGATGAAGGCGCCGGAGAGCGGATTGACGATCGACAGCAGCGCGGTGAACGCGAGCAGGAAGGTCTTCACGCGCCGCTCCGGGCGGTGCGCCGCGGCGATGCGATCGGTCTGTTCAACGCGGGTGGATCACGGTGCGGCCCCGAACTCGTCCGGCGAGGATCTCTTCGGCCAATCGTGGCACATCGGCGAGCCCCGCCTCAACGGTCATCGCCGCCAGCAGATCGCGCGGCAGGGCCTCGCAGAGCCTCGCCCAGGCCGCTCGCCGCGGCGCCTGCGGACACATGACCGAATCGATGCCGAGCAGCTTCACGCCCCGCAGCAGGAACGGGACGACCGTGTGGTGGAGCTCCGCGCCCCCCGCGAGGCCGACCGCCGCGACCGCGCCCTGATAGCGCGTCTGCGCGAGCACGCGGGCGAGCGTGTTGCCGCCGACCGAGTCGACGCACCCCGCCCAGCGCTCGGTCTCGAGCGGGCGTTTCGCCGGATCGGCGAAGGCCGAGCGATCGATCACCTCGGCCGCGCCGAGGCCCTTCAGGTAATCGGCGGTCTCGGCGCGCCCGGTCGAGGCGACCACGCGGTAGCCCCGCCGGGCGAGGATCGCGACCGCGACCGAGCCGACGCCGCCCGCCGCGCCGGTCACGAGCACATCGCCCCCGTCGGTGGCGAGGCCCTGAGACTCGAGCGCACTCACCGCGAGCATGGCGGTGAACCCGGCCGTGCCGATCGCCATCGCCTCGCGGGTGGACAGCGTCGCCGGCAGCGGCACGAGCCAGTCGCCGCGCACGGAGGCCTTTTCGGCATAGCCGCCCCACTGCAGCTCGCCGACCCGCCAGCCGGTGAGCACGACCCGATCGCCTGCAGAGTAGGCGCCATGGCGGCTCTCGAGCACGGTGCCGGCGAAGTCGATGCCCGGCACATGTGGATATTTCTTGACGAGCCCGCCGAGGCCGCGCACGACCAGGCCGTCCTTGTAGTTGATCGTCGAGTACTCGACGGCGACGGTCACGTCGCCCGCCGGCAGGCTCGATTCGTCGAGTTCGCGCACCGCGGCGCTCACCCGTCCGTCCACGCTGTCGACCACC
Source organism: Gammaproteobacteria bacterium (assembly GCA_028870275.1). GTDB lineage: Bacteria > Pseudomonadota > Gammaproteobacteria > Steroidobacterales > Steroidobacteraceae > Bog-1198. Next base: position 2,327 of record JAGWPY010000180.1, on the reverse strand, counting down.
AATGCCTTGAACATCTTTGAGTCCCTCCCGATCGCCGCTCGGGCCCGCCACGGGCCGCGTCGGCCGATTATTGCCTATTTGTCTGACCAATGTTAGTTTTTCGAGTATGAGCGGCGCGATCGATTACCGGGGCCTCGTGACCGAGGGCCTCGCCAAGCAGATCTCGGAGAAGATCCGCGCCGCGATCCTCGAAGGCCGGCTGCAGGTGCACGAGCGCCTGCCCACCGAGGAGGAGCTCGCCACACGCTTCGAGGTCTCGCGCGCGACCATTCGCGAAGCCCTGAAGCGCCTCGCCGCGCAGAACCTGATCCGCTCGCGCCGCGGCCCGGCGGGCGGCAATTTCGTCAATCGGCCGAGTCGCGAGGAGTTGCGCGCGACCCTCGCCAGCACCGCGACCCTGCTGGTCTCGCTCGGCGAGTTCGACCTGCTGCAGATCGCCGAAGCCCGCGAGGAAATCGAGCTCGCCTGCTGCCGGCTCGCGGTGGAGCGGCGCACGGACGCGCAGCTCGAGGCACTCGAGCGCGAGATCGACGCGCAGCGCGACGCCACGCTCGCCGACACCGGCTTCTGCGCCTCGGACGTGCGCTTCCACCGCGTGCTGGTCGAGTGCGCGGCGAACCCCGCCCTGGAGTTCGCCGCGGCCGGTGTGATCGAGGCGCTGCAGCCCGCGGTCAACATGATCGTGTTCCGCTTCCGCGACCGCCGCCAGGTCGTCGGCCAACACGAACGCATCCGCCGCGCGCTCGAGAACCGCGACGCCGAGGCCGCCTGCGCCGCCCTGCGCGCCTACATGCAGGCGCTGCGCACACAGTACCGCGAGGCCCAGACCTCGCGCGGCGCGGGCGCGGCCAGGCAAAGTGCGCCGCGAGCGGCCGCGAAATCCCGGGCGCACCGCCGTGCTTGAGCTCGGCGCGGCCAGTGATGGTGCGCCCGCTGCGCGCGAGACGGACTCGGCACGAAGGATCGTGTTCATGGTCACGCTCGCGGTGCTGATCAACTACGTCGATCGCGGCAACCTCGCGACCGCCGCGCCGCTCATCCAGGACCAGCTGCACCTGAGCGCCGGCGAACTCGGTGTGCTGCTGTCGGCCTTCTACTACGGGTATGTGCCGTGCATGCCGGCGACCGGTTGGCTCGCCGAGACCTTCGGCGCGAAAGCCGTGCTCGCGGGCGGCGTCGCACTGTGGTCGCTCGCGACTTTAGGCACCGGCTTCGTCGGCGGCTTCGCCGGACTCCTCGCGTTTCGCATCCTGCTCGGCGTCGGCGAGAGCGTCGCCTTCCCCTGCGCCTCGAAGCTGCTCGCCAACGCGGTCGATGTGGGCCGGCTCGGCATCGCGAACGGCGTGCTCAGCTTCGGCTATCTGCTCGGGCCCGCGATCGGCACGCTGCTCGGCGGCTACCTGATGGCGCGCGTCGGCTGGCGGCCGGTGTTCTGGCTGTTCGGCGCCGTGGCGCTTCTCTGGCTGCTGCCCTGGCGGCGGGCACGCATCGGTCCGCCGCGCGGCGCGGCGGCCGAGACCGCGCCGCCGCCGTTCGCCGCGATCCTGCGCCAGCGCGCGCTCTGGGGCGCCTCGCTCGGCCACTTCGCCTCGAACTACGGCTATTACTTCATCGTCTCCTGGCTGCCGTTCTACCTGGTCAAGGCGCGCGGCTATTCGATCACCTCGATGGCGGCGATCGCCTCCTGGGCGTACCTGCTGAACGCACTCGGCGCGCTCGTCATGGGCTTCGCCTCGGACCATTGGATCCGCCACGGACGCAGCCCCACCCTGGTCTACAAGACCATCATGGGCGTGACGCACCTGTCGGGCATCGCCTGCATGATCGGCATGGTCGCCCTGCCCCAGACCGGCTCGATCCTCGCGCTGTTCGCATTCGAGCTGATCAGCGGCGCCTCCTATCCGGGACTGTTCGCGATCCCGCAGATCATTGCCGGGCCCGCGGCCACCGGTCGCTGGGTCGGCATCCAGAACGCCGCCGGCAACGCCGCCGGCCTGATCGCCCCCGCACTCACCGGCTACCTGGTCGAGCGCACCGGGCATTTCGAGCTCGCTTTCGCGCTCGGCGCCGCGGTCAACGTGCTCGGCCTGATCGGCTGGGTGTTCATGCTGCCGCGGATCGCGCCGCTCGACTGGTCTCATGAATCCATGCCTGGAGTGCACCCATGAACGATGCTCACCGTGTGGTCTTCCGCCTCGATGGCATGCGCGCACTGGTCACCGGCTCGGCCTCGGGCATCGGTTTCGCGACCGCCGAGCGCCTCGCCGAGAGCGGCGCGCGCGTCGCGATGAACGACCTGCCGACGCCCGCGCTCGCGCTCGCGGTGG
>JAGWPY010000179.1 GCA_028870275.1 Gammaproteobacteria bacterium | reverse complement strand
CGAGGACCGCCTGCTGTTCGACCACCAGATCAAGCTCGCGAGGCTGTTCGGCTACGAGGACGCGAGCTTCACGCTCGCGGTCGAACAGCTGATGCAGAAGTACTACCGCACCGTGATGGACGTGAGTCTGCTGAACGAGATGCTGCTGCAGCTGTTCCGCGAGGCGATCCTCACGCGCAGCGCCCCGCCGGTGCCGATCAACGCGCGCTTCCAGGTGCGCAACGACTATCTCGAGGCGACCCATCCGCAGGTGTTCATCCGCCACCCCTCGGCGCTCCTCGAGATGTTCTCGCTGCTGCAGTCCCACCCCGAGGTGCGCGGCGTGCGCGCCGAGACGATCCGTCTGGTCGGCATGCACCTCGGCTCGATCGACGAGGAGTTCCGCCAGAATCCGCGCAACCACCGGCTGTTCATGGAGATCCTGAGCGCACCGCTCGGCGTGACCCACGAGCTGCGCCGCATGAACCTCTACGGCGTGCTCGGCCGCTACATACCCGCCTTCGGCCGGATCGTCGGCAGGATGCAGTACGACCTGTTCCACGCCTATACGGTCGACGCTCACACGCTGTTCGTGGTGAGTAACCTGCGCCGGCTGGCGATGACCAAGTTCAACCACGAGTTCCCGGCGCTCAGCCAGATCATGCAGTCGCTGCCGCGGCCGGAGCTCGCCTACCTCGCGGCGCTGTTCCACGACATCGCCAAGGGCCGCGGCGGCGATCATTCCGAGCTCGGCGCGGTCGACGCCGAGGCCTTCTGCCTCGAACAGGGTCTTGGCCGCTACGAGGCACGCCTGGTCGCCTGGCTCGTCCGGCACCATCTCGTGCTGTCGATCACCGCCCAGAAACAGGACATCAGCGATCCGGAAGTGATCCACGGGTTCGCGACCCGGGTCGGCGACCAGGCGCACCTCGACTACCTGTACGTGCTCACGGTCTCCGATGTGCGCGGCACCAACCCCAAGCTCTGGAACGCCTGGAAGGCGCGCCTGTTCGAGGAGATCTACGAGAGAACCAAGCAGGCTCTGCGCCGCGGGCTCGAGAAGCCGGTCGACCAGGAGGAGTTGATCCGCGAGACCCAGTCAGCCGCGCGCAGCCGGCTCGCCGAGCTCGACCCCGCGCGCATCGAGCGGGTCTGGGGCCAGTGGACCGACGCGTATTTCCTGCGGTTCACGCCCGAGGAGATCGCCTGGCACACGACGCTGCTCGCCGAACGCGATCCAGAGGACGAGGCGCCGCTCGTTGCGGTGCGCCAGCTCGGCGAGCGCGGCGGCACGGCCGTGCTCACATACACCCCACGCGGGGTGCACAGTTTCGCGCGCACCACGGCGGTACTCGACCAGATGGGCCTGAACGTGGTCGACGCCCGCCTGATCCGCGGCACCGGCGGATTCAGCCTGGAGACCTACGTCGTGCTCGAGGACAGCGGCGCACCGATCACCGACCACCTGAGGATCCGCGAGATCGAGAGCGGCCTGTGGCGCAACCTGCGCGAGGCCGAGGACGCGCCGGTCGCCGTGACCCGGCGAGCCCCGCGGCAGGTGCGCATGTTCTCGACGCCCACACGGGTGAACTTCGCCCTGGACGAGCGCAACAACCGCACCATTCTCGAACTGGTCGCCGCCGACCGTCCCGGCCTGCTCTCCGACGTCGGCAAGGCGTTCAAGGACGAGCGGGTCGCGATCGACGGCGCGAAGATCATGACGATCGGCGAGCGGGCCGAGGACGTGTTCTACGTGACCGACACCGAAGGCCGGCCGCTCGATCCGGCCGCGCGTGGTCGGATCGAGGAAGCCCTGATGCAATCACTCGACCGCCGCGACGGCGCCCGGTCCACACCATGAGTCACGACGCACTGCGCGAGACGATCGAACGGGCGTTCGAGCAGCGCGCGAACCTCACGCCCTCCTCGGTCGAACCGCGGCTGCGCGCCGCGGTCGAGGAGGCGCTCGACCTTCTCGACCGGGGTGAGGTGCGCGTGGCCGAGCCGCGCGAGGGCGGGTGGCGGGTCAACGAGTGGCTCAAGAAGGCGGTCCTGCTCAGCTTTCGAATCCGCGACAACGAGCCGATGCGAGCCGGCGCGCTCGATTTCTACGACAAGGTGCCGCTCAAGTTCACCGGCTGGGACGCGGCCCGGTTCGCCGCGGCCGGGGTGCGGGTGGTGCCGCCGGCGACGGTGCGCCGCGGCGCCTACGTCGCGCCCAATGCGGTGCTCATGCCGAGCTACGTGAACGTCGGCGCCTACGTCGGCTCCGGCACCATGGTCGACACCTGGGCGACGGTCGGCTCCTGCGCGCAGATCGGCCGGAACGGGCACCTCTCCGGCGGCGTCGGCATCGGCGGCGTGCTCGAGCCCCTGCAGGCGGGTCCGACCATCGTCGAGGACGACTGCTTCATCGGCGCGCGATCGGAGATCGTCGAGGGCGTCGTGGTCGAGGCGGGCGCGGTGATCTCCATGGGCGTGTACATCGGCCAGAGCACCCGCATCTACGACCGGGAGAGCGGCCGGATCCTGCAGGGACGCGTGCCGGCGGGAGCCGTGGTCGTTCCGGGTTCCCTACCCTCGGCGGACGGCCGCTACTCGCTCTACTGTGCGGTGATCGTCAAGCGCGTCGACGCGCAGACCCGCGCCAAGACCGGCATCAACGAACTGCTGCGCAACGTCGACTGACCGCCTGAGGCGCAGCCGCCGCTCTGCCGCCGCGCCGGCGCCTCAGCCGGCCGCGTCGCCGGCGCCGCCGCGGTGCGCGGGCGTCACTTCGCCGATCGCGACGAAGCGTGCCTGCTCGGCGACATTGGTGCCATGGTCGCCGATGCGCTCGAGGCTCTTGGCGATGCCCATCAGGCGCACGCCGATGTCGACCCAGTCCGCGCTGGCGCGCATCCGCAGCATGAGATCGCCGATGAATTCCTTGTGCATGCGATCGAGTTCGACGTCGTCCGCCCAGGCGCCGCCCACTTCGCTCGCGTCGGCGCGCATATAGGCGTCGATCGAGCGCTGCAGCAGCGAGCGGGCCTTGTTGCCGAACCAAAGCAGCCGACTCACCACTTCGCTCGGCAGGACCCCGGGGATCCGCGCGAAATCCTTGGCGATGCGCTTGACGTGGTCGCCGCTGCGCTCGAGTTCGAGCGCGACCATCTGGCCGGCGAGCGCGGCGCGAAGATCACGCGCCATGGGTTGCATCGTCGCGAGCACGCTCATCACGCGCTCCTCGACCCGCGTCTGCGCCGCGTCCACCTCGGCGTCGCGCGCCGCGACCGCGGCGAGCGCCGCGCCGTCGCCGCGGTGCAACGCGGCGAGCATCCGCTCGATCTGATCGACGACCAGCCCGCCCATCGCGGCGATCGAGGCGTTCAGGTCGCCGAGCTCCCGATCGACCGCGCTCAGGGTGTGCGGGGCGGTCATCCGAACCGTCCGGTGATGTAGTCCTCGGTGCGCGACTCGCGCGGCGCCGTGAAGATCTTGCGGGTCATGCCGAATTCGACGACCTCGCCCATGTACATGAACGCGGTGTAGTCAGAGGCGCGCGCCGCCTGCTGCATGTTGTGCGTGACGATCACCACCGTGTAGTCGCTCTTCAGCTGGTAGATCATCTCCTCGATCTTCGCGGTGGAGATCGGGTCGAGCGCCGAACAGGGCTCGTCGAGCAGAAGGACCTCGGGTTTGACCGCGATGGTGCGGGCGATGCACAGCCGCTGCTGCTGGCCGCCCGAGAGGGAGGTGCCGAGCTGGCCGAGCTTGTCCTTGACCTCGTCCCAGAGCGCCGCCTGCCGCAGACAGCCCTCGACGCGAGCGTCCATCTCGGCCCGCGACAGCTTCTCGTAGAGGCGGATGCCGAAGGCGATGTTGTCGTAGATCGACATCGGGAACGGCGTCGGCTTCTGGAACACCATGCCGATGCGCGCGCGGATCTCGGCGATGCTGCGCTTCGACTGCAGGATGTTCTCGCCGTCGAGGATCACCTGGCCCTCGGCGCGCTGATCGGGATAGAGCTCGAACATCCGGTTGAAGGTGCGCAGCAGCGTCGACTTCCCGCACCCCGAGGGGCCGATGAAGGCGGTCACGCGGTTCTGCGGGATCTCGAGCGAGATGTCCTTCAGGGCCCGGGCCTTGCCGTAGAAGAAATCGAGGTTGCGCACCGTGACCTTGGCCACGAAGGGTTCGGCGGCGGCTTCCGGCGGCGCGACGGCCTTGCGCGTCTGCGGGATCGCGGACGTCTCCGGGCTGCGTGGATCGGAAAGCGGATCGGCTGGACTCATGGGCGTTTTACGCTTTTTTGCAGGATCAGACGCGATGTCACGCTCAGCAACAGGATGAACGTGATCGCGATGAAGGCGCCGGCCCAGGCCATCTGCTGCCAGTTGTCGTACGGGCTCATGGCGAACTGGAAGATGACCACCGGCAGGTTGGCGATGGGCCGTGCGAGACTGGTGCTGTAGTACTGGTTGTTGAGCGCGGTGAACAGGAGGGGCGCGGTCTCGCCGCTGATGCGCGCGAGCGAGATCAGGATGCCCGTGAGGATGCCGGCGCGCGCGGCCTTCCAGGTGATGTTGGTGACCACCTTCCACATCGGCGCGCCGAGCGCGATCGCCGCCTCGCGCATCTCCGCGCCAACCAGTCGCAACATCTCGTCGGTGGTGCGCACGATGATCGGCACCATGAGGATCGCGAGCGCGACGCCGCCGGAGAACGCCGAGAAATGGCCCAGCGGATCGACCATCACCGCATAGGTGAACAGGCCGATCTCGATCGAGGGCGCGCTCAGCATGATGTCGTTGACGAAACGCACCAGGCGCGCGCGGCGGCTCCGTCCGCCGTACTCGGCCAGCCAGGTGCCGGCCATCAGTCCGACCGGGACGCCGATCAGCAGCGCGATGCACATCAGGATCACGCTGCCGACGAAGGCATTGCGCAGACCGTAGCCGCCGTCGCCGGGCGCCGGAGTGTCCTTCAGGAAGAGGTCCCAATGCATCGCGGCGATACCGAAACGCAGCGTGGTCCAGAGGATCCAGGCGAGGAAGAACAGGCCCACGCAGGTCGCCGCGAACATCAACGCCGAGGCGACCGCGTTGACCGCGCGTCGCTTGGCGGCGAGCGAGATCATCGCGAGCTCACCGCGCCGCGGCGAACGCTACCGAGCAACAGCACCGCCAGCACCTGCACGATCAGGGTGATCGCGATCAACACGAGGCCCAGGTAGATCAGCGAGGACACGTACAGCTTGCTGGTCGCCTCGGTGAACTCGTTGGCGATCACCGACGGGATCGAGGCGCCCGGCATGAGAAGGCTCGCCGAGAGGTTGTTGCTGTTGCCGATCACGAAAGTGACCGCCATCGTTTCGCCGAGGGCCCGGCCGAGGCCGAGGAAGATGCCGCCGGTCACCGCCGTGCGCGTGTACGGCAACAGGATCTGCCGGGCCACCTCCCAGGTGGTCGCGCCCATCGCGTAGGCGGACTCCTTGAGGCGCGTCGGAGTGGCGACGAAGACGTCGCGCATGATCGCGGTGATGTAGGGCAGGATCATGATCGCGAGCACGATGCCGGCGGTCAGCATGCCGATGCCCATCGGCGGGCCCTGGAACAGCGCGCCGACGAGCGGCAGCGCGCCGAGGTGGTCGTTGATCCACGGCTCGAGGTTCGCGAACGCCGGCGCGAACACCAGCAGCCCCCACAACCCATAGACGATGCTCGGCACCGCCGCGAGCATTTCGATCGCCGCCGAGACCGGCTGGCGCATCCAGGCCGGTGCCAGTTCGGAGATGAACACGGCGACGCCGAAGCTCACGGGCACCGCGAGCACCATGGCGATCGCCGAACTGACCAGGGTGCCGACGATGAACGGAAACGCGCCGAAGTGCTCGGAGACCGGATCCCACTCGCTCGATTTGAGGAAACCGAGCACCCCGAACGTCCGGATCGCGGGGAGGCTGTCCACCGCGATCGCGATCACGATCGCGACCAGCGCGACGCCGACCAGCCCCGCCATCGAGACGCAGACGCCGTGAAACAGGGAATCCGCCGACAGAGGCCGTCCTCTGCCGGCGGTACCGGGTTCCTCGGCCGCTGGCGTCAATTTCTGCCCGACTGCGGCCTCGGAACTCTCCATCCGGACATTGTCTCCTACGACCGGAAGATCATCAAATTCCCAGGTTCTTCTTCCAGTACGCCTCGATCGCATGAATGGTGCTCGGCGGGAGCGGGCCGAACGCGATCGAACGGGCGATGTCCTGGCCATGCTCGAAGCCCCAGCGGAAGAACGCCGTCACCGAGGCGTTGGTGGCCTTCGGCGCGCTCTTGCGCAGGATCTGCCAGGTGCACCCCGAGATCGGCCAGGAAGCGGCGCCCGGCTGATCGGTGAGGATCACGTAGAAATCCTCGGCCTTGGTGAAGTCGACGTTCGCTGCCGCGGCCTGGAAGCCCGCGAGAGACGGGCTGACCACCTTGCCCGCGCTGTTCAGCATGCGCGCATAGGCCATGTGGTTCTCGATGATGTAGGCGTATTCGACGTAGCCGACCGCGCCCTTGATGCGCTGAACGTAGGACGCGACGCCTTCGTTGCCCTTGCCGCCGACGCCGGTCGGCCAGGCGATCGAGGTGTCCGCACCGATGCGCGTCTTCCACTCGGGGCTCACCTTCGAGAGATAGTTCGCGAACGTGAAGGTCGTGCCCGAACCGTCCGAACGGTGCACCACGGTGATCGGCATCGCCGGCAGCTTCACGCCGCGGTTCAGATGGGCGATCTCCGGATCGTTCCAGGACTTGACCTTGCCCATGAAGATGTCGGCGACCACCGGCCCGCTCAGGACGAGCTCGCCCGGCTTGATCCCCGGCACGTTGTACACCACGTCCTCGCCCGCGATCGCGGTCGGGAACTGGATCAGGTTCGACTGCGCGAGCTCGGCCGGGGTGAGCGGCTTGTCGCTCGCGCCGAACGCGACCGTGCCCGCCTTGATCTGCGCGATGCCGCCGCCCGAGCCGATGGACTGGTAGTTGACCTGGATGCCGGTGTTCTTGGCATACACCGTCGACCACTTGGCCACCAGCGGGTAGACCCAGGTGCTTCCAGCGCCGGTGATGGTCTGGGCGGCCTGTGCGCCCGCGCCGAGAGTCGCGGCGACGGCCAGCGCGGCAAGTCGCATTTGAGTGGTTTTTAACACGTTGAGTCCTCGAGTTGATGGAACACGTCGGGCCGGGTCGGTGCGACCCGGACGGGCGCAGCCCGGGGCATCCCGGCCGGCGCTCGCGGCGGCCATTTAAGGCCATGATTGTGACAAATAGATGACGCGACCGGGGCCTGCCAGGCTGTCGCATCGCAATAGCGACGGCCAAAGCGCGTATGCTGGGCGCGATGCAAACGCTTCTGGCGACGCTGTGCGGGGCCGCGGTCGGGTTCAGCCTGGGGCTGATCGGCGGCGGCGGATCGATCCTCGCGGTTCCCCTGCTGATGTACGTGGTCGGAGTGAGCGACCCCCACGTGGCGATCGGCACCAGTGCGCTATCGGTGGGCGCGAATGCGCTCGGCAACTTCCTGGGACATTGGCGGCACGGGCACGTGCGCTGGGCTCAGGCCGCCACGTTCGCGCTGTTCGGCGTCGCGGGAGCCGCCCTCGGCTCGAGCCTCGGCAAGCTGATCGATGGCCGCAAGCTCCTGATTCTGTTCGCGCTGGCGATGTTCGCCGTGGCCTTCGCGATGCTGCGGCCGCGCCGCGACCGCGGCGCGATCGCGCCGCCGTTCACGGTCGCGATCGCCGCGAGGCTCGCGGGTCTCGGGCTCGCGACCGGCGCCGCCTCGGGGTTCTTCGGCATCGGCGGCGGTTTCCTGATCGTGCCGGCGCTGATGTTCGGCGGCGGCCTGTCGATCCTGGACGCGGTCGGATCCTCGCTCCTGTCGGTCGGCGCGTTCGGCCTGACGACCGCCGCGAACTATGCGTGGTCGGGCATGATCGAATGGCGTGTCGCGCTCGAATTCCTCGCAGGCGGTGTGCTCGGTGGCGCGGCCGGCATCGCCGTGGCGACGCGTCTCGGCACCGGCGGCCGGGGCCTCACGCGGATCTTCGCCGCCGTCCTGTTCGCGGTGGCGATCTACATGATCGCGCGCACGCTGGACTCAACGTCCTAGGAGACGCTCGAGCGTACGCAGGTACAGCAGGTGCAGGCGATCCACGTCCTCGATGCGCACGCACTCGTCGACCTTGTGGATGGTGGCGTTGACCACGCCGAGTTCGACCACCTGGGCGCCGAGCGGCGCGATGAATCGGCCGTCGGAGGTGCCGCCCCCGGTCGACAGGCGCGGATCGTAGCCGAGCTCCTCGCGCACCGCGGCGCACACCGCGGCCGACAATTCACCGGGGCGGGTCAGAAACGGCAGGCCCGAGACGAACCACTCCAGCGAATACCGGACCCCATGTCGCGAAAGCACTTCCTCGACCGCCGCCTGCAGGGACTGCACCGTCTGCTCGGTCGAGAAGCGCAGATTGAAGCGCGCCTTGAGCTCGCCCGGAATCACGTTTGGCGCGCCGGTGCCGGCCGCGATGTTCGATATCTGGAAACTCGTCGGCTGGAAATGCTCGTTGCCCTGGTCCCAGTGCCGCGCCACCAGTTCGGCCAGCGCCGGAGCGAGCCGGTGCACCGGGTTGTCGGCGGTATCCGGATAGGCGATGTGGCCCTGGATCCCGTGCACGGTCAGCCGGCCGCTGAGACTGCCGCGCCTGCCGATCTTCACCACGTCGCCGAGCCGTTGCTCGCTCGAAGGCTCGCCGACCAGGCACCAGTCGATGCGCTGCCGGCGTTCGCGCAACACCTCGACGACGCGTCGGGTGCCGTCGACCGACGGTCCCTCCTCGTCGCTCGTGATCAGGAACGCGATGCTGCCGCGGTGGTCGGGTTGCGCGGCGACGAAGGCCTCGCAGGCGGTCAGCATCGCCGCGAGCGCGCTCTTCATGTCCGCCGCGCCGCGGCCGTAGAGATAGCCGTCGCGCTCGAGCGGCGTGAACGGTTCGCTGTGCCAGTCCTCGACCGGCCCGGTCGGCACCACGTCGGTATGGCCCGCGAAGCAGAATACCGGCCCGTCGGTCCCGCCAGCGCCGCGGCGTTCGGCCCAGAAGTTCTCGACCGGACCGAACGGCAGCGGCTCGATCCGAAAGCCGAGCGAGGCGAGCCGCTCGGTCATGAGCGCCTGACAGCCCGCGTCGTTCGGGCTGACCGAGGCGCGCGCGATCAGTGCCCGCGTGAGATCGAGCGTCGCCGACATCGTTCGGCGCTCCTCAGCGGTGCTGCGGGCGCGCCGTGCCGCGCAGGTTGCCGAGCACGCCGAAGGCGCCGAGTGCGAGCGCGGCGATCAGCACCCAGGCGGGCATGGCGAGGCCAAGGAAGCGCCAGTCGACCTTGGCGCATTCGCCCGATCCGGACAGCACCTTGACCAGCACGTCCTTCAGCGGCAGGAACTTGAGCATGATGTCGAGCGAAGCCCCGCAGCTCGGCACCGCGTCCGGCGGCAGGTGCTGGATGTAGAGCTGGCGCGCGGCGACGCCGATGGTCGCGCCCGAGGTGAGCATGATCAGCGTCGCATAGACGCGCCGACCCCAGCCCCGCGGAGCCTGGACGGCCGCGATCAGGAACACGAGTCCCGTGGCGAACACGCCGACGCGCTGGAAGATGCACAACGGGCAGGGATCGAGGTGCAGATGGAACTGCGCGTAATAGGCGTAGCCGAGCAGCGCCGCGCAGGCGAGGAAGCCGAGGAGATTCACCTGGCGCGCGCTCATCGCCGCGCCTCCGCGGGCCCTTCCAGTTCGCGCGAGACGTCTTCCAGCGAGGTGTGGCGGATGTCCTTGCCGTAGACCATGTACACCACGTATTCGCACATGTTCTTGGCGTGATCGCCGATGCGCTCGAGCGCGCGCACGATCCACATGATCTCGAGGGCCCGGCGGATCTGCCGGGGATCCTCCATCATGAAAGTCATGCACTGACGCTGGATCGATTCGTATTCCTCATCGACCATCCGGTCCTCGCGCGCGGTCTGCAGCGCCGCCTTCGCGTCCATGCGCGCGAACGCGTCCAGCGCGTCGTGCACCATGCGCGCGACGTGCCGGCCGAGGTGCTTGACCTCCCGGTACTTGTCGGCGGGTCGTTCCATGGTCGCGAGCCGCAAGGCGATGTGGCCGATCTTCTCGGCCTCGTCGCCGATCCGCTCGAGGTCCGTGATCGTCTTGATGATCGCGACGATCACCCTGAGGTCCCCGGCGGCGGGCGCCCGCAGCGCGAGGATGCGGCTGCATTCCTCGTCGATCGACACCTCCATGCCGTTGACCTTGTAGTCCTCGGTCGCCACCAGCTCGCCGAGCTTGCTGTCGCCGTCGACCAGGGCGGCGATGGCCTTGTGCAGCTGTTCCTCGACGAACCCGCCCATCTGCAGGACCTGGTTGCGGACCTTTTCCAGGTCCTCGTTGAACCTGCGGGAGGTGTGGTGGGTGAGATCGGCGATTTCCATGCGGGTCCTTCTCGGTCGGGACGCGACCTCGGGCGTCGCTAAGGGCGTTCGTTTACATCCGATCCGGCTGCGCGTCAACCGTGTCCGTGCGGACCGACGCGGCGCAGAGGCGATGTGCCGGGAAATGACAGCTGAACGTGCTGCCCTTGCCTTCGACGCTCTCGATCTCGAGCCGCCCGCCATGGCGCTGCAGGACGTGTTTGACGATCGCGAGACCAAGCCCCGATCCGCCCTGGCTGCGCGAACGTCCCGAGTCGACGCGGTAGAACCGTTCGGTCAGGCGCGGCAGGTGCTCGGCCGGGATGCCGATGCCGTTGTCGGCGACCGAGAAGTGGGCGCCGCCCGCATCCACCCGCCAGCGCAGCTGCACGCGCCCATCCACCGGCGTGTACTTGAGCGCATTGTCCAAAAGGTTCGTGAACGCCGACTCGATCTCCTGCGGCGCGCCGTACAGGCCGTCGTTCGCGTCGAGCTCCAGGGTCACCTCGTGGCGGCGCTGCGCCCGGGCACGCCCGTCGCGCTGCAGCCGCGCGAGCATCGCCGGAACGTCGATCGGCTCGTATCCCGCCTCCTCCTCGGTCGCCTCCAGCCGGGAGAGCTCCAGCAGGTCGGCGATGATCGCGTTCATGCGGCGCGCCTGCGAGCGCATGTCGCGGATCGGTCCGGTCCAGGCCGGATCGAGGCCGGAATCCTCGGCGAGCGTGTCGAGGTAGCCCGAGATCACCGTGAGCGGCGTGCGCAGTTCATGGGACGCGTTGGCGACGAAATCCTTGCGCATCGCCTCGAGACGGCGCTCGCGGGTCACATCGCGGGCGAGCAGCAGCGACTGGCCGGCGCCGTAGGGCACCATCTGCAGCGACAGATAAGTCTCGGTCGCTGCCGGCGGCCGGATCACGACCGGCGCGGCGAAATCCGCGGCTTTCAGGTAGCGCACGAATTCCGGGGCGCGGATCAGGTTGTCGATGCGCAGACCCACGTCGGAGGGACGCCTGAGCCCGAGCAGGTTGGCGGCGCGACGGTTGAACCAGAGAATCTCATGGTGGCGGCCGAGCATGATCACGCCGTCCGGCAAGGCCGCGGTCGAGCGGCGCAGCTCCCGGAACAGCTGCGCGAGGCGCTGCTTGTGGTACTGCTTGCGGCGGTGGAGCCGCACCACCTGGGCGATCACCTCCCCCCAGATGCCGCCGACGCCGGGCGGGTCGAGCTGGGAGCGCAGGCGCAACCACCGATCCAGCATGTACAGGTTGCGCAACTGCCAGACCACGTACAGGCCGAAGGCGACGAGCACTCCGACCCACACGGGCCCGATGAACAGCCCGAGGATCAGACCCAGCACCAGAACGCCCGCGAGACGCGCGAGCGCGAAAGTCCAGACGGCCGCCATCCTTTAGGCTTTTACCACCTTTCAGGCGGCCGCGCTGCTCACGCGTCGCGATTCGAGAACCGGTAGCCCGAGCCGCGCACGGTCTGCACCAGGCGATCGAGCCCCGACGGCTCCAGCGCCTTGCGCAGGCGGCGGATGTGCACGTCCACGGTGCGTTCCTCGACGTAGGTATTGCCGCCCCAGACCCGATCGAGCAGCTGGCCTCGCGTGAACACCCGCTCCGTGTGCGTCATGAAGAAATGCAGCAGGCGGTATTCGGTGGGACCGAGCGCGATCTCCTCCTCGCCGCAGCTCACCCGGTGGCTGGAGTCGTCGAGACGCAGGCGGTCGAACTCGATCACGTCCTCGCCGCCACCCGGCGCGGCGCGGCGCAGGACCGCCTGGATGCGCGCCAGCAGCTCGCGGGGCGAGAACGGCTTGGTCATGTAGTCGTCGGCGCCGCCCTCCAGGCCACCGACCTTGTCCTGTTCCTCGGCGCGGGCGGTGAGCATGATGATCGGGATGTCCTCGCAGTCCCGGTCGCGCTTGAGCGTCCGGGTGAGTTCGAGACCGCTCATGTCGGGCAACATCCAGTCGACCAGCATGAGGTCCGGACGCTGATCGGCGATGCGGGCGCGCGCCTCCCGGCAATCCTCGGCCTCGGCGACCTCGTAGCCGGCCCGGCGCAATCCGAACGCGACCATGTCGCGAATGGGCTTCTCGTCTTCGACGATGAGGATGCGCTTGGCGCTCATATGGGTTCGCGATTACACCCGCCCGATGTGACAGTCGCGTGACAAAGGCCGTCAGGGGCGTCCCTGCGCGCGCTCGGCCTCGGTCCGCGCCACCTTGTCGCGCAGGTAGACCGGGCTGATGGCGGCCGGGTCGAGCGCTTCCCCCGCCCGCAGACGCAACTCCCCGAGCCATGCCAGGTCCGCAGCGCGCGGCAGACGGCGTGCATCGGCGGGCTCGACCGGGATACCGAGCGCCGCCGCGAGCCCCGGGTAGGCGGCGAACCCCCTGCCGAGGCCGCGCACGCAAGCCGGCCGCGCCGCGCGCAGCGACTCCTCCGATCCGACGCGGGGGGAGGCCAGCGCCTCGACACCGCGCAGCACATCGGGCCGGTAGACCCCCCAATAGAGTTCAGCCATGCGCGCATCGAGGCAGGCGAGCACCGCGCCCTCGCCCGCCGCCTGAGACGTCGCCGCGGCCGCGAGCATTTCCAGCGTCGTGACCGGCAGCAAGGCGAGGCCCGCGCCGAACGCGAGCCCCTGGGCGAGCGCGACGCCGATGCGCACCCCGGTGAACGCCCCGGGACCCACGCCGACCGCGATCGCGTCGAGCCCGGCGTAGGCGAGTCCCGCCTCGGCCATCACCGCGCCAGCCAGCTCGAGCAGACGCTCGGACTGCGCCGAGCCGGGTTCCTCGTAGCGTTCGATGGTCTCGCCGCCGACACGCACCGCCGCCGAGCAGGCCTCGGTCGATGCGTCGAGCGCGAGAAGGCGCGGGCCGCTCATGCTTCGCTCGCCGAGTTCGCCGCGCTCGCCGGGTTTGCGCGCTGGCGCGCGTGCGCCGCGAGCCGCCCGGCGAGAAAGCGCGCGGCCTCGGCCGGGTCGGTGAGCACGGGACAGGGCGGCAGCGCCGCGAGGAATGCGCGGCCGTAGGACTTGCGCGCGATCCTCGGATCGCCGATCACGATCACGCCGAAATCGTCGAAATCGCGGATCAGCCGGCCCGCGCCCTGTTTGAGGGCGAGCACCGCCTGGGGCAGCTGGTGCTCGGTGAAGCCGTTGCCGCCGCGCCGGCGTATGCCCTCGAGCCGGGCGGCGAGCAGAGGGTCGTCGGGCGAAGCGAACGGCAGCTTGTCGATCGCGACGATCGCCAAGGCATCGCCCTTGACGTCCACGCCCTCCCAGAAGCTCGCCGTGGCGAGCAGCACCGCCCGGCCGAGTTCGCGGAAGCGCGCGAGCAGCGCCTCGCGAGGCGCCTGGCCCTGCACCAGCACCGGGAAGGGCGGCTGCGGAAAACGGCGCTCGAGCGCCGCGAGCCCCTCACCGAGCGCGCGGTGGCTGGTGAAGAGCAGGAAGGCGCGTCCGCCGCCCGCCTCGAGCAGCGGGGCGACCGCCTCGACGAACGCCTGCGGATATTGCCCCGACTGCGGATCGGGCATGCCCGAGGGCAGCAGGATGCGCGCCTGACGCGCGTAGTCGAACGGGCTGTCGAGTGCGAACGCGCGCGCATCCGCGAGACCGACGCGTGCCGCGAAATGGGCGAAGTCGCCCGCCACGGCGAGGGTCGCCGAGGTGAAGATCCAGGCCGAGCCCTGGCCTTGCACCGCCTCGCGCAGGCGCTCGGCGATCTCGAAGGGAGTGAACTGCAGCGTGATCGCCGCGGGGCCGCACTCCACCCAGCGCAGACCATCCTCGTCGCCGCAGGCGCGCAACGCCGCGAGCGAATCGGCCGCGGCACGCGCGCGCCGGGCGCAGGCCGTGAGCGCCGCACCGGCCGCAAGTTCCTGCAGGCGCGCGTCGCACTCGCCGAGTGCGCGCTCGATCGCCTCGAGCTCCTCGACGAAAGCGTCCGGCACGCGCGCCCATTCGACCCGCGACGGCGCCGAACCGAGCGCGCGGCGCAACCCCGCGCAACGCTCCGTGAGCTCGCCGAGCGTCGCGGCGGTCCGGCCGGAGTCGACCGCGGCCGCGGCGATCTCGGCCTGGGCGTCCCGCACCAGCAGATCGACCTGCCGCGTCGACCAGGACCGGCCGAAGAACTGCGCGGCGATCTCCGGGACCTGGTGCGCTTCGTCGAGGATCACCGCGTCCGCGCCCGGCAGCAGGTCGCCGAAGCCCTCGTCCTTGAGCGCCAGATCGGCGAGCAGCAGATGATGATTGACCACCACGAGGTCGGCCGCCTGGGCCTCGCGCCGCGCCTCGAGCACGTGGCACTCGGCGTGGTAGCGGCACTCCGCGCCCAGGCAGTTCTCGCGCGTCGAGGTGATCTGCGGCCAAAGCGGCGAGTGCTCCGGCAGGTCGGTGAGCTCGGCCAGATCGCCGGCGCGCGTGCTGGCGGCCCAGCGCTCGACCCGCGCCAGAGTCCGCGTTGCAGCGCGCTCGAAACCCGGCAGCCCACGCTGCCGCACCGCAAGCTCGAGCCGATGCCGGCACAGATAGTTGGCGCGGCCCTTGAGCAGCGCGACGCGCACGGGACTGCCGAGCGCGCGCGCGAGCAGCGGTAAATCGCGCCGATACAACTGATCCTGCAGCGTGCGGGTGCCGGTCGAAACGATCACCCGGCGCCCCGACAGCAGCGCCGGTACCAGGTACGCGAAGGTCTTGCCGATGCCGGTGCCGGCTTCGACCAGCAGCGGTTCGCCGCGTTCGATCGCCCGGGCCACGGCGACCGCCATCGCCGCCTGTTCCGGGCGATGCGCGTAATCCGGCAGCGCCCGGGCGAGCGGACCCTCGGCGGCGAACAGACGCGCGACGTCGCTGCCCATCAGCGCAACGCCGCGCGATAGCGCAGGAAGGCCACCGACCCGGCGTGCAGCACGTCCTGCAGGGTCCAGCGGATGTCGGTGTAGTCGGCCGCGACCGCGGCGCGGGGCTTGCCGTCGGCGCCGCTCACCCGCAAGGCGGCGGCCGGCTGGTAACTGTGTCCGCCGTCGACCGAGAATTCGACGACCGCACCCGGTCCGACCGCGCTGCCCGGCAGGTAGCGCATGCGCGCCGGGATCGGCGTGGTCACGTCCACCCCCGCCACGGGATCGGGCCCGTCGTTCTGGACCGAGAGCGTGTAGACCACGGTATCGCCCGCGACCACGCGATCGGCCGGCACCAGACGGATCCGCGTGCGCCCGCCCGCCGAACTCAGTCGCTCGACCTCGGCGCGGATACGCACGTGCACGCCGGCAGGCAGCGTACCGGCCGGCGTACCGGCCGGCGCACCGACCGGCGGCGTGCCAACCAGCGGCGTGCCGCCGTTCGCAAGCGTCACGGCCGCACTCGCCGCGATGCCGAGAACGATTCTCGCCGAGCGCCGCGACGGCATTCGTATGCGTAACGTAACTGTCTGATCTTTGGGCATTTTATGCCTATGGTACACTACTGCGCGGAGAACGGCTCCGGCATTCGGGGCGCAAAAGACGAGGAATTCGCATGGCCACCGCCCCGCAACGAATCACCCATCTCGAGAACCTGAGCCGCGAGGTCGCTGCCTGGGTCGCCGAAGTGGCCCGCCTGACCGTGCCGGATGCCGTGGTCTGGTGCGACGGCAGCGAATCCGAACGGCGGGCTCTGCAGGCTCGCCTGGTCGAGGCGCGGGAGCTGATTCCGCTCAACGCGGCGAGCTACCCCGGCTGCCACCTGTACCGCTCGGACCCGAACGACGTGGCGAGAGTCGAGCACGTGACCTTCGTGTGCACCCGCGAGCGGGAGGATGCCGGTCCGAACAACCACTGGATGGCGCCGGCCGAGGCCCATCGCAAGATGGACGATCTGTTCCGCGGCTGCATGCGCGGACGGACCCTGTACGTCGTGCCCTATTGCATGGGGCCGATCGACTCGCCCTACGCCCGCTGCGGTGTGGAGATCACCGACAGCCCCTACGTCGTGCTGAACATGCGGTTGATGACCCGCATGGGCCGCGAGGCGCTCGAGCGGATCGCGCGCGAGGGCACCTTCGTGAAGGGATTGCATTCCACGGGCGAGCTCGACCCGGCCCGGCGCTTCATCATGCACTTCCCCGAGGAGCTGTCGATCAAGAGCTTCGGCTCGGGCTACGGCGGCAACGCCCTGCTCGGCAAGAAATGCCACGCGCTGCGAATCGCCAGCTGGCAGGCGCGCCGCGAGGGCTGGCTCGCCGAGCACATGCTGATCGTCGGCATCGAGAACCCGCGCGGCGAGACCCACTACCTCGCCTGCGCCTTCCCCTCGGCCTGCGGCAAGACCAACCTCGCGATGCTGATCCCGCCGGCGAGCTATGCCGGCTGGAAGGTCTGGACGGTCGGCGACGACATCGCCTGGCTGCATCCGGGGAGCGATGGCCGTCTGTATGCGATCAATCCGGAGAAGGGCTATTTCGGTGTGGTTCCCGGCACCAATCCGCAGACCAACCGCAATGCCTTCGAGACCATCCGCCGCGACACCATCTTCACCAACGTCGCGCTGACCGCCGAGGACGAGCCCTGGTGGGAGGGCCTGCAGGCCGGCGAACCGCTGTTCGACTGGCAGGGCCGGCCGTTCGATCCGAAGAAGGGCCCGGCCGCTCACCCGAACTCGCGCTTCACGGTCTCGGCCGAGCAGAATCCGTGCTACTCGCCCGCGGCCGATGCGCCTCAGGGCGTGCCGATCTCGGCCATCGTGTTCGGCGGACGCCGCCGCTCGCTCGCCCCGCTCGTCTATCAGGCGCGCAGCTGGACGCATGGCGTGCTGATCGGCGCCGGCGTCGCCTCCGAGACCACGGCCGCGGCGACCGGCGAGGTCGGCGTGGTCCGTCGCGATCCGATGGCCATGAAACCCTTCGCCGGCTACAACTTCGCCGACTACTGGGACCACTGGATCAAGGTCGGCGCGGCGCTCGAGCGCCCGCCGCAGATCTTCCACGTGAACTGGTTCCGCCAGGGAGACGATGGCAAGTTCCTCTGGCCGGGATTCGGCGAGAACATGCGCGTGCTGCGCTGGATCATCGACCGCTGCGGCGGCGCTGCCGGCGCGGTGGACACTCCGATCGGACACCTGCCGGGACCGACCGATCTCGACACGCATGGGCTGCCGATCCACGGCTCGACGCTCGCCGAGCTGCTCGAAGTGGATCGGGACGCATGGCGCGCCGAATTCGGCCAGGTCGGTGCTTATCTCGATGAGTTCGGAGAACGCCTGCCCCAGGCGCTCAAGCGGGAACTCGGCGAGGCTCTGCGCCGCGTCGGCGGCTGAAGGCGTCCGGCGCGGAACCGCCGGCCCCGGGTCGGCTCAGTCCGATCAGTCCTCGCAGGCGTAGCGGATCACCTGCGAGGAATTGCTGTCGGGAGCCTTGCCGAGCCCGATCAGTCCCTCGCCGCGAATCTGCATCGAGTCGCGCCGCACGAACGCCTCCTCGCCGTCCTTGCCGACCACGAACGTGCCGTTGGTGCTCTGATCGACCAGGATGAACTTGTTGCGGCTGATCTCCACCCGGGCGTGCAATCGCGAGATCAGGTTGCCCTTGACCACCAGATCGTTATCCTCGGCGCGGCCGATGCTCACGTTCGCATGCCCGTCGTCGACGAAGATCTCCTGACCCTGGTAGCGAAGCCGCAGGCGCATCGGCCGCCCCGAGCGATCGCGGGCGGCGATCGCCGGAACCATGCTGGTCACGTCCTCCGGCTGCCAGAGCACCTCGAACAGCGCGACCTCGCTGCTGCGGCCCTTCAGGGTGGCAATGTCGATCTGGCGCACCGAGGCCCGCCATTCACCCGACAGGTGCTCCACCATCGTCGAGGTCGTCATGATCTGGCCGGCCTTAGCCTGGCTGGTCATGCGGTTCGCGGTGTGCACGGCCGAGCCGAAGATGTCGCGGTTCTCGGTGACCACCGGACCGAAGTTGCAGCCGATGCGGATCGCCACCGCGTGCTCGCCGACCTTGAGCGAGGGGTGCGCGGAGATCTCCTTCTGCATCTGCGAGGCCGCGTCGAGCGCCGAATCCGCGGTAGGAAAGGTCGCCATGACCTCATCGCCCATCGTCTTGATCACGGTGCCCTGATTGTGCTCCGTGGCGCCGCGCATCACGTCGATGCAGATCCCGACCATGTCGCGCGCGCGTACGTCGCCGAGCTGCTCGTACAGCTTGGTGCTGCCGACGACGTCGGCGAACAGGATTGCAACTTCGACTTCGTTTCCCATGTCGCGGCACGATTATACTTAATCTGGCGCATCGCGCCCTACCCAGGCGTACGGACCGGGCCGCCCCGTCGTCCTAGGCGGCGAGCCGGCCCCGCACCAGCGGCAAGGCCGCCGCCAGCAATTCGGGCCGCGCATCGGGCCGGGTGGCGATCTCGCCGAGGAACCGCCGCCAGGCGCGCGCACCGTCGCTGCCGGCGATCAGGCCTTGAAGGTGACGTGTGATCGCGTGCAGCCGCGTACCGCGTTCGAGCTCGCGGCGCGCATAGGCGACGATCGCCTCGAGCAGCGCCTCCGCCGACGGCAGGGACCAGTCGGGATCGATGAACTCGCGCTCGAAGGCGGCGAGCAGCGCGGGCCTCTGATAGGCCGCGCGACCGAGCATCACTCCATCGACACCGGCCGCGAAGTGGCCCCTCGCGGCCTCGAGGCCGCCGATGCCGCCGTTCAGCACGAGCTCGAGCGACGGCCGTTCGGACTTCAGGCGATACGCGTATTCGTAGCGCAAGGGCGGGATCTCGCGATTCTGTTTCGGCGAGAGGCCTTTGAGGATCGCCGCGCGCGCGTGCAGGATCAGGGCATCGACGCCCGCATCGGCCTGCGCGGCCGCGAAACGCGCGAAAAACTCATAGTCCTGGCGATCATCGATGCCGATGCGACACTTGACCGTGACCGGTACGCGCACCGCATCGCGCATGCGCCGGACGCAGCTCGCGACCAGGTCCGGCTCGGCCATCAGGCATGCCCCGAAGGCGCCGCTACGCACCCTCTCGCTCGGACAGCCGCAGTTCAGGTTGATCTCCGCATAGCCCGCCGCGGCGCCGATCGCCGCGGCCTCGGCGAGTTCACCCGGATCGCTCCCGCCCAGCTGCAGCGCGACCGGCCGTTCGGCCGGATCGAAGCGCAGCAGGCGCGCGCGGTCGCCGTGCAGGACCGCCTTGGCGACCAGCATCTCCGTGTAGAGCAGCGCATGCGGGGCGAGCAGGCGGTGAAAATAGCGGCAGTGCCGATCGGTCCAATCCAGCATCGGCGCGACGCACAGCCGTCGATCGAGAACATCCATTGCCGGAAAGATTACCCGAGATCGGCGTAGCCTGCCGCGACGGCGGCGGCGCGCTGCGATACGGCGGGTCGACAGCCGCGCCGGGCCGCTGCTACGATCCGCCCCCTCTTGTGGCATCTCCGAGGTCGGCCATCATGCGCACGACGTCGCCATCCGCGCCCGTTGCCGCGTCGGTACCCTCGCCCGGACGCGCGGACAATCCCCTCGGCACCGACGGCTTCGAGTTCGTCGAATACACGGCTCCCGACACGGCCGAGCTCGGTCGCGTGTTCGAGACCCTGGGTTTTCGCCGGGTCGCCCGGCACCGCTCCAAGAACGTCTCGCTGTACCGCCAGGGCCGCATCAACTTCATCGTCAACGCCGAGCCAGACAGCCTCGCCCAGGAATTCGCGCGCGCCCACGGACCCAGCGCCTGTGCGATGGCGTTCCGGGTGCGCGACGCCGCGCAGGCGCTGCGCGCCGCGCTCGCCGCCGGCGCCCGCGAGGTCAAGGGCACGGTCGGACCGATGGAGCTCAACATCCCGGCGATCGAGGGCATCGGCGGCAGCCTGATCTACCTGGTCGACCGGCACGCGGGGCCGTCCATCTACGACATCGACTTTCTCGCCGAACCGGGCATCGAAGCGCAGCCGCGCGGTTCCGGGCTGGTCGAAATCGACCACCTGACCCACAACGTGCGCAAGGGCCGGATGGATTACTTCGAGGATTTCTACCGGCGCGTGTTCGGCTTCCGCGAACAGCAGTATTTCGACATCAGCGGCGAGTACACGGGCCTCACCAGCCGCGCGCTGGTCGCGCCCTGCGGCAAGATCCGCATTCCGATCAACGAACCGAAGAACGCGCCCGGCGAGGGACCCCTCGACCAGATCCAGGAGTTCATCGAGCAGTACCACGGCGAGGGCATCCAGCACGTCGCCCTGCGCACCGACGACATGTTCGCCACCTGGGACGCCCTGCGGGCCGCGGGCCTGCCGTTCATGTCACCGCCGCCGGATGCCTACTACGAGATGCTCGAGGAGCGTTTACCCGGTCACGGCCTGCCGGTGGAGGAATTGCGCCGGCGCGGCATCCTGGTCGACGGCGCGGACGGACGATACCTGCTGCAGATCTTCACGCGCACGCTGATCGGTCCGATCTTCTTCGAGATCATCGAACGCCGCGGCGACGAGGGTTTCGGCCAGGGGAATTTCCGCGCGCTGTTCGTCAGCATGGAGCGCGACCAGATGCGTCGCGGCGTGCTCAAACCGAACAAGCCCTAGCGCATGGCGCGGGCGGCGACCGAACGCCGCGCCCCCGGGTCCAATGAGGCCTCAGCCGCGCACGGCATAGGGGAAGTCGGCGATCGGCTGAGGCCTCGCCACGTGGAAGCCCTGGGCGAAACCGATCCCGAGCCTGGCGAGCTCCTCGAGGACCTCGGGCGAGTCGACCCGCTCGGCGATGGTCTGTATGCCCATCGCCCGGCCGACCTGGCTGATCGCCTCGACCATGCTGCGGTCGACCGGGTCGCGCGTGACGTTCTCGATGAACTGACCGTCGATCTTCAGATAGTCGACCGGCAGGGTCTTCAAGTACATGAACGAGGACAGACCGCTGCCGAAGTCGTCGAGCGCGAAGTGGCAGCCGCGCGCCTTGAGCTCGCGCATGAAGTACACCACGTTGCCGAGATTGGCGATCGCGGCCGTTTCGGTGATCTCGAAACAGATCGCGCCCGGGGCGAATTCTGCGCCCGAGAGCAGCCCGATCAGGTATTCGAGGAAGCGCTCGTCGTTGAGCGAGTTGCCCGACAGATTCAGCGCGATCGTATAGGGGGCCACGCCCGAATCGCCACGGTGCGCGACCCGGTCGAGCGCCGTCTTGACGACCCAACGGTCGATCGAGGGCATCAGATTGTAGCGTTCGGCGGCCGGTATGAACTCGGCCGGCGCGATCAAAGCGCCCGACTCGTCGCGCAGTCTCAGCATGAGCTCGAAGTGCTCGCGCGCCGGCGCGGTCGCGCCGATCGGCACGATCGGCTGGTACACCAGGTCGAAGCGGCTCTCCTCGCAGGCCCGGGTCAGCTTCGAGACCCAGTGCATCTCCTTGTGCCGCTCCGGCACGTTGTCCGGCGTGTACAGGTGCAGACGGTTGCGGCCGGAGTCCTTGGCCGAATAGCAGGCGACGTCCGCGGCGCTCATCACGTTCGCGACGGTCGGCGTCTCGGTGGTGATCTCGACGATGCCGATGCTCACACCCACGCCGAGCACGCCGTCCTGCCAGATGAACCGGTAGTCGCGGATCGCCTGGCGAAGAGTCTCGGCGACGCGCATCGCCTGATCGAGCGAGCAGTCCTGCAGAAGAATGCCGAATTCGTCGCCGCCGAGGCGCGCGAGCGTGTCCCCGGCGCGCACCCGCGACTGCAGCACGCCGGTGATCTGTTTGAGGAGCTGATCGCCCGCCGGGTGCCCGCAGGTGTCATTGACCAGCTTGAACTGGTCGAGATCCAGATAGAGCAGAGCGTGGCGGCTCTGCGCGTTCTCGCGCACGCTCTCCACGGCGGCCGCGAGACGATTCTCGAACTCCCGGCGGTTGATCAGCCCGGTGAGCGCGTCGTGGCTCGCCTGGTAGTACAGAGCGCGGTGCAGACGGCGCTCCTTGCTGACGTCGTGGAAGACCATGACCGCGCCGATCATGTTGCCTTCGCGGTCCCGGATCGGCGCGGCCGAATCCTGGATGGCGATCTCCTTGCTGCGACGGTTGACGAGCACCGTATGCTCGGCGAGTCCGAGCACACGGCCCTCCCTGAGACAGCGGCTCACCGGGCACTCGCTCTGCTCACGCGTCGCCTCATCCACCACGATCAGCACGTCGCCGATCAAGCGGCCCTGAGCCTCGCGGCTCTCGCAGCCGATCAGGCTCTCGGCCACCGGGTTCATGTAGTCGATGCGGCCCGCCGAGTCCGTGGTGATCACCGCATCGCCGATCGACTGCAGCGTGACCTGGGCGCGTTCCTTCGCCTGGAAGACGGCCGTCTCCGCCCGCTTGCGCTCGGTGATATCGGTGATGGTGCCCTCGTAACCGATCACCCGGCCCTTGGGGTCGCGCACCACCCGGCTGTTGTCCTCGACGACCAGCATCCGGCCGTCCTTGCGGCGCAGGTTGAACTCGACGTTGCGCATCTCGCCCTCGTCCTCCATCCGCCGCACGTAGTGATCGCGGTCGGCGGGGAACCAGTAGAGCGAGGCCACGGGCAGGGCGCAGACTTCCTCGGCCGAGTCGTAGCCCAGCATCTGCACGAACGCGGGGTTGACCGCCAGCAGGCGGCCCTCGCGGGTCGACTGATAGACACCCTCCATCACACCGTCGAACAGGCCGCGGAACTTCGCCTCGCTCGCCCGCAGCGCGTCCTCGGCGGTGCGTCGTTCGATCGCGATGCCGGCGATCTGCGCCATGCGGTGCAGGCATTCGAGATCGCGCTCGGTCGGAGCGCCGGTCTGCTGGCGGTAGACCGCGAACGTGCCGACCACCAGGCCGTCGCGCGCCAGGATGGGAATCGACCAGGACGCGCGCATGCCGCAGAGCGTGGCCGCGTCGCGGCGGCACTCCCAGTGCTCGTCCGAGCCGATGTCGGCCGAGACCACCGGTTGGCCCGAGGCGGCGCTCGCGGCGCAGCTGCCGAAGCGCGCATCGACCGGCACGCCTTCCATCGCGAATACGAACTCGCGCGGCAGGCGGGGCGCGGCGCCGAAAATCAGCGAACGGCGCTCGGCGTCGAGCAGCGCGATCGCCCCGAAGCTCGCGGGCAGCACGCGCTCGACGGTGTCGGCGATCGACTCGAGGACCTCGCCGAGCGTGGCATTGGCGGCAATCTTCTCGAACACGCGCCGCTCGCCCGCGGCGAGCGCCTCCGTGCGCTTGCGCTCGGTGATGTCGGTGATGCTCGCGCGGACGAGCCGCCGGTTCGAGCTCGGCAGGCGCACCAGGCGGACTTCGCAGGGCATGACCCGGCCTTCAGAGTCGCAATGCGCCCACTCGAACACCGGCGCGGCGCCCGAGAGCGCGCCCTCGACGTAGCCACGCACCACGCCGAACGACGCGCTGCCGTCGAATTGCACCGGCGGACTGATCTCCCGGGGGCCGCAGGCGAGCAGGGTCTGCCGGTCCATCTTGAAGAAGCGGCAGGCGTTGTCGTTCACCTCGACGAACCGCCCCAGATCGACGTCGAACACCACGATCGCCTCAGGCGCGTGCTCGACGAGCGTGCGGTAGCGCGCCTCGCTCTCGCGGATCAGCTGTTCGGCGAGGTGCCGCTCGCTGATGTCGCGAATGCAGACGATGTAGCCCTCGCGCCGGCTGAGGTCCGCCTTGCTGACGGCGATCTCGACCGCGATGCGCGTGCCATCCTTGGACAGTCCCCATACCTGCTGCGCGGCGAGATCGACGTGCGTGTCGTCGATGCGCGTGGCGAGGCGCTCGAGGAATGCACGCGGGCCGTCGTCGATCAGGTCCGGCAGGAGGAATTCGAGCGTGCGGCCGAGGATCTCGGCCTGCGCGTAACCAAATACGCGCTCGCCGGTCGGATTGCAGCTCTCGATGTGTCCCTGCTCGTCGATGGTGAGGATCGCGTCCTTGACGTTGTCGAGGATCGCCTGCAGGTGCGAGGCCGATCGCTCGCGGATCTCGCGGGTGAGGGCCTGGGCCTCGTCCGACATGATCTGCATCGAACGCACGACCCCGCGGCGTTCCTCGTCGATGCGGTCGTAGTGGAAGCTGACGATGCGCAACAACGCGTCCAGATCGACCTCGCCGCCGCGCCGGCGCGCCTCGGCGAGCTGGCGCTCCAGCAGGCGGTTCAGGCTCACCGCGGGCAGCGGTTCCTGTGGCCGAACGGCCATCGCGGCATCGCGTGACAAGGCTGCAGAACCTCCCTGAGGCGACCGACGGCCGAACCGCCGTGGGTAATCCATACCAGCCGCAAGTGTTAGGGAGATCCCTCAACGGGTGCGTGATCCGCGTCTCGTTTCGGCCCTCAAACGGTTAAATGCCCCCGGCTCGCCGCGCCGCTGCGGCGCCGCGGTCGGCCGGCGGATCAGCCGGCCGCGCCCTGATCGACGGCTTCCCTGCCGGATCGGCGGCGGTCGGCCTCACGCAGGAAGCGCTTGCGCAGGCGGATCGAGCCCGGCGTGATTTCGATGAGCTCGTCGTCGTCGATGAACTCCATGGCCTGTTCGAGCGTGAAGCGCACCGGCGGGGACAGCACGACGTTCTCGTCCTTGCCCGCGGCGCGGATGTTGGTGAGCTTCTTGCCCTTCAGCGGATTCACGACGAGATCGTTCTCGCGGTTGTGAATGCCGATGATCATGCCCTCGTAGACTTCGTCGCCGTGACCGATGCACAGGCGCCCACGCTCCTGCAGGCTGAACAGCGCGTAGGCGAGAGCCGTGCCCTGGCCATTGGCGACCAGCACGCCCTGTGGCCGCTGGCCGAGTTCTCGCTGCACCAGCGGTCCGTAATGATCGAAGACGTGGTGCAGCAGGCCGGTGCCGCGGGTCAGGGTGCGAAACTCCGTCTGGAAGCCGATCAGACCGCGCGAGGGAATCATGTAGTCGAGGCGCACCCGGCCCCGGCCGTCCGGCTGCATGTCCGACAGCGCCGCGCCGCGCGTGCCGAGCGCGTTCATCACGTCGCCCTGGGCGTCGCTGTCGACGTCGACCGTGACCTGTTCGTAAGGCTCGTGCGGACGGCCGTCGATCTCGCGAATCACCACCCGAGGGCGCGACACCGCGAGCTCGTAGCCCTCGCGGCGCATGTTCTCGAGCAGCACGCCAAGGTGCAGTTCGCCGCGCCCATAGACGATGAACTTGTCGGGATCGGCGGTCGGCTCGACCCGCAGCGCGACGTTGTGGATCGACTCCCGCTCCAGCCGCTCGCGGATCTGCCGGCTCGTGACGAAGCGGCCCTCGCGGCCGAGGAACGGCGAGGTATTGACCTCGAAGGTCATGCTGATGGTCGGCTCGTCGACCGTGAGCGCCGGCAGCGGCTCGACGGCCGCCGGATCGCAGAGGGTCTCGGAGACCTTGGGTTCGGGGATGCCGGCGAAGGCGACGATGTCGCCGGCCGCCGCGCTCTCGACCTCGACCCGGGTCAGGCCATGGAAACCGAGGATCTGCGAGATCTTCTCGGCGCGCTGGCGACCGTCCCGGTCGACCACCGTGACCGCCATGCCGCGACGCAATGTGCCACGCTTGATGCGGCCGATGCCGATCGCGCCGACGTAGCTCGAATAGTCGAGCAGGGTGACCTGCAGCTGCAGAGCGCCCTTTTCATCGACGTCGGGCGGCGGACAGTGCGCCACGATCGTCTCGAACAGCGCGCGCATGTCGCCGCCGCGCGCGGCCGGGTCGAGGCTCGCGAAGCCGCGCAGCGCCGAGGCGTAGACGACCGGGAAATCGAGTTGCGCGTCGGTGGCGCCGAGCCGATCGAACAGATCGAAGGTCTGGTCGAGCACCCAGCCGGGCCGGGCTTCGTCGCGGTCGATCTTGTTGATCACGACGATCGGCCGCAAGCCGTGCGCGAACGCCTTCTGGGTGACAAACCGGGTCTGCGGCATCGGCCCGTCGACCGCATCGACGAGCAGCAGCACAGAGTCGACCATCGCGAGCACCCGCTCGACCTCGCCACCGAAATCGGCATGCCCGGGGGTATCGACGATGTTGATGCGATACTCGCCCCAGTTGATCGCCGTGTTCTTCGCGAGAATCGTGATGCCGCGCTCCTTCTCGAGCGCGTTGGAGTCCATGACGCGCTCCTCGACGTCCTTGCGGGTGTCGAGCGTGCCGGACTGGCGCAGCAGCTGGTCGACGAGCGTGGTCTTGCCGTGGTCTACGTGCGCGATGATCGCGATGTTGCGGAGTTTGCTGGTCACGGGTGGTACTTCGAAAGAGCGAGGGCAAACTCGCTACTATACGCGAAAATCTCCTCGCCCATGCGAGATGGGCGGGATACGCCGTCAGTGCGTGTCGGGTGTGTCGGACGTGCCCGGCGTGCCCGGCGTAGTTGCGACCGGCGTGGCGGCCGCGCTCGAAGGCGGCGGCACTTTCGCCCCCGGACCACCGATCATCAATGGAATCGCGAACTTGAGCGTATCGATGACACCGTCGTGACGCACCGCGACGTTCACCCCGATCATGACCATGCCGGACGCGATCGGCGTGAGATTGACCGAATGCCGATAGACCGTCTGCGGCTCGAGCGCACTCACGGTGTACTGACGGTCGGCGGGCGCCAGCTGTACCTCGGCGGGCGGCTCGACGTCGACCGCGGCCAGTTCGGCGAACCCCGAGGGCACGATCGCGAGGTCGAGGGTGAGCGGTGCATGCGGGGTGGGCCGCGCCTGCAGGTCGAACTTCAGTTGAAATCCTGGCAGGGCCTTGGTCAGACTCGGCGCATCGACCATTCCGGCCGTCTGTTGCGCGACCGTGGGTCCGCCGGGCTTTGCGGATCGATGCCTCTGAAAGACCGGAGCCGGGCCGGCCGCGGTATCGGAATGATGGCAGCCGCCCAGCATCGCGAGCAGCCCGAGCAACACCGCCCGGCAGCAGGTGAACCGTGAATCGAGCGGCAACCGGTCGAGGTTCGGCGCGGGCGGTCGTGGACGGCGCATGGCCTCATAGATTACCAACAATGGCGGCCAACTGCTCGTCGAGCGCGCGATAATGCTCTTCCCAGTATCGCGGCTCGGCGAACCACGGAAACGCGCGCGGAAAGGCCGGATCCTGCCATCGGCGCGCGATCCAGGCGGTGTAGTGGATCATGCGTAGCGCCCGCAGTGGCTCGATCAGCGCGAGTTCGCCGCGGTCGAAGGGCATGAATTGTTCGTAGCCACGCAGCAGGTCCTGCAACTGCGTCTCGATCTCGCCCGCCGATCCGGCGAGCAGCATCCACAGGTCCTGGACCGCCGGACCGGTCGTGCAGTCGTCCAGGTCGACGAAGTGCGGACCGGCGTCGGTCCAGAGAATGTTGCCGCGATGGCAGTCACCGTGGATCCGGCCGAGCCGCGCGCCCGCCCAGCCGTCGGCGCGGCTTTCGACCGCCTCGAGCAGCGCGTCGGTGAGGTCGGCGTACTTGCCCTGCAGATAGTCGGGCAGCCAGCCCCCCTCGAGCAGGAAGTCGCGCGAGCGGCGGCCGAGTTCCTCGACCCGCAAGGGTGCACGGTGGGCAAAACGCCCAGCGAGGCCGGCACGATGGATGCGCCCGAGGAAACGCCCCAGCCACTCGCGGTCGTCCGCCCGGCCGAGTTCCGGCCAGCGTCCGCCGCGACGCGGGAACAGGGCGAAGCGGAATCCCTCGTACTGGTGAAGCGTGCACCCGTCGATTCGCAGTGGCGCGACCACCGGGATCTCCAGGGCGGCGAGCTCGAGCGCGAAGGCATGTTCCTCGAGGATCGCCGCGTCGCTCCAGCGAGCCGGCCGATAGAACTTCGCGACCAGGGGCTCGCCGTCCTCGATGCCGATCTGATAGACCCGGTTCTCGTAGCTGTTCAGCGCTAGAACGCGGCCGTCGGTGGCCCCTCCGGCGGACTCGACCGCGGCCAGCACGGCCTCGGGCGACAGATCGGCGTAGGGCGTGTTCTTGCGCATCGGCGCCGATTCTACCCGGCGCCGCACCGTCGCGCGGCGCTGCTAGAATGCCGCGCATGCGTATTCCTCGGCCGAAATCGCTGAGCGGGCTGATGCTGGTCGGCTTCACGATCGTGGCGATCCCACTGCTGTTCGCGATCGTGAGCGCGGCCGTGCAGATGAATCGCCTCTCGAACCGCAGCCAGGAGCTCGTGATCCACGGCATGCAGGGCACGCGCAACACCCAGCTGCTGTTCGAGAACATCGGGGTGCTCGAGCGCACCGCCCGCCTCTATCAGATCCTCGGCGGGCCCGACCTGCTCGACACCTACGCACGCGCGACGGGCCGGCTCGAACAGGCGGCCGGCGCCCTCGAACGACTGCCGCTCGATGCGCCGACACGCGCGGACCTGCGCTCGCTCGAGGAGGAGGCCCGCGCGATGCTGGTGCGGATGCGCGCGACCGCCCCGAGCGCCGCGCCGATGAACGCGTTGATCGGCGAGTTCCCGCACCTCTCGGACATCGCCTCGCGGATCTCCAATCGCAGCAACGCCCAGATCGACCTCGATCTCACCAACCTGCAGCTCGCCGCGGAACACACCCGCCACACGCTCCTATGGCAGACGCTGCTGCTCGTGCCGCTCACGCTCGCCGTCGTCGGCGTGTTCACCTACCTGTTCGGACGACCGATTCGGGCGATCGACCGGGCGATCAACGAACTCGGCCGCGGCGCCTTCTCCCGGCCCATCACGATCCGCGGCCCGAAGGACCTCGAGCATCTCGCCGAACAGCTCGAATGGCTGCGCTCGCGCCTGCTCGAACTCGCCCAGGAGAAGAACCGGTTCCTGAGACACATGTCCCACGAACTCAAGACGCCGCTCGCGAACATCCGTGAAGGCACCGAACTCCTCATGGACGGCGCGGTCGGGGAACTGCGCGGCGCGCAGCGCGAGGTCGCCGCGATCCTGCGCGAGAACAGCATGAAGCTGCAGCGTCTCATCGAGAACCTGCTGAGCTTCAGCGCCTGGCAGGCGAAGAGCGTCGGCCTGGAGGTCTCGGAGTTCCGCATGCGCCCACTGGTGAAGAGCGTACTCGAGAACCAGCAGCTCACGCTGGTCGCGCAGCGCGTGCGCCTCGACGTCCAGGTGGAGGACCTCACCCCCCTCGCCGATCGCAGCAAGGTTCGCCTGATCCTCGACAACCTCCTGTCGAATGCGATCAAATTCACGCCACGCGGGGGCACCATCTCGATCCACGCACGCCGGGAGGGCGCGCAGATGGTGCTCGACGTGATCGACAGCGGCCCGGGGGTTCCGGCCGAGGAGCGCGCGCAGATTTTCGAGGCTTTCTACCAGGGAAGGATCCCGCAGGGCGGTCACGTCAAGGGCACGGGCATCGGTCTGTCGGTGGTCACGGAATTCGTCAACGCGCACGGTGGCAGCATCGAGATCCTCGACGCACCCGCCGGCGGCGCTCATTTCCGCGTGCGCCTGCCACTGCGCCAGTCCATGCCCGCACCGACCGACCTGAACAGCGAAAACACCGTCCATGCCGCCTAGTCCCCCGTCTCGATCCCTCGCAGCGCTCGCCGCGCTGTGCCTCGGCGGCTGCAGCCTGGTGCATGCGCCGCTCGAGAAGCCCCCGCCGGCCGCGCGCTCGGCGCGGCCGACGAGCGCGATCGAACCCGACCTCGCGCTGATGAGCCGGCTGCCGCAGATCGATCCGGCCCGCCAGGCCGAGGAGTTCCAGGCGGCCAAGGACGCCGCCCAGCTCTCGCCGACCACGACCAATCGCCTGCGCTACGCGCTCGCGCTCGCCACCCCGGGGCACGGCGGCGCCGATCCCGTCGCCGCCGAGCGACAGCTTTCCGAAATCCTCGCCAGACCCGAGACTCTGCTTCCCGAGGAGCGGATGCTCGCGAGCGTGGTGCTCGGCGAAGTCGAGCGGCAGCTGGTGCTGGAGAGCGAGAACGCGCGATTGCGCTCGCAGCCGAACGACGACGACGCACGCACCCGGCTCGGCGTCGCGACCCGCAGACTCGCGGCCGCCGCGGAGGAGAATGCGCGGCTGCGCAAGGCGCTGCAGGATGCGCGCGCAAAGCTCGAGGCGGTGACGCACATCGAGCGCTCGATCAACGAACGCGGCGCGGACGGAGCGCCGCCGCCATGACCAGGAAGCCGGGAGATACCCGCGTGAATGCCTACTTGAACGCCGCCACCGCCCCGCTCGGCCTCGGATTCGGCCTGACGCCGCGCCCCGCGCGCGAGAGCGCCGCGCCGCTGCGGCGCAAGCCGAGGATCCTGGTGGTCGACGACGACCCGGGGCTGCTGCGCCTGCTGACGATCCGCCTGCGTGCCGAGAATTACGAGGTCGAGGCGGTCGAGAGCGGCGCGGCGGCGCTCGCCGCCTGCACCCGGTTCCGCCCGGATCTCGTGATCACCGACCTGCGCATGGACCAGATGGATGGCATCGGCCTGCTGAAGGAACTGCAGAGCCGCTGGCCCGGTCTGCGCGTGATCATCCTGACCGCGCACGGCACGATCCCGGACGCGGTGCACGCGACCCAGAGCGGTGCGTTCGGATTCCTCACCAAGCCGGTCGACAAGCAGGAATTGCTCGACCATGTACAAAAGGCGCTCAAGGTCTCGGGTTTCGCGCTGGTCGACGAGGCCTGGCGCGCGAGCATCGTGACGCGCAGCCAGGTCATCGAGGACAAGCTCGCTCAGGCGAACATGGTCGCCGGCACCGATGCGCGTGTGCTGATCTCGGGCGAGAGCGGCACCGGCAAGAAGCTGCTCGCGCGCGCGATCCACGATGCGAGCCCGCGGCGCAATCAGCCGTTCGTGGTGGTCAATTGCGCGCTCGCCGACGAGACCCTGCTCGAGTCGGAGCTGTTCGGGCACGAGAAGGGCGCCTTTCCGGGCGCGACCAAGGCCCAGCGCGGCCAGTTCCTCGCGGCCGACGGCGGCACGCTGCTTCTCGAGGACGTCGGCGAGCTGCCGATGCGCCTGCAGGTGAAGCTGCTGCGCGTGCTGCAGGACAACGCGGTCCGTCCCCTGGGCGGCGCGGCCACGCCGATCAACGTGCGGGTGATCGCCGCGACCCGCGCGGATCTGCACGCCGAGATGCTCTCCGGCAAGTATCGCGAGGACCTCTATTACCGGCTGAACGTGGTCCACATCGAGATGCCGCCGCTGTCGCGCCACCGCGAGGACATTCCGCTGCTGGTGGCGCACTTCCTCGAACAGATGGCCAAGGAAACCGGCCAGCGGCGGATCTACGCGCCCGAGGCGGTCGAAGTGTTGGCCACGGCGGACTGGCCGGGCAACGTCCGCCAGCTCGCCAACGTCGTGAGACAGAACTTCGCGCTGACGCACGGCGCGATCATCACCGCGGAAATCGTCCAGCAGTCGCTCGGCAGCGGCTCGACCCGTCTGCCCTCGTTCGACGAGGCGCGCGACGAGTTCACCCGCAACTACCTCTCCCAGATCCTGCAGATCACCGCCGGCAACGTCAGCCAGGCGGCCCGGCTCGCCAAACGCAACCGGACCGACTTCTACAAGCTCCTGTCGCGCCACCAACTCCTGCCCGAGGACTTCAAGAAGTCCTGAGCCCCGCCACGGCCACAGCCCCGCCACGGCCACCGCAGGTCCAGGGCGGCAAGGACGTTCAGGCGTGGAACGCCGCGATGGTCGCGACCACGTGTTCGAGCTGGGCGGCCTCGAGCTCCGGATAGACCGGCAGCGCGAGACTCTCGGCGGCCGCGCGCTCGGATTCCGGCAGGTCGCCGACCCGGTATCCGAGATAGGCGAAGCACTCCTGCAGATGCAGCGGCACCGGATAATAGATCTCGGTGCCGATCCCGCGTTCGGCGAGGAAAGCGCGCAACGCATCCCGCCTCGGCACGCGAATCACGTACTGGTTGTAGATGTGCCGGTAGCCGGGCACCGCGCGGGGCGGCACGAGCCGCCCGGCGAGCCCCGCGGCCGCGAACGCCCGGTCGTACCAGGCGGCATTGCGGCGACGCCCCTCGGTCCAGGCGTCGAGATGTTTGAGCTTCACGCGCAGCACCGCCGCCTGTAACTCGTCGATGCGGAAATTGCCGCCGATGAAGCCGTGGTAATACTTGGGCTTGCCGCCGTGCACCCGCAGGATGCGCAGGTGCTCGGCGAGATCGGCATCGTTTGCCGTGCACAGACCCGCATCGCCGAACGCCCCGAGATTCTTGCTCGGGAAGAACGAGAAACAGCCGACGTCGCCGAACGAGCCCGCGCGCGCGCCATGCAGGTGCTCGCTGCCGATCGCCTGGGCGGCGTCCTCGATGACGCGAAGGCCGTGCGCGCGCGCAAGCTCCATGAGCGGTCCCATGTCCGCGCATTGCCCGTACAGGTGCACCGGCATGAGCGCCGCGACCCGGCCGCCGGTGATCCGGTTGCGCAACAAGCCGTCGCGCCGCTCGCAGCGGCGTTCGAGGAAATCGCGCACCGCCGCCGGCGACAGGTTGAACGTCGCCGGATCGATGTCGCAGAACACCGGCCGCGCGCCGACGCGGGCGATCGCGCCAGCGGTCGCGAAGAAGGTGAACGGCGAGGTCACGACCTCGTCCCCCGGCCCGAGGCCGAGCGCCATCAGCGCGAGCAACAGCGCGTCGGTGCCGCTCGACACGCCGATCCCGAAGGCGCAGCGCGAATAGGCGGCGAGTTCGGCCTCGAGTTCACGCACGTGTTCGCCGAGAATGAACTGCTGCCGGGCGCAGACGTCCTCGATGAGCGGCATGACCTCGTCGCGGATCGCCGCGTATTGCGCTTTGAGGTCGAGAAGCGGTACCTGGATCATGACCGCGGAGGATAGCATTTCACCGATCGAGGCATTAGCCTGGATTCCTCTTACGATTGGTTCACATTCGCCGCCGGCGAGTTCGTGGATAATGTGTGGGCTTTACCGCGCGGACCCGAAGGGCTTCTACAGGACCGCAGGCGGCGAAATGGCGCGAAAGATCGGATCACGGATGCCGAATGGCCGAACCCGTACTGGTTAAGCAGAACTTCCTGGTCGTCCTCCTGACCGGGCTGCAGGCAATCATG
>JAGWPY010000178.1 GCA_028870275.1 Gammaproteobacteria bacterium | reverse complement strand
TGCGCTCGGCGTACACCAGTTTTTGCGCGGCGAACCAGTCCACGACCGTCGAGATCCACAGCAGGATCACGAACGGCGGGTTCCAGGCCATGTAGAACAGGTAGCTGGCGATCAGCAGGTTGATCTTGCGCGTGCGCCAGCTGAACGGCATGGAGTGCAGCGCCAGCACGAGCGTGAAGAACGCCAGGAAGGCGAGGGAATTGAAGACCACGTCCGACCCCTGAGATGGCGACGAGACTCGTTCTAATTGCTTATGAGTCTCATTTATACACGATCTCGTGGCCAAGACAATGTCGCCGCCAGCGGCTCGATCGGTGAGTCAGCTCGATCGGCGGCCTGTCCCCGGGGGGGCGTCCCCGGTCCCACGCCAGTCTCTTAGAATGGCATGCCCGGCGGGATCGCCGGCGTCATCTGCGCGATCTGGCGTTTCAAGAGTTTCGGGTCGCCGATCAGATGCGCCATGCTCCGCCTCCAGGCGGCATCGGCATCATCGCCGCGAGTGGCGCCGAGCCGTACTGCCACGCGGCGCAGGCGATCCTCGATGAGAGCCGCCACGTCGGGTGAGGTGCCCGGCGCGTAGGTCGCGCGTTCGAGCGACATGAGCGTGCGGTACGCAACCCGTCGGCCCACGGCGTCGTGTTCGCCGTTCAGCGTCGTGGCGAGCAGGCGGTCCAACAGGTCGGGGAGACTCGGCAGACTCGGATCCGACAGGTGCTGTTCGTAGACGCGGGTAAGCCGGGTCGGCGCGAGCAGGGCGTTCAGGGTGACTTGCGCGCCGACGTCGGCCGCGACCAGCGGATCGAATACGGCGGCCCCGGCGCCTTCGAGCACTTCCTGGTCATATTGCCGATTGTCCGCCCCGTGGATTCCGTAGGAGAGATCGGCGAGCAGGCGCCTCGGCACCGTCAGCACCGATGTGTCCAGGGTCCGCAGCAGTGCCGATAGCGCCGCCATCTGGCGTTGCGCATCGACCGGCTTCGCCGGCGGATGCGCATGGCCGTTGATCGCGTAGTCGTAATCGACGCCGCCGATCAGCTTGGCCGCGGCGACGACTTCATAGCGGTGCAGCAGCCAGACCAGTACGAACTCGCGGCGCAGATCGGCCAGCGGTTCGTTTGGCCGGAGCACACCGTCGTCGAAGCGATTCAGCGCGACGTTCCGCACCCGCATGATCTGCTCGAGGCCTGCGACCGGATCGGGGCCGTCGTCCCAGAGCGTGGCCCAGGGGGTCGGCGAATCCTCGGCCCGGCTGTCGATGTCCGTGATGTAGCGCGCTCCGCTGGCCATCATGGCATCCGCCTTGGCGCTGGCATCGCGTTCGGGGCTCTCGCCCGGCGGTGGCTCTCCATAGAGCCAGTTCACCGCGAACAGGTCCCAGCGGCCGAGGCTCGGCGAGTATGCCTGCGACAGGTCGATGCGGCCGTGCGTGAGCCGGATCCGGGGCCCCGGATAATCCATCACCGAAGCTCGGTCCTGGGTGCTCGCCGCGAAGTTGTGGCTGAAGCCGAGGGTATGTCCAACCTCGTG
Organism: Gammaproteobacteria bacterium; assembly: GCA_028870275.1. GTDB lineage: Bacteria > Pseudomonadota > Gammaproteobacteria > Steroidobacterales > Steroidobacteraceae > Bog-1198. Next base: position 11,613 of record JAGWPY010000178.1, on the reverse strand, counting down.
GGCCGCCAGCTGGGTGAGTCTCGCCAGCGTGACGCGTACCGGATCGTTCGGACCGCCCGTGTCGTCGTTCTTGGTCCCAACCAGGGCGTGAAAGATGTGAATGTCCTGGCGTGTGCGCAGCGAGCCCAGGACCGCGACCCCGCGGACGATCTCACCCGTGCGCGGATCGACGATCCGCTCGCCGTAGGACCAGCTGCGCGTCAGGCGATCGTCCCAGAACACCACGTTGTAGCGCACGTCGTAGGGGCTGACGCCTTCGGGCAGGACTTTCACCTGGAACGCGTCGATGAAGCCGGCGTCCTCGAATGCCTTGGTCCACAGCTTCACGCCGCGAATCAAGGCCTGCTGAATCTGCGGCGGGGCGGCGTTGTCGACGTAGACGACGATGGGTTTGCGCACGCGAGATCGCGCGCGGTCGGGATGGATCTTCTGCAGTCGGAAACGCGTGGCGAATTCGCGCTCCACGCGCCGCCCCAGCGGCGCGGTGTAATCGTAGATCTGGATCGGCTCGCCGCCCGCGCGGATGTCGTAGGGCAGCGGGGTATACCCTGGAGGTGGCAGCCGGATGAGCGTGGAGTGGATGACGAAGCTGACCTCGTCAGGGTCCGGCGAGACTTCCCGCACGGCCTTTGCGGCATTGCTCGACTGGAAAGTCTGCAGCGCGGCGAATTCGATGTTGTCCGGAAATGCCTGTACCGCCCGCAGCATTGCCGTGCTCAGCGCCGGCACGAGCTTGAAGGGCGCGCCGCCGGCCGTGCCGAGCTGCTCGGCGACGTGCATCGAATCTTGCGCGAGGAAGGGCGCGAGGTCGATCACGACTCCGCCCGCGGGCGTGGTCGAGACCGGCGTGCTCATCCAGACGACGTCGGTCGGGAAGCTCTCGCTCACCCCGCGTCGTTCTGCGGCCGTGCCACCCTGCGCGCGGAAGCGCGGGTTCTCGAAGGCCACGGCGACCTTCGTGCCGACACGGCGGAAATCGACCAGTTGCGTGCCTCCGATCAGGCCGCGGTCGAGCGTGACGGCGGCCGATCCGAGGCCGGTCTGCATCGAGGCCGCGTACAGGAAGCGGCCATAGACACCGTCGCCGTCCGGGGGCGGTAGCGTGAGCAGAATCCGTCCGCCCGCGAGGTCCACGTGTACCGGCAACAGCGCCTGCTCCGCGAGTGCCGGAGCGTTCGCCGCGGCGGCGGCCATCAGGATGATCGTACAGCGGCGGATCGCCAGCGCGAGCCAGTTCATGGTGATCGGATCTCCCCGGTTTGCGACCAACGATCGGGCGGCGGGGATTGGCCGACGGGCGGCCATTGGGCCCGTGCTCTCGACCCGACATACGCTGGGGACTATACCCGACTTCTTCGGTGAGCGAAGCGGCCCTGACCCAGGCCTCAGACGTTCATTTGCCGTAGTAGAGGATCGGCACCTTCGACGCCGACGCCTCGCCGTAGGTCAGCGCCTGATTGCCCGCCGGGTAGCCGTTCTCCTTCAGCAGGAACGCCATGATCTCGACGTCCTGTTCCGGGTTCAGGCTCCCGGGGGTCGCGGCCGGCATCAGCTTGGCCACGAAATTGAAGATGTCGCTGACATGGAAGTCGTAGCTCGGATCGGCGAAATCCGCACCCTTCAAGGCCGGACCCGAGTAGCCGCCTTCCTGTCCGTCGAGCAAGGGCCCGTGGCACATCGCGCAGTTCTGGGCATAGGCGAGCGCGCCCTGCGTCGCCTGCGCCTCGGTGTACAGCGCCGGTGGCCCCGCAGGGGCTTCGGGCTCCGCGCTTTCGTATGGGAGGATCAGGCGCGACAGGGCGCCGCGGCGGCGTAGCGCCTCGACGCCCGAGGCGAAGGCCTGCGCGGCCGCGCTGGACCGGGGCGCGTACAAGGCGACGAGGTTCCACCGCATGTGAGGTCCCGGCAGCAGATCCTCGCGCAGGGACGCCGCGCCCGGGTGGCGGTGCAGATAGGCCTCGATCGACGGCTGCCAGGCGAGTCCGGCTGCGAGGTGCCGCGCTTCGAGATCGGCGACCATGTCCGCGTCGCTCGGGTATACGTGCATCGTGATGTTCGGGTGCTGGCTGAAGAGGAGGCCGGCATAGGTGTCGAGCTGGGCGATACCGACCTCGGAGCCGCGAGGCATCTGCGAGAGCCTTCGCGCCCGGGCGGCGGCTCTGCGCACCAGCACGAAGCCGGTACTGGCGTACGCGGTCGTCGCCTGCACATCGGGCGGCAGATGCGCGTCGCTCGCGTCGACCGGGAAGCCCATGATCAGTTCGCATTCGGAGCGGGCCATCTTCGCGAATCGACCGATCGGAAATCCGTCGCCCCCGCGGCCGTAACCGACGAAATGCGAAAAGCGAACCGCATAGCCCTCGGTCGCAGCGGCCTCGCGCGCGATGCGTGCATCCATGCGCATCGTCGGATTGGCGGTGTCCACGCAGATCCGCAACAGAGGCCTCGCCTCGGCGCGGTACGAGAGCACCGCGCCGAGGAGGGCCATCGCCATTGCCAGGCGACGAATCGCCGTTTTACAGGGTGAACACATACAGGTGACCGCCTCGCGGGATCGTCTTGACCGCCGGGTCGTTGGCCATCTGGCCGCCCCAGATCGGACCCGCACCACCCCAGCCGGCCCACACGGCCACGTACTGCTTGCCGTCCACCTCGTAGGTGGTCGGCACGCCGATGATGCCGGAGCTGAGTTCGGGACTGGTCCACAACACCCGGCCGGTCTTGGCGTCGAACGCCATGAAGTGGCCATCGGTGCTGCCGCTGAACATCAGACCCCCGGCGGTCGCCATCGTCGCTCCCGACCAGGGTAGGTGGGTCGCGTGCTGCCAGATTTGTTTCCCGGTGTTCAGATCGACCGCCTGAACCGAACCCCAGTCGCTCGTGGTCGGGTCGTGTTTGACCTCGAAGGTCTCGTCGAGAAAGGCAAGCCCGGCCTTGTAGGCGACCGGCGCCGCACCCTTGATGTCCATGCAGGCATGCTGCGTCGGGATGTAGGCCATGTGCGTCTGCGGGTCGATCGAGATCGGCCACCAGTTCTTGCCGCCGAGGAAGCTCGGGCAGGTGAACACCTGTTTGTCGACACCAGGGCGCATGGCCGGATCGTCCTCGGCGATGCCGTTCTTCATGCCGACGATCGAGGTGACGTGCACGAACGGCTCCGCGTAGATCAGTTTGCCGTCATGGCGGTCGATTGCGTAGAACCAGCCGTTGCGATCGGCGTGCACCAGCGCCTCGTGGGTCTTGCCGAGGTAGTCGACGTCGGTCATCACGGTCTCGTTGGCGCCGTCGTAGTCCCAGGTATCGTTCGGAGTCCACTGGTAGTACCACTTCAACTGGCCGGTGTCGGGGTTCAGCGCGAGGACCGAGTCGGTATACAGGTTCGCGCCCGGCCGCAGCGTCGCGAGCCATGGCCCCGGATTGCCGACGCCCCAGAACAGGGTGTTGGTCGAGGCGTCGTAGGTACCCGTGATCCAGGGATTGCCGCCACCGGTCTTGTAGGCGCCCTTCGGCCAGCTGTCGCCGCCCGGAGTACCCGGTGCCGCAGTCGTATAGGTCTTCCATTCGATCTTGCCGGTTCGCGCATCGAGCGCGACGATGAAACCGCGCGCGCCGTATTCGCCGCCGCCGTCGCCGATGATCACCCTGCCGTTGACGATCAGGGGGGCGCCGGAAATGAAATAGCCCACGCCGGGCGGAGCGAGACCGGTGTCCCAGCGCACCTTGCCGGTGCGGGCATCCAGCGCGACGATGTGGTTGCCGAGCGTTCCCATGTAGACCAGGTCGCCGTACAGCGCGACGCCGCGGTTGACCACGTCGCAGCAGACGGTCTTCAGGGCCTTCCTGTCGATGGGATAGTCGTACTTCCAAAGTACCTTGCCGGTCGCCGCGTCCATCGCGATCAGGTGGTCCATCGGCGTGGTCACGAACATATAGCGGCCGTTGACGATCGGCGCCGCCTCATGGCCCTGCGACAGCCCGCTCGTATAGTCGAAGGCCACCTTGAGCCGCGACACGTTGCCGGTATTGATCTGATCGAACGGCGCGTAGCCGGTACTCGCGTAGTTGCGCCGGTACATCAACCAGCCCGGATCGTTCTGGGCATGGACGAGCCGGCCGGTCGTGACCGCCCGGTAGTTCGGTGCGGCGTCGGCGCCGCCGGTCATCAGGCACAGGGCCGCCGCCAGCACCGCACCCATCGGCATCCTCCAAACGGAGATTGCCGTTCGTTTTCCCTGGATTTTCATGCGTGTCTCCTTGCCGACGTCTTGGCGGTCGGCGATCGTGATGGCCCCAATCGGGTCGGTCGAATGAACGTCGACGCTCTAGACCGGTTCCGCAGGCGGACCGGTCGCGCACATGGCGGATCGGATCAGGAAGCGCTGGTTCAGGGGCGCCTCGAGCGAGAAGCTGGCGCCGCGCCCCGGGACGACGTCGACGGTCCAGCGCGTGTGCGCCCAGCGGCGAAACTGTTCGCGATCCATCCAGAACTCGCAGCCGACGATCTCGCCGACCTTCTCGTCGACGCCGCCGAGCCTGAATTCGCCGACCTTGAAGCACATCGGTGCGCTTCCGTCGCAGCACCCGCCGGAAAGATGGAACATGATCGGACCGTGCGTCGCCTTCAGACGCTCGATCAGCTGACGCGCCGCGTCGGTTACCCCGACGCGGCCCAGATCCTGGACACGATTGCCCGCCGCCGGGTCGTTCATCGCCGGTCTCCCCAATCCTCGTCCGTCGTTCTGGACGGCCGGGCCTGCGGCATGCGCGACCCGGCCGTCCGGTCCCTCAGAAGAAGCCGAGCGCCTTGGTGCCGTAACTGACCAGCATGTTCTTCGTCTGCTGATAGTGATCGAGCATCATTTTGTGCGTCTCGCGGCCGATGCCGGACTTCTTGTAGCCGCCGAACGCGGCGTGCGCCGGATAGGCGTGGTAGCAATTCGTCCACACGCGTCCGGCCTTGATCCCGCGGCCAAACCGATAGGCGGTGTTCGCGTCCCGGGTCCACACGCCGGAGCCGAGCCCGTAGAGCGTGTCGTTGGCGATTTCCAGCGCTTCCTGCGGCGTGCGGAAGCTGGTCACGGAGACGACCGGCCCGAAGATCTCCTCCTGGAAGATGCGCATCTTGTTGTGCCCTTCGAACACGGTCGGCTTGATGTAGTAGCCGTTCGCATTGTCTCCCGAGAGCTTGTTCGCGACGCCGCCGGTGAGGACTTTCGCGCCTTCCTTCCTGCCGATGTCGATGTAGGAGAGGATCTTCTCGTACTGATCGTTCGAGGCCTGGGCGCCGATCTGGGTCGCCATGTCGAACGGGTCGCCCTGGCGGATCTTCTCGACGCGCTTGACCGCACGATCCATGAATCGATCGTAGATCGATTTCTGTACGAGGGCGCGCGAGGGGCAGGTGCAGACCTCGCCCTGGTTCAGCGCGAACATCGCAAAGCCCTCGAGCGCCTTGTCGACGAACTCGTCGTCCTCGCGCATCACGTCCTCGAAGAAGATGTTCGGCGACTTGCCGCCGAGTTCGAGCGTGACCGGAATGATGTTTTCGGACGCATACTGCATGATCAGGCGTCCGGTGGTCGTCTCGCCGGTGAAGGCGATCTTGGCGATCCGCGGGTTCGAGGCGAGCGGTTTGCCGGCCTCCAGTCCAAAGCCGTTGACGATGTTCAGCACGCCGGGCGGCAGAAGGTCCTGAACCAGTTCGGCGAGCACCAGCAGCGACATCGGCGTCTGTTCCGCCGGCTTGATGACCACGGTGTTGCCGGCGGCGAGCGCCGGCGCGAGCTTCCAGGCCGCCATCAGGATCGGAAAGTTCCAGGGGATGATCTGACCGACCACGCCCAGCGGTTCGTGGAAGTGGTAGGCGACGGTGTCGTCGTCGAGCTCGCCGATCGAACCCTCCTGGGCGCGGACGCAGCTCGCGAAATAGCGGAAGTGGTCCACCGCGAGCGGCAGGTCGGCGAGATTCGTCTCGCGGATCGGCTTGCCGTTGTCGTAGGTCTCGACCGCGGCCAGGAACGGCAGGTACTGCTCCATGCGGTCGGCGACCTTGTTCAGGATCCGCGCGCGCTCGGCGACCGCCGTGCGGCCCCAGGATCCGGCCGCCGCGTGCGCGGCGTCCAGCGCGAGTTCGACGTCCTCGGCCTGCGAGCGGGCGATCTGGCAGATGACCGCGCCGGTGGTCGGTGAAACGTTGTCGAAATAGGCTCCCTTGACGGGCGCCACCCAGTGACCGCCGATGAAGTTCTCGTAGCGTCCCCGCAGAGGGATCGTGCGTTCGAGCGTTTTCAGGTGCGACGCGAAGGATGCGCTCTCGCGCATCCCGCCGGGGATCGCCGCGCTGCCGGCTGGACGTGCATGGGCCGAGTTCATGGATACCAACTCCTCGTCTGGCTGTTGTCGGATCGACGTCGGGAGACACCCCATCGAGTGGCGGTGCACCCTGCTGCAGTGGAGAGAAGCAAACTGCGTGCCATGCAGGAGCATCCGGTCGAAATCGAGCAGGCGGAGCGGAGGATGGGCACTTGTGGACCTATGCCGCTAGAGCGGTCCTCGCGTGTAACGTCCTCTGGGACATGTCAACTACGGGACATCCCAGCGCCGCCGCGACTCGGTGAGGGGTCGCGATCTGGTATCGTTTCGCAATGACGTTCAAGCTCACCTATTCGACGATGTTCGACCCGCCCGAAGAGCTGCACCAGCGCTTCGAAGCGGCCCTTGCCCAGGTGCGCGAGCTGCTCGGCCGCCGGCATCGATTGCACCTTGCGGGACGCGACGTCGAAGGGGCCGACTGGATCGCGAATCTCAGCCCGATCGATGGGACGGTCCTCGGTTCGTTCGCGGTGGCCGGGCCGGATCAGGTCGGCGAGGCGATCGAGGCGGCCAAGGCCGCGTTTCCGGCCTGGCGGGCCACGCCGCTCAGCGAACGGGTGCGATTGTCCAAGCGGGTCGCCGCACTGATCGAGGAGCGCGTCTATACGATCGCCGCCGTGCTCGCGCTCGAGGTCGGCAAGAATCGCATGGAGTCTTTGGGCGAGGCACAGGAAACCGCTGATTTTTTCACGGGATACGCGGAAGACTTCGCGCGCTACGGCGGATTCGATCGGGCGCTCGCCGACGATCCGGTCACGGGTCCGCGCTCACGAAACCGCAGCGTCCTGAAGCCCCACGGCGTTTGGGGTGTGATCTCGCCATTCAATTTCCCGCTCGCCCTGGCCGGTGGCCCGACGGCGGCGGCGCTCGTGACCGGCAACACCGTGGTCCTCAAGGGGGCGACCGATACGCCCTGGGCCGTTCGCCTGCTCGCCGATTGCATCCGCGACGCGGGATATCCGCCCGGAGTGTTCAATCTGGTCACCGGCACGGGCGGCGGGGCGGGTGAAGCGCTCGCGGGGCATCCGAACCTCGCCGGCCTCACGTTCACCGGCTCGCATGCGGTCGGCATGGAATTGTGCCGCCGCATGGTCTCGGGTCGCTGGCCGAGACCCTGTATCGCCGAAATGGGTGGCAAGAACGCCTGCGTCGTGGCGGCTTCGGCCGATCTCACGCGGGCGGTGCCGGGGATCGTACGCTCGGCCTTCGGTCTGAGCGGACAGAAGTGCTCGGCACTGTCGAGGGTGTACGTCGCCGAGGAAATCGCCGATCGACTGATCGCCGAGGTCTGCGAGGCGACCCGCCGTCTCACGGTCGGTGATCCGACGCGCCGCGAGAACTGGATGGGGCCGGTGATCAACGACCGCGCGGTCGAGCACTATCTGGGCTACGCGGGCGAACTCGCCCGCCACGGTTCGCGGATCCTGGTGGGCGGACGACGGCTCACCGGGGCAGAGCATGCGCATGGCAAGTATGTCGCCCCCACGATCGCGGTCGCCCCGGTTGGGCATCCTTTGTTCGCGACCGAGATGTTCCTGCCTGTGCTGATGATCGCGCGGGTCGGCGATGTCGCCGAGGCCGTGGCGCGAGCGAACGAATCGGATCTCGGCCTGACCGCCGGCTGCTTCGGGTCGCCGCCCGACGTCGAGTATTTCCTGGAACACATCGAGGCGGGCACCGTCTATGTAAATCGGCCCCAGGGAGCGACCACGGGCGCCTGGCCCTGGTATCAGGCGTTCTCTGGCTGGAAGGGCTCGGGCTCGACCGGCAAGGCGATCGGCTCGTTCCATTACCTGCCGCAGTATCTGCGTGAACAGTCGCAGACCGTGGTCGAATAGCGGCCGCCGTGATGGATTGCCCGCCCGCCGCGATCGGCTAGCGGTTCGCGGTGCGCGCGATCCACGCCCGCACCGCCCGTTCGAGGACGCTCATCGGCAAGGTACCGTCGGCGAGGATCTCGTCGTTGAAGGCCTTCTGGTCGTAGCGCGAGCCCAGCGCGCGCTTCGCTTCGGCGCGCAGCTTGCGGATGGTCAGTTCGCCGATCATGTATGAGAGCGATTGTCCGGGCCAGGCGATGTAGCGATCCACCTCGGTGTCGATGTTCTGGTCGGTGAGCGCGGTATTGGCCTTCATATAGGCGACCGCTCGGGCGCGTGACCAGCCTTCGGCATGAATGCCGGTGTCGACGACCAGGCGTACGGCCCGCCAGCTCTGGTAGGAGAGGGCGCCGAACCGTTCATAGGGTGTGCGGTACACGCCCATCTCGCCGCACAGGACCTCCGCGTACAGAGCCCACCCTTCACCATAGGCATTGTAGTAGCCGAAGCGGCGGAATCGCGGCAGCCCGGTGAGTTCGGTGGCGAGCGACAGCTGCAGGGCGTGCCCCGGCCGGCCCTCGTGACAGGTGAGCACCGGTATCTCGTACTTGGGCCGGGTCTCGGGCTTGTAGAGGTTCACGAACATGTAGGCGGCCCGGCTGCCGTCCGCGGCAGGCGGGTACGAGTAGGCCGGGTAGGTGTTCGGCGCCTGGTCGGCGGGAATCACCTTGATCCCCCAGGGTATGCGCGGCAGGCGATGAAACTGTCCGACCAGCAATGGATCGATGATCTTCGCCTCGGCCTCGTAGGCCTCGAGCAGATCCTCGGGTCTGGAGTAGTAGAAACGCGGATCGGTGCGCAGGTATTTGAGGAAATTGGCGAAACCGCCCTGGAATTTGAGCTCCGCGATGATCGCGAGCATTTTACGGTGGATCTTTGCGACCTGGGCGAGTCCGATCGCGTGCACCTGCGCGGGCGTCAACTTCGTCGTCGTGTAATGGCGCACGAGATAGGCGTAATAGGCCTGGCCCGCGGGCAGCGAGGAGGCCGCGAGGCTCGTGCGGCAACCCGGCAGGTAGGTCGAGGAGAAAAAGGCGTTCAACCGGCCGAACGCGGGCACGACGTCCGCGGCGATCGCGCGCTGTGCCTCGGCCCGCAGAGAGGCCGCCGTGGCCGCGTCGATCGAAGCGGGCATCCTTCGGAACGGCGCGTAGAACGGGCTGTCGCTGGCCGAGGTCACGAGGTTCATGCGGATCTGCGCGGGGATCCTCTCGGCGACCACGCGCGGCAGGGTCACGCCGCGACGCACGCCCTCGCGCAGCAGGGCGATCGTCTGATCCATGTAGGCACCGAATCCGCGCAGGCGCGCGATCCAGTCCCGGTAGTCCTCGAGCGTCGTGAACCGAAGCGTCTCGGCGTAATCGCCCGCCGTCTGGATGCCGCCCAGCTGGTTCAGCGGCATCAGGTATTCGCGGAAACGGTAGGAGTCGACCGCATCCTCGTGCTGCCATTCGAACAGGTCGTAGCTGATGCGATCCTCGCGGTCGAGGACTCGCCGATCGATGCGCTTGAGCGCCGTGAGCGCGGCGAGATCGGCGCGGTGGCTCGCCTCGATCGCCGCCATGCTGCGGTCCGGCCAGCGGTCGTTGAAACGCCGATCGCCGAGATCCGAGGCCTGTAGGGGATCCTCGCGCATCGCGCGGTCCCACTCGGCGTGAAACAAGCGGTGCAGGGCCGCGGTCGCCGCAGCAGCAGCAGGCGCCGGACCAGGCGCGGCCGGCGCAGCGCCCGATCCAGGCGAGACGCACAGGAACATTGCGGCGGCCGCCGCGGCGAATTGGCGCATTCTTGGGTCCTAGTGGCCGAAAAGGTCCTTGAGCTTGTCCTCGAGCTTTTTCTTCAGCTCGTTCTTGCGTTGATCGAGTTCCTGGCGCATGCGCTGCTTCGCGATGCCGCCGAGATCGGGGCTCACCTTCGGGTCGGTGAGCGTGCCGGTGACGGCGACCGGCACGGTGAGCAGGACCGATCCCGGGGCGGCCGGCGTGCGCGACACGCTCGCTTGCAGCTGGTAGTCGATCGCGCGCGTCACCAGATTGGTCGTGCCGGTGCCGGTCACGCGAAGGTTCTGCGAGGAAATCAGCAGGTCGCGGCTGCTTGCGACGCCGTTCTCGAGCGTGGCCGATGCGCGGAAGGCGTCGAATCGGGTGCGTCCGCCGCCTCCGCCCGCGGCCACGAGGGGATTGCGCTGCTGGAAGGCGGTGACGGCGCGGTTCACGTCGCCCCAGAGGTCGATGCCTTCGATCGCACCGCCGTTCAGGTTCGCATCCACCCGTCCGTCGAGGCTGCGAAGCAGAGCATCGGTACCGCGGCCGTGCGCGGTCAGATCGAGATTCACGTTGCCACGACCGGACAGGCGCCGGGTCTTGGCGAAGTCGGCGAGGAACGCGGCCACGTCGATGTTCTGTATCGACTGGCGGATCGCGAGCGCGGGGACCGCCCCGCGATCGTCCAGCGTGACCGTACCGGAAGTGCTGCCGCCGTAGAGTTCGGCCGCGAGCGGCGCGACCTGGACCACACCCAGGTTCGCGACGATGCCGACACGGACCCGATCGAGCGCGATCCCGTCGATGCGCAGGTGACCGACCGCGAGTTTTCCGCGCAAATGCAGCGATCGCAGCGAATGCGACGATGGCGATCCGCCCGCCGCGGCCGCGTTCGCCGAGCCCGGGTCCGGATCGAGGTAGCGGTCCGCATCGAGGTGATCGAGCGAGAGGTCGAAGCTGGCTGCCCGCGTCTTGATATCGTCGATCGATGCACTGCCGCTCAGGTGCGAATCGTCGACCCTGAGGTCGATGCCGGAGAGGCGCATCGAATCGTGGCCATAGACGAACGCGGCCGTTGCCGAAACCCGATCCAGGGCTTTCGCGTCCCGGGTGCGTGGCAGCGACATGCCGAGATGGTCGAACAGTTCGCGCGGCGCGAGCGGATCCAGGCGGACATCGCCGCTTGCGCTCGGACCGCTGACGAGACCCGCGACCGCGACGCGTCCGGAGAGCCGCGCATCGGCGACATGCGCCGTGAACGCGGCGACGTTCAATGTTTCCGCCGCGAGGTCGAGCGCCGCACCTGGCGCCGAGAGGTCCCAGTCGACCGTCGCGCCGTCGTGGGACGGACTCCACCGGCCGCGCAGCTCGAGCGATGCGAAACGGAACTGCCGGCTCGCGGAGTCCGGCGTGACGTCGAAGTCGCCCGACAGAGGCAATGCGGTCGCGCCCGCCTTGGGTGCGAGTTCCAGCGAGAACTTGACCGGAACGACGAGCTTCTCGCCGAGATGGCCGATCTCGAGGTTCAGGTGGTCGATCGTGAGTCCCTGATAGGCGATCCGCGCGTCCTTCACGGTGAGACCCGCCAGATCGGGCAGGGT
>JAGWPY010000177.1 GCA_028870275.1 Gammaproteobacteria bacterium | reverse complement strand
GAGACGATCAAGAAACGACGCTTCGATTTGGAACCAGACTATCTCCTCGACTGGCGAGGATATTTCGCGGGGACGGAGTACGAGCGTAGCCATCACATCATCGATCCCGCGTTGTGGAATGGGCGAATGTTGCCAGAGCTGCAACGCCTTGAGGAACGCGTCAATCGCGAAGCAGTAGCACGCCTGATCCGTGCACGGGGTCTCGCGCGGCTGTCCGCCTGGTTTGCGTTCGGCAGCGTGTTTTCGCGCGTCGCCGGTTACGAGATCGAAGTGCAGCAAGGCGCTGCGCAATGGCGCACCGACGCTCCACGTGTCGTCGACTTCAAGCTGATTGCAACTCGTACTCCGGACCTCGCGGAGCCGAGTTCTGTGTTGGCGGTCGGTCTGAGCGTGACGGGCTCGCTCGTCGCGGACATGCGTGCGTACCTCGACTCGATCGGCTTTACGGGTGGAGTTCTGGAGCTGGAACCGCAAGGGGGGCCGTCGCGGGAAGCCTTTCGCGACGCCGGATATGCCGCGGCGTTCGCAGCTGAAGCCAAAAAGGTAACCCGCCAATGGGTCGATTCGACCGGCGCGAATGAGGTGCTGCTGTTCTATTTTGGACCCCTCAGCGGCGCGTGTTTTCTCGGTCATGATCTCAATGCGCTCGGGGCCTCCATCACGATCATGGAGGATCAGGCGCCCGGCTACGCAGGGGGTTTCCGGCTCGGTTATAATCGCGTGCCTTGATCATGTGGGATTGTGAATCCGAGCTGCGCAAGTTTGCGGGGGCCATCGAGCCTTCTGCTACCCAGAAGTCGGACGCCAGTCGAAGCCACAACTATCTTCGCGATCTGCTCGATACGGGCGAGTTCGGCAACCGAATCCTGGATTCGTATCTCAGCGGCAGTTATGCGCGCGGTACAGCGATCGCCCCAATCGACGACGTGGACATCATCGTTGTCGTCGACCCAGAGGGTTGGCCCCGCCGGTTTTTGAATAGTCATCCGGAACCCGATCGAATCCTGCAAAGCTTTGCGCGGGCGATCCGATATCGATATTCACAGAGTTCAGTACGCGTCCAGCGCCGGTCGGTGCGGCTGAACCTCTATCACCTGAATATTGATGTCGTGCCGGCTGTCGAGGTGGACGGCGATGATCACCGAATCGAGATACCCGACGCGGAATCGGATGACTGGATCAGAAGCGCGCCCAAGATGCATACGCAAATCGCCGCCGATATCAATCAAGCGCAAGGAGGACGCTTCAAGCCGCTCGTGAAACTATTAAAGAGCTGGAACTCAGCGCTTCCAGAGACCGCGAATCTGAAGTCCTTTGCAGTCGAGACGATCGCGGCGCGATTGTTCAAGAACGTTGGATTGCCGAGGCTCCAGGACGGACTCCGCTTTTTCTTCGACTTTTTGGCCGAGCAAGCCAATCAGGGGGACCTCTACGAGTGGCCACAAAACTACGGAATTCAGCTTAACTGGTGGACGCACGAGGTCCTGGATCTCGCAGGCACTCGGAGCAACGTGGTTGCGAAGCTGGATTCGGAGCGCCGGAGGAAATTCCTTGGGCAGGCGATTCGTAGCCGAGACGCTCTAATTGATGCTGAAAAGGCACGGAATCCGGAATATGCCGTCCGACACATTCGATCGGCGCTGCGCATGTAGTCGTGTCCTGGGAATCTCCGTGAACGCCATCGAAAAGCCACATTGCCAGGTCCCATGGCAGTGATCGCGGACGAGAGATATCCATTCCTTCGTCGCGTCCAGATCGACGTTACGCGCGCGAAATTAACACCCAATCTGCACCCAGACCGCTGCGAAACTTACACCCAGTGGAAAAATGGCGGGAGGAAACATCAATGAATTCAATGGTCGGGGTGACAGGATTTGAACCTGCGACACCTACGTCCCGAACGTAGTGCTCTACCAGGCTGAGCTACACCCCGAAATACCGGCGCGACCCTCAGTTCTTGCGCGCGACTGCGAACTTCGCCAGCTCGCTCAATCCTTCTTTGAACTCGGAGTCGGGAAGGGGTGATAACGCGGCGAGCGCCTGTTCGGCCTCACTGAGGGCTCGGCGCGCAGTGTACGCAAGCCCCCCGAGGCTTGCAACGGCGCGCGTGATCTCGTCGAGCCGGTCGAGGCCCCCATGCTCGATCGCATCGCGAATCAGGCTGCGTTGGTGCTCGTTGCCGTGCTGCAGCGCGTGAATGAGCGGTAGGGTCGGTTTGCCTTCGGCGAGGTCGTCGCCGAGGTGCTTGCCGAGAGCGGCCTCGTCGGCCTCGTAGTCGAGGGTATCGTCGACCAGCTGAAAGGCGGTGCCGATGTGGCGGCCATAGTGGGCGAGCGCCCGCTCGACCTGCGGTGGGGCGTCGGAGAGCACCGCGCCGATCTGCGCGCCGGCCTCGAACAGCCGGGCGGTCTTGCGGTGGATCACGTCGAAATACCGTTCCTCGGTGGTGGTCGGGTCGTGCGCGGTCATGAGCTGCAGTACTTCGCCCTCGGCAATCGCGTTGGTCGCGTCGGCGAGGATGTTCATGATCGGCATGCGATCGAGCGTCACCATCATCTGGAACGCGCGCGAGTAGAGGAAGTCGCCGACCAGCACGCTGGTCGCATTGCCGAACACCTCGTTCGCGGTCTCCTGGCCGCGGCGCATCGAGGAGCCGTCGACCACGTCGTCGTGCAGGAGCGTCGCCGTATGGATGAACTCGATGATCGCCGCGGCTTCGACATGGCGAGCGCCATCGTGGCCGCAGGCGCGTGCCGCGAGCAGTACCAGCAGCGGCCGAAGACGCTTGCCGCCGGAGTGGATGATGTAGGACGCGACTTGGTCGACGAGGGCCACCGGGCTGCGGAGTCGTTCCTTGACGACGCGATCGACGGCCGCAAGGTCCGCGGTGACCAGTCCCCGAATTTTTTCTATGGTCATGAATCTCTCGGCGGCATCTTACCCGACTTCTCCGGGCGCTGTGCAGGGTGCGCCGCTAGGCCTGCGATAGCCGACGGCCCGCCCACAGCGGCGGATGCCGCTCGGTCCAGGCGATTTCCCGTTCGAGCGCTGCCGCGACCTTGAGCACCTCGTGGTCGTGATCCTGGCGTCCGACGAGTTGGATGCCGATCGGCAGACCGTGCGCATCGAGCGCGACCGGCAGGCTCGCGGCCGGTTGTCCGGTCACGTTGAACAGCTCGGAGTAGGGCGCAAAGCCGTAGGAGGTCCGCGCCCAGCGCTCGTAGTCGAAGCTTGGACCGTCGCTCACGATCGAGCCGACCGGTGGCGGCGGCGTAGCCGTGCTCGGCGTGAGCAGCAGGTCGTAGTGTTCGAAGTGTCGGGCCATCGCAAGACCGACGCGGTGGGCGGCGCGACGGGCCCTTAGGTAATCGAGCGCACCTAACGAGCGCATGCGGTCGCGAATGTGGCGGGCGAGGGCTTCGAGCTCCTCGCCCGCGGGTTCGCGCCCGAGCTCGCGTTCGCGATCGTCGATCGCGAGCGCGACGTCCATTTGCCATAAGACACCAAGCTCCTCGCCGGCGGCCGCGGCGTGCACCTCTTCGGGCAGGCGTTCGGGCTCCACCAGGTGGCCGTGGCCTTCGAGCCGCCGCGCGGTTTCGCGGAGCGCGGCCGCGATCCCCGGATCGAGCGGCGCACGGCCGGGGCTTTCCTCGACCAGCGCGATCCTCAGCGCGCGGGTGGGCGAGGACAGCGAGGCGAGATAGGAGTCGACCGCTCGGTGCGCGCGGTAGGGCGCGCCGGGCTCGGGTCCCGCGGTCGCATCGAGCAGGGCGGCGCTGTCGCGAACGCTGCGGGTGATCACGTGCTCGCAGTTCAGCCCGCTGCCGCCTTCGGCGTAATAGGGGCCGAGCGGGTTGAGGCCGCGCGAGGGCTTCAGGCCGAACAGCCCGCAGCAGGCCGCCGGTACCCGTATCGATCCGCCGACGTCCGATGCGCCCGCGACCGGCACCATGCCGCTCGCGACCGCCGCGGCGGAGCCGCCGCTCGAGCCGCCGACGCTCACGCCCGGATTCCAGGGATTGCGGGTGATGCCACGAAACGCCGGTTCCGTGATGAAGTCGTCGGCGAACTCCGGAGTATTGGTCTTGCCGAGCAGGATCACGCCGGCGCGACGCCAGCGCGCCACGATCTCGCTGTCCGGTCGGGGCGCGGCGCCTGCGTAGAAACGCGAGGACATCGTCGTCGGCCAGCCGGCGACGTGCACGCCGATATCCTTGACGAGGAAGGGCACGCCGGCGAGCGGCGCGTCGCGCCGGGTCGTGGCGGCCTGGCGACGCGCGCCCTCGAAATCGCGCAGCACCAGGGCGTTGAGCCGCGGGTCGAGCGCCTCGATCGCGCCGATCGCCGCATCGACCACCTCGACGGCGCTGATTTCTGCGGATCTCACCGCCTGGGCGAGCGCGACCGCATCGAGTTGCGCATAATCCTGGATCCGCATCCCATCCCTCCCATCCCGGCCGGGGCTCCTGACTTCCAGGTAATTGACCGTTCGGCGGTCGAATCGTATACTTCGCGGCTCTTTTTTGCGGGTCCCGAGGGGACCGCTCAGCTGGAGTCGCAACGATGTATGCCGTGATCGCCACGGGTGGCAAACAATACCGCGTTCAGGAAGGATCCGTCGTCCGGATCGAGAAGCTTGACGCGACGCAGGGCGCGAGCGTCGAGTTCGACCAGGTGCTGCTCGTCGGCGCGGGCGCCGACGTCAAGGTCGGAGCCCCCTACGTGGGGAACGCGAAGGTGCTCGCGACCGTCGAGTCGCATGGCAAGGGCGACAAGGTGCGGATCGTGAAATTCCGCCGTCGCAAGCACTACAAGCGCGAGGGCAATCACCGCCAGCCCTATACCGACGTGAAGATCACGCGGATCGTCGCCTAACAATCCCTTTCAGGAGGCTCGACACACATGGCACACAAGAAAGCGGGCGGCAGTACGCGTAACGGCCGCGAGTCGCATTCGAAGCGTCTCGGCGTGAAGAAGTTCGGCGGCGAGCAGGTCGCGGCCGGCAACATCATCATCCGCCAGCGCGGTACGGTCTATCGCCCGGGCGTCAACGTCGGCATCGGCACGGACCACACCCTGTTCGCGACCGCCGCCGGAGTGGTCCAGTTCCGCATCAAGGGTCCCGAGCAGCGGACCTTCGTGAGCGTCGTCGCCAAGTAGGCGGCGGCGGCGGGCGCCGATGCCCGCCGCGCGGATGAGAAGCAGGATCGATCGCGAGGGGACGGGCGCCAAGCCCGTCCCCTCGTTCGTTTTGACCGGCGCCCGGCAGCGGCGCGCCACGCGGGCGAGGTCCACGGCCTCATGAAATTCATCGACGAAGCGACACTGAAGGTCCAGGCCGGCAACGGCGGGCGGGGCTGCGTGAGCTTCCGTCGCGAGAAGTTCGTGCCCTTCGGCGGGCCGGACGGCGGCGACGGCGGTTTGGGCGGCAGCGTCTACCTGCGCGCGGTCGAGGGCATGAACACGCTCGCGGACTTTCGCATCCAGCGGACCTACAAGGCGCAGAACGGCGCGGGGGGCAGCGGCAACGACTGCGCGGGCCGGGGCGGCGAGGATCTGTATGTCGCCGTGCCCGTCGGCACGGTCGTCACGGAAAAGGACACTGGCGAGATGCTCGGCGACCTCACCCTGGCGGGCCAGACGCTGCTGGTCGCCCGCGGCGGCAAGGGCGGCTGGGGCAACACCCGCTTCAAGTCGAGCACCAATCGGGCGCCGCGCAAGGCCGGGCTCGGCCTGCCCGGCGAGCGGCGCGAGCTTTTACTCGAACTCAAGCTGATTGCCGACGTGGGCCTGCTCGGCTTGCCGAATGCGGGCAAGTCCACCTTGATCCGGGCGGTGTCGGCGGCTCGCCCGAAGGTGGCCGACTACCCGTTCACGACCTTGACGCCGAATCTCGGCGTGGTCGCCGCCGGTCCAGGACGCAGCTTCGTGATGGCCGACATCCCGGGACTGATCGAGGGCGCCGCCGAGGGTGCCGGGCTCGGTATCCGCTTCCTGAAGCACCTGCAGCGCACGCGCGTGCTGCTGCATCTGATCGATCTGGCGCCGATCGACCCGTCGGCCGATCCGGTGCGCGACGCAAGGACGATATTCGCCGAACTCAAGAAGTTCTCGAAAGAGCTCGCCACGAAAGAGCGCTGGCTGCTCATCAACAAGATCGACCTGCTCGAGCCGGCGGAGGCGCAGAAGCGCTCGCGAGAGATCGTGCGGCGGCTGCGTTTCCGCGGCCCCGTGTACCTGATTTCCGGCGCGACCGGCGAGGGAACGCCGCGCCTCGTGCAGGACGTGATGCACTATCTCGAGGAGCACCCGCGGGCCGATCCGGCCGACGCGGCGCAGGAGACCGCCGCCGCGCCCCCATGAGCGCGGCGGCGGGTCGGGTTCACTTCGCGAGTGCGCGAACCTGGCGGGTCAGGCGGCTCTTGTGCCGAGCGGCCTTGTTGCGATGAATGATGCCCTTGTTCACCATGCCGTCGATGACCGGGACCGCGGCCTCGAGCGCGGCGAGCGCTTCGGCCTGCTGACCGGCCTTGATCGCGAGCGTCGCCTTGCGGATCGCGGTACGCAACTTCGAGGTCATGGCATCGTTGCGGGCGCGGTGCTTCGTCGATTGACGCGCCGCTTTTTCCGCGGATTTCGTGTTGGCCAAGCGCTGACTCCTCAAAAAGAGCCGCGTATTGTCCGGTGGGGCTCCCGGCTTGTCAATCGCTGCCGGCCGCCCAGCCCGGGCGCTTGGTATAGTGGCGGGCGCGGATGAGCCGATCCATCTTCAAATCGACGACGACCCTGGGGTCGATGACCCTGTTGTCGCGCATCACGGGGCTCGTCCGGGACATCGCCCAGGCGCACCTGTTCGGCGGCGGGCCGGTGGCGGACGCGTTCCTGGTCGCCTACAAGATCCCGAATTTCCTGCGCCGCCTGTTCGCCGAGGGCGCGTTCTCGCAGTCCTTCGTGCCGGTGATCTCCGAGTACAAGCAGCGCCGGGGCGAGGCCGAGGTGCGCGAGCTGGTCAGCGGGGCCGCCGGAACGCTTGGCCTTGCGCTGTTCGCGCTGTCGATCCTGGCGATGATCGCCGCGCCGGCGATCGTCTGGGCGTTCGCCCCGGGTTTCGCTCCGGGCGGCGATCGCTATGCGATCACGGTGGAGATGCTCAGGATCACCTTTCCCTACATCCTGTTCGTCTCGATGACCGCGCTCGCCAGCGGCGTCCTGAACAGTTACGGACGATTCGGACCGCCGGCCTTCACCCAGGTGCTCTCCAACCTCGCGATGATCGTCGCCGCGGTGTGG
>JAGWPY010000176.1 GCA_028870275.1 Gammaproteobacteria bacterium | reverse complement strand
TTGGGGCGAGAACGTGAAATCGCTGCGGGTCGACGGGACCTTCGACGACTGCCAGCGGCTGGTCAAGGAGGCGTTCGTCGATGCGCGGCTGCGCGAGCGGCACCGGTTCAGCTCGGCGAACAGCATCAACATCGGCCGGCTCCTCCCGCAGATGGCCTACTACGTCGCCTCGAGCCTGGAAATCCGCCGGCGCACCGGCCAGCCGGCCAATTTCGTGATCCCCGCTGGCAATCTCGGCAACGCCTTCGCGGCGGTCTGGGCCCGCGCGCTCGGTCTGCCGATCGATCGGATCGTGCTCGCGCACAACGCCAACCGCACCGTTCCGGACTACCTCGCGAGCGGAGACTGGCGGCCACGACCGAGCATCGCAACCCTCGCCTCGGCGATGGACGTCGGCAATCCGAGCAACATGGAGCGCCTGCGCGCGCTGTTCCCGCGGTTCGAGACGCTGCGCGAGCGGATCTCCGCCGACAGCGTCGACGATGGGGCGATCCGCGAGCGCATTCGCGCCGACCATGTCCGCCTGGGGCGGGAATGGTGTCCGCACACCGCGACGGCAGCCGAGGTCTATGCGCGCCTGCCCGCGGCGGAGCGCCGGAACCGTCCCTGGGTGCTGGTCGCGACCGCGCATCCGGCGAAATTCAACGAGATCGTCGAACCTCTGTTGGGCAAGCCGGTCGCGGTGCCTGAGAGCCTCGCCGCGCTGCTCAGCCTGCCGCAACGGGTCACGGACGTCGCGCCGGATCTCGAGGCGCTGGCCGCGGCGATCGAATGATCCTGAGCGATATCACGGTGCGGTGGCTCGCGGCCGCGGCCGCCGCGCTCGCGCTCGCGCTCGCAGCCGCCGTGGCGCTGCGCTCACACCGACGGCGCAAGCGCCGCCGCGATCTGCTCGCGCGTCTGGAGCGCATCGCGATCGCGGCCCGCCACCGGGTACTGGTCCCGGACGGCATGGGCGGGTACTTCCACCTGGATCATCTGCTGCTCACGCCGCGCGGAGTGCTGATTCTCGATACCCGCCGCGTCCCGGGGCTGATCTTCGGCGGCGACCAGATGAGCGAATGGACGGTACTGAACCGCGGTCGGCGCTACACCTTCGACAATCCCCAGCCGGCGCTCTATGACCGGATCGCGGCCGTGAAGGCGCTGGTGGGCGAGGTGCCGGTGCAGGGGCGCCTGGTGTTCTCGGACGCCGGGCGCTTCGAGAAAGGCCGCCCGACGGGAGTGATCATGCTCGACGGACTGGACGCGGAGTTTCCGGCGGTCGTGCGCGACGCGCAGTGGAGCGGCACCGTCTCGGCGTATCTCGGCGCCTGGGAGACGATGCTCCCGCAGCTGCGCCCGAGTCCGCACGAGTTCACCAACCTCTAGGGCGGCGGCGAGAAGACCGGTGGGGCGTCACTCCGGCAGAGCGAAGAAGCGGCGAGCATTGGCCGTCGTCGCGGCCGCGATCGCCCCGAACTCCGCCGCGCGCAAAGTCGCCACCGCGCGCACGACGTGGGGCAGGTAGGCGGGTTCGTTGCGTCGGGAGGCCGGAGCGGGCGACAGGTCCCGGGGCAGCAGGTAGGGCGCGTCCGTTTCGACCATCAGGCGATCCAGCGGTATGCGCGGCACGGCCTCGCGCAGCGCGCCGCCGCGGCGCTCGTCGCAGACCCAGCCGGTCACGCCGATCAGCAGGCCGAGTTCGAGGTAGCATTCGAGTTCCGCGAGCCCGCCGGTGAAGCAGTGCGCGACTCCACCCGTGAGCCGCGGCATGAATTCGGACAGGATCGCCACGAAATCGCCGTGCGCATCGCGCTGATGCAGAAAGACCGGTTTGCGCGCGAGCACCGCGAATTCCAGCTGGGCCGCGAAGGCTCGTCGCTGCTCCGGTCGGGGCGAGAGGTCGCGGTAGTAGTCGAGACCGCATTCGCCCGCGGCCACCACCTGGGGCATCGCCAGCAGCTCGAGGAACGCCTGCCGTTCGCTCCGCGGGTCGCTCGTCGCGTGATGCGGATGCACCCCCGCGGTCGCATGGAGCGTGCCGGGCCGGGCCGCCGCGAGCGCCGCGGCCTGACGAGAGCTCGCGAGATCGGCTCCGGTCACGACCAGCTGCCCGACCCCCGCGGCCGCGGCGCGCGTCAGCACCGCATCGAGGTCTCCCGCGAAGCTCTGATGGGTCAGGTTCGCGCCGATATCGATCAATGCGTCCGTCAAGGCCGGCCCCCGGATGTGATAGTTTGCCGCGCATTGTAGACGCGAGGACGGCAAATGCGCTTCGGCTGCGGATGGCTCATGGGGCTCACGGTGCTTGCGGCGACACCGATCGCGCCGGCGCGCGCGCAGCGCGGCGGCGACTGGCAGGTGCGGATCGTCTATGCCTATCAGACCGAGGATGGCAACGCCCTGCAGGACATACGGCAGACGCTCGGTGCACGCGTGTCCGCCGGCGATGACGGAGCGGCGCTGCGCTACGATCTCGCCCACGCGGACTATCGAAGCGCCGAACTGGTGCTGCGCGCCGGCGATCGGGGCGCCGACGCGGCGGCGGGCGACTGCGTGCGCGAGCTCGATGCGCTCTTGCGTCGGGATCCTCGCTCGGTCGAGGCGCTCGCCTTGAGGTCGGCCTGCTACTTCTTGCTCGCGGGCCGGCGCCGCTTCGAGTCGCCGTATCTGCGGGAGCGGGCGCGGCGGGACCTGGCGGCGGCCGAAAGGATCGCTCCGGACAATCCCCGGGTGTTGCTGATCGGCGCCGAGCAGGCCCTCGCGCAGGCAGCCCCCCGCTCGGCGGCGGCGGAGGCGGGCCTGCGGGGTCTGCATGCCGCCGCGGAAGGGTTCGAGCGCAGCGCATCGACGGGAGTCGGGTCGCCGAGCTGGGGTCATGCCGAGGCTTATCTCGCTCTCGGCCATCAGCTGCGGATCCGCGGCGACCGGCTCGGAGCCCGCAACTGGATCGAAAAGGCCTTGCTCGCCGCGCCGGACTTCAGCGCCGCAAGGCGCGAACTGCGCCTGCTGTCGCGGGAATGACCGGTCCGCCGTCGTTCCGATGATATGATCCGCACTCGGAGACCCGGCGCGTGGATCATTCAGGCATGCAACTCTCGTTGTTCGACGCACGACCCGCGCGGGAACCGTTCGCGGTGCGCGTGAGCGCACGCGCACGCCGCCTCACGGCGCGCGTGCACGTCGGGGGCCGCGTGGAGATCGTCGTGCCGGTCGGGGTGGGGCCAAAGACCGTGCGCGACTTCGTCGAGCGCTTCTCTCCATGGATCGAGCGCAAGTCGGCTGCCATGCGTTCCGCGGGCCGGCCCGAAGAGCGGGCGCCCGCCGAAATCCGCTTCGAACTGACCGGAGAGCGCTTCACCGTGGACTGGCGCCCGAAAGGGGCACGAGGCCTGCGGGTCGAGGAGGACCGGCTGATCGTGGGCGCGGGCGAGGCGAGCGCGCTGCGCGAGCGGTTGCGCAGATGGTTGAAGTGCGCGGCCGCGCAGCGGCTCGAACCACGGCTGCTGTGCCTCGCGGCGGATCTCGATGTCGAGGTGCCGCGCGTCGTGATCCGGCAGCAGCGTACCCGCTGGGGTAGCCGTTCGTCCCGGGGCACGATCAGCCTGAACGCCTCGCTCCTGTTCCTGCGCGAACCGGTCGTTAGATACCTCTTCGTCCACGAACTGGCGCATGCGCGCCACATGAACCATTCCAGCCGGTTCTGGCGCCTGGTGGAATCGCTGGAACCGGACTACCGGCGGCTCGACCGCGAGCTGGTCGCCGGCTGGCGCGCCGTGCCCGGCTGGGTGTTCGAGTCCTGATCCCCCCGTGAGCGAAGCGCCTCCGCCGATCAAGCCGTTCGTCGATCTGAGCGACGAGCAGGTGTACTGGGATCTCGCCGACACGCTGAGCTACGGCCAGTACCTGCACCTCGACAAGCTGCTCGATGCGCAGCACCCGCTGTCCTACCAGCACGACGAAATGCTCTTCATCGTGATTCATCAGTCGTCCGAACTGTGGATGAAGCTCTGGCTCCACGAACTGACCGCGACGATGGACTGCGTTCGGCGTGACGACATCGGTCCGACGTTCAAGATGTTGGCGCGGATCTCGACCATCCAGCAGCAACTACTCCAGTCCTGGGACGTGCTCGCGACGATCACGCCGGCCGATTACTCGGCATTCCGCAACGCCCTCGGCAAGTCCTCCGGTTTCCAGTCGCGCCAGTACCGGCTGCTCGAGTTCCTCATCGGCAACAAGAACGAGGACCTGATCAAGGTCTTTCGCAACGATCCGCCGAGCCACGAGGCGCTTCTTCGTGCGCTGCGCTCGCCCAGTCTGTACGACGAAGTCCTTCGTCTGCTCAGCCGGCGGGGCTTCGATCTTCCCGCCTCATGTATCGACCGCGATTTCTCCAGGCCCTATCAGGCGAGCAAGGCGGTGGCGGCGGCCTGGCTCAGCGTCTATCACAACGCCGAGAAGGAATGGGAGCTCTATCAGCTCGCCGAGCGGCTGATCGACCTCGACTACAAGTTTCAGCTGTGGCGTTTCGCTCACGCGAAGACGGTCGAGCGGATCATCGGTCACAAGCGTGGCACGGGCGGAACGGGCGGGGTCACGTATCTCAACAAGGCGCTGGAGCTGAAATTCTTCCCGGAACTCTGGGCCGTCAGAACTTCTATGTAGGCAGATCCAAGGTGAACATCCAAGACCAGTTGCAGAACGTCAACGTACTCTCCAGCGAGCTGCTCGCGACACCCGAGGAGGTCAAGCGTCGCTTGCCGATGACCGAGCGTGCCGCGGCGACCGTCTATCGGGCGCGCCAGGCCGTACGCGCGATCCTCGATCGGGGCGATCCGCGCCTGTTCGTGGTGGTCGGACCGTGCTCGATCCACGACGTCACGGCGGCACGCGAATATGCCAATCGGCTGCGCGAACTGTCGAGGCGCGTGGAATCGACCCTGTTGCCCATCATGCGCGTCTATTTCGAGAAGCCGCGCACCACGGTTGGTTGGAAGGGGCTGATCAACGACCCCGACCTCGACGACTCCTTCCACATCGAGAAGGGGATCCACCTGGCCCGCGAACTGCTCCTGTACATCGCGGAGCTCGGCCTGCCGGCCGGTACCGAAGCGCTCGACCCGATCATGCCGCAGTATCTATCCGAACTGGTGACCTGGACCGCCATCGGGGCGCGCACCACGGAGTCGCAGACGCACCGGGAAATGGCCAGCGGCCTGTCGACCCCGGTGGGTTTCAAGAACGGGACCGACGGGAGTCTCGCCGCGTCGATCAACGCCCTGCAGTCCGTTCGCCGTCCGCACCACTTCCTCGGCATTACGCAGCAGGGGCAGTCGGCGGTGTTCCGTACGCGGGGCAACTCCCACGCCCATATCGTATTGCGCGGCGGCGGCGGCCGCGTGAACTACGACGCGGTCAGCATCGCCGTTGCCGAGCGGGAATTGCACGGTGCGCGGCTGCCCGCCAACATCGTGGTCGACTGCAGTCACGGCAATTCGAACAAGGACCCGGCGCTACAGCCCCTGGTGGCCGAGAATTGCGTGATGCAGATCCTGGAAGGGAACCGCTCGATCGTCGGTCTCATGCTCGAGAGCCACCTGCGGGCGGGCAATCAGCCCATTCCGAAGGATCTCGCGCAGCTCGAGTATGGAGTCTCGATCACCGATCCCTGCATCGATTGGGAGACCACCGAGACCCTGCTTCTCAAGCTCCATCAGTCGCTGCAAGGCGTGAGACGCTGAGCCGCCGCGCCTGCGAGCGGCGCTCGCGCCAGTAGCGGTAGCCGAGCAGCAGCGCGAGTCCGGCGGCGTACAGGATCGGCTGGCGCAGGTCCCGTTTGACCTGCCACCAGAAGTGCCACACGCCGAGGACCGCGATCGGATAGATCAGCCGGTGGAGAGTGGTCCAGCGGCGTCCGAGCCGGCGCATCGCTCCTTGAGTCGAGGTGGCCGCAAGCGGAACCATCATGGCGAGCGCCAGCATGCCGATCGTGATGTAGGGCCGCTTGAGCACGTCCTCGAGCACCGCGTGCAGGTCACGACTCTGGTCGAGCACCACGTAGATCAGCAGGTGCATCACCAGGTAGAAGAACGAGAACAGGCCGAACATGCGGCGAAATCGCAGCGGCAGGCTCGATCCGCTCAGAACGCGCAGCGGCGTCATGCACAGCGTGATCATCAGGAAATTGAGCCCCCAGCGGCCGGCACCATGCAGCAGCGCCGCGACCGGGTCGGCGCCCAGCGTGGCGCCGTGCCATCCGGCGGCACCCGCGGCGAGGCGCAGCGCCGGCCAGAGGCAGGCGAGGAACACTGCGGGCTTCAGAAACCAGCGCGTGAACCGCATCAGAAGTATCTCCGCAGGTCCATGCCGCGGTAGAGCGAGGCGACTTCCGCGCCGTAGCCGTTGAATGGCAGGGTGGGGATACGCGGCGCGAAGAGGCCGCCGCCGAGTCGCCGCTCGGTCGCCTGGCTCCAGCGTGGATGGTCCACGGCTGGGTTGACGTTCGCATAGAAGCCGTACTCGTTGGGGGCCGCGCCGGACCAGGTCGTCGCGGGTTGGGTGCGGGTGAATTGTATCTCGACGATCGCCTTGATGCTCTTGAAGCCGTATTTCCAGGGGACGATGAGCCGCAGGGGCGCGCCGTTCTGGTTCGGCAGAACCTTGCCATACAGTCCGACGACCAGCATCGTGAGCGGGTGCATGGCCTCGTCGATCCTCAGCCCCTCGACGTAGGGCCAGGGGAGGACCGGCACGCGCTGACCCGGCATCTGGGCCGGATCGTACAGAGTCTTGAACGCGACGAACTTCGCGTTCGAGTTGGGCTTGAAGCGTTGCAGCAGATCGCGCAGCGGAAAGCCGACCCAGGGCACCACCATCGACCAGGCCTCGACGCAACGGAAGCGGTAGATCCGCTCCTGCAGCGGAAGCGGCCTAAGTAGGTCCTCCAGATGAAAGGTGCCGCGAACCTCGGCCTCCCCGCCGATCGTGACACTCCAGGGCGAGGTGCGAAAGTGTTGCGCTTCTCTCGCCGGATCGGACTTGCCGGTACCGAACTCGTAGTAGTTGTTGTAGGTGGAGATGTCTTCGAAGCTGTTCGGCCGGTCGGCGACGCTATCGGCCCGGTCGAGCGTGAACGGCAGGACGCCCGTGGCCGGCGCCGCCGACGCGGCGCGCCCGCCCACCACGCCGGCCGCCGCCAGGCCGAATCCGGCGCCGAGCAATGCGCGACGGGAATGAAAGACCCGTTCCGGCGTGATGTCCGAGGGGCGGATGCCGGGGGTGGAGGTTCGCTTGCGCATGGTTCGACTCCTGATGCGAACGAGCATTATTCGCGGGATATGCACCGTAGACCGGCGAATCGCCGCTTGGTTTCATGGGCAAGCCATGTTTACCGGCCGAAGGACCTGCTCAGGCGCCGAAGTTCTCGAATTCGCCGACCGTGACGCCCAGCGAGCGGGCCGAGGCGCGGGCGCGATGGCTGGCGTTGACGAGCAAGGCCCGCTCGGCAAGCCGCAGGTGGGGCAGGTCCGAGCCACTGTTGCCATAAGCGGTCACGCGCAGCCCCGGATGGCGCTGGCGCAAGGCCACGAGACAGCGCACCTTTTCCTCGCCGCGGCGATTCGCGGTGGACAGCGAGCCATCGAGCTGCTCGCCGCTCCATCGGACGCCGGTACAGATCGTCTCGTCGAACCCGAGAGAGGCGCCGATCCGCGGGACGTACAGATCGGGACTCGCCGACAGCAGCACCAACCGATCGCCCGCATCGCGGTGTCGGCGCAGGCAGGCGAGCGCCGCCGGGCGAAACGCCCCGCGCGCGGCGAGCGAAGCGGTGAATTCGTCGGCCCAGCGGTCGATTTCCGGTCGGGATCGCCCGCCGAGGACCATGCGGATCAGCCTTGCCTTGAGGGCACCCCGGTCGGCTCCCCCGAGCAGATAGGCGAGCAGGTACGCGGGCGCCCGCCACAGACGAAGGATCCTTGCCGGCCGCCGACGCAGATAGCCGAGCAGAAAGGGGCGCAGCGTGTCGCGCCAGGTGAGCGTGCCATCCAGGTCGAATACCGCGAGGCCCGCGGTCGCCCCCTCGACGAGGCGCTCCGCGGGCTCGCTTGGCATCTGGCTCGGCCCGACCCTCAAGCCGCCTTGCCGGATTGGGCGATCTGACGCAGCACGTAGTGCAGGATGCCGCCGTGCCGGTAGTACTCCAGTTCCTTCGGGGTATCGATGCGCACCCGCGCCTCGAAGCGCGTGCTGCGGCCGTCGTCCGCGGTCGCCGTGACGGTCACGGTCTTGGCCGCGCCCTGGTCGAGACCGGTGATCTCGAAACGCTCCCGCCCGTCGAGCCCGAGGCTGGCCGCATTCTGGCCATTCAGGAACTGCAGCGGCAGCACACCCATGCCGATCAGATTGGAGCGATGGATGCGCTCGAAGCTCTCGGCGATCACGGCGCGCACGCCGAGCAGCATCGTGCCCTTGGCGGCCCAGTCGCGCGAACTTCCGGTGCCGTACTCCTTGCCCGCGAGGATCACGAGGGGCGTGCCGTCGGCCTTGTATTTCATGGCCGCGTCGAAGATCGAGGTCTGTTCGCCGGTCGGCAGGTAGACCGTGACGCCGCCCTCGGTGCCCGGCAGCAGCAGATTGCGCAGTCGGATGTTGGCGAAGGTGCCACGCATCATGACTTCGTGATTGCCGCGCCGTGCGCCATAGGAATTGAAATCCGTCGGGGCGACGCCCTGTTCGAGGAGGTATCTGGCCGCGGGGCTGGATTTGGCGATGTTTCCGGCGGGCGAGATGTGGTCGGTGGTCACCGAGTCGCCGAGCACTGCGAGCGCGCGGGCTCCATGGATGTCGCCGATCGCGCCCGGGGTCATCGTCATGCCGTCGAAATACGGGGGATTCTTCACGTACGTCGACTTGGCGTCCCAGGCGTAGATCTTGCCGGCCGGCGTGCGGATCGCGCTCCAGTTGGCGTCGCCGGCGAACACGTTCGCATAGCTCTGCCGGAACATGGCCGAGTCGATCGACGCGCCGATCGCGCCGGCCACGTCCTGTGGCGAGGGCCAGAGGTCCTTCAGGTACACCGGTCGGCCGTCGCTCCCCTGGCCGAGAGGCTCGGCGGCGAGATCGATGTCCATCGTGCCGGCCAGTGCATAGGCCACCACGAGGGGCGGGGAGGCGAGGAAATTCATCTTCACCTCGGGATGGACGCGTCCCTCGAAATTACGGTTGCCGGAGAGCACCGACACGGCGATCGCCTCTCCGCCGCGCACCGCCTCGGAGACTTCGGGCAGCAGCGGACCGGAATTGCCGATGCAAGTCGTGCAGCCGTAGCCGACCGTGTAGAACCCGAGCTTCTCGAGCTCGGTCAACAGGCCGGCCTTCTTGAGGTACTCGGTGACGACCCGCGAACCGGGGGCGAGCGAAGTCTTCACCCAGGGCTTGGCCTTCAGGCCGCGCGCCGCGGCATTGCGCGCGAGCAGCCCGGCGGCGATCAGCACGGCCGGGTTCGAGGTGTTGGTGCAACTGGTAATTGCCGCGATCAGCACGCTGCCGTCCTTGACTTCGACGCTCCGCCCGCCGATCGCCGCGGTGGCGCTGCCGTTCGCCCGGGGATTCTTCCGCGAGCGCTCCTCGGCCATCTTCGCGAGGCTGGCGCGGAACGCCCCCTGTGAGCTGCGCAGCGGCACGCGGTCCTGGGGACGCTTGGGCCCGGCGAGCGAGGGCTCGACCGTGCCGAGATCGAGCTCGAGCACGTCCGTATACTCCGCGGGCGCCGCACCGTCGAGCCGCCACAGGCCCTGAGCGCGCGCGTACGCTTCCACCAGGGCGACCTGTTCGGCGGATCGGCCGGTGAGCTTTAGGTAGCGGATCGTCTCCTCGTCGATCGGGAAGATACCGCAGGTCGACCCGAATTCCGGCGACATGTTGGCGATGGTGGCACGGTCGGCGAGCGGCAGCCCCTTCAGGCCATCGCCGAAGAACTCCACGAACTTGTCGACCACGCCCTTCTTGCGCAGCATCTCGGTCACGGTCAGCACCAGATCGGTCGCCGTTGCGCCCGCCGGGAGCGTGCCGCTCAGCTTGAAGCCGATCACCTGGGGAATCAGCATGGTGACCGGCTGGCCGAGCATGGCCGCCTCGGCCTCGATGCCGCCGACGCCCCAGCC
>JAGWPY010000023.1 GCA_028870275.1 Gammaproteobacteria bacterium | reverse complement strand
GCCCGCCACGTCCGCGCGGTCATGCGATCGTCGCGGATTCAGGCTACATTGGCGTCGCATGATCGAAGAACCCCTGCACATCGATTCAGAGGACCCGCCGCAACTGCTCGCGCGCCGTGCCGCCGCCGCCCAGCGCAGCACCTGGGTGAGCGTCGCGGTGAATGCAGCGCTCGCGCTCGCGCAGGTGACGATCGGTCTGCTGGCCCGCTCCCAGGGCCTGGTCGCCGACGGCGTCCATTCGATCTCGGATCTGGTATCGGACTTCATCGTGCTGTTCGCGAGCCACCACAGCCACCGCGATGCCGACGAGGATCACCCCTACGGCCACCTGCGCTTCGAGACCGCCGCCTCGCTCGCGCTCGGCATGCTGCTGGTCCTGGTCGGCGTCGGCATGCTGTGGAAGGCGTTCGACCGGCTCGAGCACCCGGGTTCGATCCCAAAGGTCGGCAGCATCGCCCTGTGGGTCGGCTGCACGGCGCTACTCGTCAAGGAAGGCCTGTTCCGGTACCTGATCGCGGTCGCGAGCCGGGTGAAGTCGAGCCTGCTGGTCGCCAACGCGTGGCACGCGCGCTCGGACGCGGCCTCCTCGCTCGTGGTCGCGTTCGGCATCCTCGGCAACCTTGCCGGCTATACCCTGCTCGACCCGATCGCCGCCGCGATCGTCGGCTTCCTGATCGCGCGCATGGGATGGAACTTCGGCTGGCGCGCGCTGCACGATCTCATGGACAGCGCCGCGGACGGCGTCGAAGTGGAGGCGATCCGGCGCACCCTGCGCGAGACGCCGGGCGTGTACGATGTTCACGATCTGCGCACCCGCAAGATGGGCGATTTGATCGTCGTCGACGCGCATCTCGAGGTCGACGCGCAACTCACCGTCGAGGCGAGCCATGAGATCGCCGTCGAGGCCCGCCGCCGCGTGCTCGCGCGGCACCGCGTGCTCGACCTGATGACCCATCTGGACCCCTACCGCAGGCCGGATCGCGACCACGACGGCGGGGCGCCGTCGCGTCAGCCCCTCTGAGGGCGCACGGATGTGCCTGGTGCTGGTCGTCTGGCGATCCCATGCGCGCTTCCCCTGCATCCTCGCGGCCAATCGCGACGAGTTCCATGCCAGGGCGAGCGAAGCGGCGCACTGGTGGCCGGATCGGCCGCAGTTGCTCGCCGGTCGGGATCGCGTGGCCGGAGGCACCTGGCTCGCGCTGCGGCGGGACGGCGCCTTCGCGGCGCTGACGAATTTCCGCGATCCGCAATCGCAGCGCCGGGATGCGCCGAGCCGCGGCGCACTGGTGGTCGATCTGCTTGCGCAGCACACGGCTCTCGATGCCGCTCTCGCCCATCTCGTCGAGGTCGGCCCCCGTTACAATCCCTTCAACCTGTTGTATTGCGACGGCGAGCGGCTCGGTGTCTACGAGAGCGCGCGCGGGAGCGGCCGGGAGCTGCCGCCCGGCATCTACGGACTGTCGAACCATCTGCTCGACACGCCCTGGCCCAAGGTCGAGCGCGCGAAGTCGCGTCTGGCCACCGCGATCGATGGGATCGGCGCCGACTCCGCTCCGATACTGGAGTTGCTGCGCGACGATCGGCCGGCCGCGGACCACGAGCTACCGCGCACCGGCGTGAGCCTCGAATGGGAGCGATTGCTCTCGAGCGCCTTCGTGCGTTCACCGGACTACGGCACCCGCTGCTCGACCCTGATCCGCATCGGCGACGACGGCCGCAGCTCGTTCGAGGAGTGGCTCTGGGACCGTGACGGCGCTCAGACGGCGCTCACGAGCCTGCGTTTCGATCTCGACGCTCGCCGATGAACGCCGCCATGTGGAAGCGCGCCTGCGCCGGCGCGTAGCGGTATTCGCGCCCTACCGGGCAGCTGCGTCGCGCCAGACAGCCGAATTCGAGGCAATCGCGGCCGGCCGGGGCGGCAACGTGCGTGGCGCAGCCGCGATGATCGTAGCCGTTCACGCGAACCGCCCCGACGGGGCAGGTCGCGAGGCAGGGCTTCGCCGCGCAGCTCTCGCAGGGATGGGCCACCGGTTCGCGCGCCGGCAATGCGAGCCGCGTGCGCAGCGCGAGCGCACCGCGATAGGCGTGCCACAGGCCGAAGCGCGGATGGATCAACACGCCGATCGGTGACGGGAACACCGGTTCGGCGCGCATCGCCCAGCGCTGGAACGGCCACCACGGCGGTCCCTCGCTCGGATAGAAGGCCATGGCCGCATGACGGGCGGCGAGCGCGTCGATCTGCCGGCGAGACCAGCGATCGAGCGCATCGGAGCGGCCGTCGGCGAACTCCGCTGACGTCGCGAATCGGGTCCACTGTTGCGCGCCAACGAAACCGAGCAGCACCACGGTGGCGACCGCAGAGCCGTCGGCGAACCCGGGCAACCCATCCTCCGGACCGGGATGAAATCCCCCGCGGCAGGCGAGGCCGGCGGCCTCGGCTTCGCCGGCGAGCTCCGTCAGATCCACGTTCACGACCTCGCGACCGCCACCGCCGAGGCCCCGGGGCGATCGCGGTACGGAAACCATCGTGGATCGCGCGCGACCACGTGCCGCGCGGGTATCCGCGCGGCGCGAGCCGCCTCGAGCGCCGCGCCGGCATCGCCCGCGAATACCGCGAGGCCGCGCGCCCCTTGTGATCCGGCCTCGGTACAGGCCGCGGCCGCATCCCTGCACTCGATCAGACTGATCACCGGTGCGAGGATCTCGCCACGCGCCGCCAGCGAGCCCGGGCGCGCGGCGGCGAGCACGGTGGGCTGCAAGAAGTGTCCGGGCAGGCCCCAGGGCTGGAACGCGCGTCCGCCGAGCTTCAGCCGAGCCCCATCCTTCAGCGCGCGCGCGACCTGCTCCTCGGCACGGCGCAGGGCCGCGTGACTGATCAGCGGACCGAGATCGGTCTCCGGCTTCGCCGGATCGCCGACCTCGAGAAACGCGGCCTGAAGGTGCACCTGATCGGCGAGGGCCGCGGCCGCCGCCGACTCGACGTAGACGCGCGCGCGCGCGACGCTGCTCTGGCCGCTGCGGCGCAGGCAAGCCCAGAGCACCCCGGCGGCCGCGAATTCGAGATCCGCACCGGCGCACACCAGCAGCGCCTCGAGGTTCACATCCTCGAATTCGATCGTTCGGCCCGCCTGGCGCGCCGCCTCCGCGTAGGCCACGCGCGCGGCGCCGGCCCCTGAGGCGAGGATCCGTGCGACCTCGGGCGCCGCGAGCAGCGCGGGCAGCACCGGCTCTGCGCCGACCAAGAGATTGAACACCCCCGCCGGCAGCGCGGCGAATGCATCCGCCGCTTCGAGCGCCGCCAGAGGGGCTTCGCTCGATGCGACGACGATCACGGTATCGCCGGCCGCGAGCGCGGCGACCGCCGCGGGTAGCCAGCTCGCGAGCGGGCGATCGAAGGCGGCCAGCACGACGACGATGCCCCCGGAAGGCTCGGCTCCGGATGCCGGTTCCGGCACACGTTGCGCAGCGACCGGGACCGCGGGGTCGAGTTCGGCGATCTCGTCGATCGTCTCGCCGAGCGGTGCGCCGGACTCGCGCGCCAGCAGAGCCGCGAGCGGCTCGCCACGCTCGCGCAGCCAGGCGCCGACCGAGGCGAGGCGATCCTGGCGCAACGGTGCCGCGAGCGTGCGCCACCGCGGCCGCGCCGCCGAAGCCGCTTCGATCGCACGCGCGACCTCGGCGACTCCGGCATCGGCCACCGTGGCGAGCGGCGCCTGAGTGGCGGGATTACGGATTTCGCGCAGGGCGAGGTCCTGCGGGAGGATGCGCTCGCCGCCGATCAGCATGGAGCGCGGTGTCATTCGCGGCTCAGCTCGATCGCCTCGGCCTGCAGCGCTTTGAACGACTCCTCCCAGTGACCGGGCCGGGGCTTCGCCCAGACGAGGCGTCTCACCACCGATTCGAGGCGGCGATTGCGCTCGGCGAGCGCCTCGTAGTCCTCGGCGAGCACGACGCGCGCCGGGCGGTCCTGACAGATG
This sequence comes from Gammaproteobacteria bacterium, assembly GCA_028870275.1. Classification (GTDB taxonomy): domain Bacteria; phylum Pseudomonadota; class Gammaproteobacteria; order Steroidobacterales; family Steroidobacteraceae; genus Bog-1198. The sequence continues at coordinate 10,164 of JAGWPY010000023.1, read as the reverse complement.
CCGACGCAGGGTCGATCGACGTCGATCTTGCCGCACCCGATGCACTGCCAACCCTTGTAGATCTCGACCATGTCCGCTCCCGCCGCGACGCCACGCGCCGACGCATGAGGAGCATACTACCGCGCAGCGCAGACCTGGGTCGGGCTGCCGCGATTCGCGTCCGCGGCCACGATCGCCGTCGAGTTGACGATGCGGCGCACGGTGGCGGCCGCGGTCAGTATGTGCGCGGGGCGCGCGCAGCCGAGCAGGATCGGACCGATGGCGATGTTGTGGCCGGCCGCCGATTTCAGCAGGTTGTAGGCGATGTTGGCGCTGTCCAGATTCGGACACACCAGCAAATTCGCGCTGCCGCTCAGTGTGCTGTCCTCGAGGATCGACCGCCGCACCGTTTCGTCGAGGGCGCAATCGCCGTGCATTTCCCCGTCGACTTCCAGCTGCGGCAGGCGCTCGCGCAGGAGTTCGAGGGTGGCGCGCATCTTCTGCGCCGAAGGGGCGTCGCTGCTGCCGAAATTCGAGTGCGAGAGGAGCGCAACCTTCGGCTCGAGACCGAAGGTGCGCACCTGTTCGACCGCGAGCCGGGTGATCTCGGCCAGTTCTCCCGCGCTCGGATCGACGTTGACGTGGGTGTCGACGATGAACACCTGCCGTCCCGGCAGGATCAGACCGCACATCGCCCCGTAGACACCCACCCCTGGACGCCTGCCAATGACCTGATCGATGTAGTGAAGGTGGCGGGCGGTGGTGCTGATGGTGCCGCAGACCAGCCCGTCGACCTCCCCCATGCGCAGCAGCATCGCCGCGATCAGGGTCGTGCGTCGGCGCATCTCGAGCTTGGCGTACTGCGAGGTCACGCCTCGGCGCCGGGTGATCTCATGATATGCCTGCCAGTAGCGGCGGTAACGCTCGTCGCTCTCGGGGTTGACGATGTTCACGTCCTCGCCGATCCGCATCCTCAGCCCGTAGCGGCGGATGCTGCGCTCGATCACCGCCGGGCGTCCGATCAGCGTCGGCACCGCGATACTCTCGTCGATGGCGATCTGCACCGCGCGCAGCACGCGTTCGTCCTCGCCCTCGGCGAACACGATGCGCTTGCGTTCGGACGGGATCTTGCGGGCCGCCGCGAAGATCGGCTGCATCAGCGTGCCACTCTGATACACGAATTGCTGCAGGCGCTGGGCGTAGGCCTCCAGGTCGTCGATTCGTCGGGTCGCGACGCCGGACTCCATCGCGGCGCGCGCGACCGCAGGCGCGATCTGCACGATCAGGCGAGGATCGAACGGCTTGGGGATCAGGTACTCCGGCCCGAAGGTGAGCTGTCCGATGCCCGCGTAAGCGGCGGCCACCACGTCGCTCTGTTCGCGGCGCGCGAGATCGGCGATCGCGTGCACGGCCGCGATCTCCATCGGCCGCGTGATCGCCGTCGCGCCGACGTCGAGCGCCCCGCGGAAGATGAACGGGAAACACAGTACGTTGTTCACCTGGTTCGGATAGTCGCTGCGGCCGGTGGCGACGATCGCGTCGGCACGCACCGCTCTCACCTCCTCCGGCCGGATCTCGGGCGTCGGGTTGGCGAGTGCGAAGATCAGTGGGCGGGACGCCATACGCGCGACCATCTCGGCCTTCAGCACGCCGCCGGCGGACAGCCCGAGGAAGACGTCGGCCGCCTCGATCACCTCGGCGAGCGTGCGCGCCCCGGTGCGCTGCGCGAAGCGCTCCTTGTCCGGGTCCATCAGCTCGCGTCTTCCCTCGTAGACGACGCCGGCGAGGTCGCTGAGCCAGACGTGCTCGCGCGGCAGGCCCAGGTCGAGCAGCAGATCGACGCAGGCGAGCGCCGCCGCGCCGGCACCGCTCACCACCAGTTTGATCTCCGCGATGGACTTGCCGACCACCTGCAGCCCGTTGAGCAAGGCCGCGGCGACGATGATCGCCGTACCATGCTGATCGTCGTGGAACACCGGGATCTTCATCCGTCGGCGCAGTTCGCGCTCCACCACGAAACACTCGGGCGCCTTGATGTCCTCGAGATTGATCGCGCCGAAGGTCGGCTCCAGCGCGACGATCGCTTCGATGAGCTTCTGCGGATCCCGTTGTTCGAGTTCGATGTCGAACACGTCGATGCCGGCGAATTTCTTGAACAGCACCGCCTTGCCTTCCATCACCGGCTTGGCGGCGAGCGGCCCGATCGCGCCGAGGCCGAGCACGGCGGTGCCGTTGGTGATCACCCCGACGAGATTGCCACGGCCGGTGAATCGAAAGCCGTTGAGCGGATCCTCGACGATCGCGTTGCAGGCCGCCGCCACGCCCGGGGAATAGGCGAGCGCGAGATCGCTCTGATTGCTGAGCTGTTTGGTCGCGGTGATCGACAGTTTTCCGGGCGTGGGAAACTCGTGATAATCGAGCGCCGCCTTGCCGAGGTCGGCAAGTTTTTCGTCCTGATTCATGCGTTAACGGTCCTGGTCACGCGCCGCCGGAACACCGGCGCGCTCAGGCGCGCGCGGCTTGGGCGCGGGTTGCAGCGTAGTTTAGTCGGCTGAAGCGGACCTGAACACGGATTCAGCCGGGTACCCTGTGAACACTGCCCCAGGGGACGCGGCGCGTGCGCATGCGCTCCGGCGTCAAACCGGCCAATTGCGCGATCAATGCGCGGATGGGTCCATGATGACTGACGACCACGACGTCGCCGTCGAGCCCGTCGAGCGCCTGCGCACGCCACTCGCGCACGCGCTCCCAGAGCATCCGCAGCGACTCCCCTCCCCCGGGGGCGTAGTCCAGCAGGTTCTCGGCCCAGCTCGCCAGGCCCTCGCGGGGAATCTCGTCCCAGGCGCGTCCCTCCCAGCTGCCGAAGTCCAGTTCGCGCAGGCGGTCGTCGATCCGCACGGGTGCCGCGTCGCGCCCGCCGATCGCGCGCGCGAGCCGGCGACAACATGCCGCCGGACTGCTGAGCACGCAGCTGGCGCGCGGCACCTCGGCGAGACAGCCGGCGACCTCCAGGGGCCAGCCGGGCGGCAGATCGAGGTCGGTACGTCCGAAGCAAGTGCCAGGCGGCGCTGCCGGCCGCGTGTGATGCACGAGTATCAGTCGTGCGCGTGAAGGGAGCGGACGGTCGCCCGCCTGGACATGGACCTGATTCACGAGACCACCTCTGCACCCACCGTGCATTCGTCGTTCGTTCCCAGGCCGGTCTCCGGACTCGCGAGCGGGGATTGCCCCGCGGATCGTCTTCCCGTGCGCATGGCACAGTGACTTCGAATGGCTCTGATCCGCGTTGACTCGCTTACCGTTGCGGGGGCAGTACCGGAATGGCCACGAGGGCGGCACCGGTTTCCCGTTTCACCCGGGCGACGACGTCGACCGGGCACCTGGCAACGCGACGAAGTCTGACGGCCCGCCCCGCTCGCCGTCAAGCGGCGGCAACGCGGACAGGCGCCAGGCGATCATCAATCCGGCCGCCCACATCGCGCCCACGAATCCGGCCACGCCGAGCCAGCCCTGCGCGGCGTAGAACAGCCCGCCGACCGACCCCGCGATGCTCGAGCCCAGGTAGTAGGCGAACATGTAGAGCGAGGCCGCCTGGGCGCGCGCCGCGCCGGCGCGCCGTCCGACCCAGCTGCTCGCGATCGAGTGACCAGCGAAGAAGCCGAAGGTCACCACCGCGATACCGAGCACGACCCAGGTGAGCGGCGCGGCCAAGCTCAGCGCGACCCCCGCGAGCATCAGCAGGAACATCGTCCAGAGCACCCGGCGCCGGCCGATCCGGCCGGCAAGGTGACCGACCCAGGTCGAGCTGAACGTGCCGACGAGGTAGATGCCGAAGATCAGACCCACCTGCGAGGCGCTCAGTCGATAGGGCGGCGCCATCAGGTGGTAGACGATGTAGTTGTAGAACGTCACGAACCCGCCGAGCAGCAGGAAGCCCTCGGCGAACAGCCACGGCAGGCCAGGATCCCGCCAGGGCAAGGCGTAGCGGCCGAGTAGGCCCGCGAAGTCCGGCGGATGGGCTTCGAAGCGGCGCGAGTGCGGCAAGCTCCGCGCGAACACGGCGCCCGCGAGCAGGCCGACGGCGCCGACCACGGCGACGCCCGCCCGCCAGCCGAAGTGATCGGAGAGCACGCCGGCCACGATCCGGCCACCCATGCCGCCGATCGCGCTGCCGCCGATGTACAGCCCCATCGCGAGGCCGATCGACTCGGCGTGCATCTCCTCGCCGAGATAGGTCATGGCCACCGCCGGAACGCCGCTCAGGGTGACACCGAGCAGGGTGCGCATCGCGAGCAGCAGCGGCCAGCTCGGAGCCCCGGCCGACAGCAGCACCAGGATCGAGGAAGCGAAGATCGACACCGTCATCAGCCGCTTGCGCCCCCAGACGTCCGACAGTGCGCCGGCGAACAGCAGACTGAAGGCGAGTACGCCGGTCGAGCTGGACAAGGCGAGCGAGCTCTCGGCGGCTCCGACCGCGAATTCGCGGCCGTAGATCGGCAACAGCGGCTGGACGCAATAGAGCAGACTGAAGGTCGACACCCCGGCGGCGAACAGCGCGAGGTTGGCTCGGCGGAACGCCGCTGTGCCATGCCTGATCAACCCGTCCAAGCCCTGAGAACCCCCCGATCGAAAGCGCGCAATGATAGCGAACCCAGGCCGAGGCAGGCCCTCGGAGCCCGGCGATGCGGCACTGCGCAAGCCCACAGAATGTCAGAAATGGGACAGTTCCGCGCCCGCCCTTGACACACCGCCCGCTTCGCGGTTTAACGGACTCCTACCCGGCTCCGACGGAGTTCCGCGCAGCATGCGACCAACGGCCAACCGCGACGCGCTACCGCACGCCGACCACATCGCACGAGTCGCGGCGCGCGAGGCGCCTACCGGCTCGGCCACGGATGCGCGCCTTGCGCTGGTCGACCTCTCCTGGCGGCGCTGCCTGAGCGAGTTCCGCCTCGATCCCTCGCGCGACTACGAACCGACCGTCCTCGACCATCGGCGCGTGGTCGAACTGCAGAGCGAACACGACGAACTCGTCCAGATCGCCCGCGCCGAGATGGACGCCCTGTACGAACAGATCGCCGGCTCCGGCTATGCGCTGCTGCTCGCCGACGCCGACGGCGTGATCCTCTGCGAGCGCGTCGATCCCGCACTCAAGCAACAGTTCGGTCACGCCGGCCTGATCGTCGGCGCCGAATGGAGCGAACGGCGCGAAGGCACGAACGGCATCGGCACCTGCGCCGCCGAGGCTCGACCGATCACGATCCACGAGACGGATCATTTTCGCACGCGTCACACCGGACTGTCCTGTTCCGCCGCACCGATCCGCGACAGCTCCGGACGCCTCGTGGCGGTGCTCGATGCGTCCTGCGTGAACGCCCGGGCGCGGCGCGAATCGCAGATGCACACGGTCGCGCTGGTCAACGCCTCGGCGAATCTGATCGAGAAGTGCCTGTTCCTGCGGCGACACCGCGGCGACGCCCTGCTGCGATTCCACGACCGACCGGAGTACGTCGACCTGCTGCACGACGGTGCCATCGCGGTCGGAGTCGATGGCAGGATCGTCGCGGCGGATTCGACCGGCCTGCGACTGCTCGGCGCCGCCGGGCGCACCGATCTGATCGGCCGGCCGATCACCGAGGTGTTCGATACCTCGATCGAGGAATTGCTGGCGACGACGATCCACGGACGACGGGCGATCTGGGAACTGCGCGACCGCAGGCACGGGCGCCGCTACTTCGCGAGCATCGCGAGCGCGGCGTCAGCCCCGCGTCTGCACGTTCCCGCCAACGCTCACGCGCCGGGCCGCGGCTCGCGCGCGACGGCATCCAGCGCCGCGGCCGAGTCCGCGCCCAGGACGCCGGTCGCCGCGCCGCGCGAGCCCGCGCTTGCGGCGCGCGAAGCCGGCACCGCGGCGATGAGCCTCGCGGATCTCGCCGGTAACGACCCTCGCATGCAGCGCAACCTGCGCAACGCACGGCGGATCGCCGACAGTGGCGTGCCGGTGATCCTCTACGGACCGACCGGCTCGGGCAAGGAGGCATTCGCCAAGGCGCTGCACCAGGAGAGCCGGCGTGCGCGACAGCCGTTCGTCGCGGTCAACTGCGCAGCGATCCCGGAAACGCTGATCGAGAGCGAACTGTACGGCTACACCCATGGCGCATTCACCGGCGCCCGCAAGGAAGGCATGCGCGGTCGGGTGCTGCAGTCCTCGGGCGGCACATTGTTCCTCGACGAAATCGGCGACATGCCGCTGCTCGCGCAGACGCGGCTGCTGCGCGTGCTCGAGGAAGGCGAAGTCACGCCGCTCGGCGCCGAGTCGCCGATCCGGGTGAACCTTCGGGTGATGTGCGCCTCGAACCGGAACCTGCGCGAACTGATGTCGCGCGGTCAGTTCCGCGAGGACCTCTACTACCGACTGAACGGTCTGTGCATCGAACTGCCGCCGCTCGCCGAGCGCGCCGACAAGCGCCGCCTGATCCTCGACTGCGTGATGCGAGAGTCTCCCGAAGGTCGGCAGGTCACGGTCGACCCTGAGGCGCTCGATCGCCTGCTGGCGTATTCCTGGCCGGGCAACATCCGCGAGCTGCGCAATGCGATCCGCGCGGCGGTCGCGATCTGCGATCGCGACCTGATCTGCTGCGACGACCTGCCGGACGACGTGCGCGAGGCCGGACCGACGCGCCCTGGAGCCCGGCACAGGGCACCACACTCCGCGAGAGTTCAAAACCCCTCACGTGAGCCGATGCATGCACCCGCGGTACCGGCGCCGCCCGCGGACCGGGCGCAGCCGAGCTCGCTCGCCGCGGCCGAACGCGCCGCGCTCGTCTCGGTCATCGCCGAGCATGATTTCAACATGACGCGCGTCGCCATGCAGCTGGGGATCAGCCGCAACACCCTGTACCGCAAGATCAAGCGGCACGCGATCCCGCTCGATCGGCCGGAACCCGCAGACTGAAGCCCACCGTGACGAGCAGATTGGCGCACAGGCCGGCGAAACCCGCGTTGAGCCCGTGCCAGGGGTCGTGGCCCGAGGCCATCAGTGCAGCCGTGAGGCCGATGCCGACCAGGAGGCCGGCGGCGACCGCCGACTTGCGGATCGGCGGCCAGAACAATCCGAGCACCACGCCCGGAAAGAACTGGGCAATGCCCGCATAGCCGAGCAGCAACAGCGCGACCAGGGTCCGCGAGCCGTGCATGGCCAGCAGCAGGGCGATTCCGGTGACCAGGAACACGGTCCGGCGCGCCAGCCTTGCGACCGCGGCATCGCTCATCTGCGGAGCGAACATCGGCCGCACGAGGTTCTTCGCGAACAGGGTCGAGGCCGAGAGAATCAGAATCGCCGCCGGCACCATCGCGGTCAGCGCCCCGGCGCCGCCGACCACCCCGAGGAACCAGGGCGGAAAGGTGCGCCTTACCAGCGCGAGCATCGCCAGGTCGCCGTTGCCGAGCCTGGGTAGCAGTAGCGTGGCGGCGAGACCGACGAACAGCACGAGCGGCACGGTGATGCCGTAGAGAGGCAGGATCATGGCATTTCGCCGCAGGGTATCGGCGCTGCGCGCGCTGAGATTGGCGGCGAAGAAGTGCGGCCACATCGGCACGCCCACGGCCGACAGCAACACCGTCGTGATGTACCAGGCATGGCCGAGATCGCGGGTCGATCCCGGCAGGACCAGATGGCCGGGATTGGCGCGCTCCAGCGCCGTGAACATCGGCGCCAGGCCGCCGAAATACAGATACGGGATCGTCAATCCGACCACGAGCACCGTGACCAGCATCAGAGCGTCCTTCAGCACGCTCACCCAGGCGACGCCGCGGATGCCGCTCGCGCTCACGAACGCGGCGACCAGCAGGAATGCGATCAGCATCGCCGGGGTGCGGCCGACCGCGTGGTCACTCGCGACCTCGACGATGATGCCGAGCCCGGTCAACTGCAGCTGCAGGTAGGGGATCAGGAATGCGACGCCGATCAGCGCGACCAGCGCCCCGAGCCGCTCGCTGCGAAAGCGCACCACGAAGAAATCGGCGAGCGTCTGCAACCGATGGCGGCGGCCGACCTCCCAGAGACGCGGCAGCACGAAGAAGCCGATCACGCAGCCGAGCGGCTGGTAGGCGACCACGTAGAGCACCGGCGCACCCTTCGAGTACGCCCAGCCGCAGGCGCCGAGGAACGTGAACGTGGTGTAGAACTCGCCGGCGATCAGCAGCCAGACGAGCACGAGGCCGAACTGCCGTCCGCCCACGGTCCATTGCTCCAGGTCCATCGTGCGACGCGAGCCGGCATAGATGCCGAGCGCCGTCGCCGCGGTGACGATGCCGAGGATCAGCGCGAGCGCGGTGGCCGAAGCGCTCACCGTGCGCGCTCAGACGCGGCGCTCGAGCGGTAGACCCCGTAGAGACAGATCGGTGTGAGCACCATCCAGCCGATCAGCCAGGCGAAATTGAACGGCAACCCGCATACGCGTGGTTCGATCCGATCCCAGAGCGGCACCGAGAAACAGATTCCGGCGAACGGCAGCAGCGCCAACAGCACCGTGACCCATCCGCGCCGGCGCATGGAGCCCGCCAACGATTTCGACGATCGCCCTTCCTTCATCGTGCATCTCCCTGGTCAATCCTCGCGAAACAGCCTGCGCCGTTCCCGCCACAACATGTAGATCCCCGAGGCGAGGATCAGGGCCGCGCCCGCCCACACGTTCGTATGCGGTATGTCGCCGAACACCAGATAGCCGAGAATGAACGCCCAGATGAGCGCACTGTACTCGACCGTCGCGACGATCACCGCCGGAGCGAACCGCACCGCCTCATACAACAGGAATTGCCCGCCGCCGCCCAGAACCCCGACCAGCAGCAGCAGCGCACATTGCCGCCGGTCCGGTCGGACCCAGGTGAACGCGCTCATCGCGCCCGTGATCAGCAGAAAGAAGACGTTCTGCGCGAGCATCTGCACCAGGGATGACTCCAGCCGGGCGATACGGCGCATCAGAATCGTCGAATAACCCCAGGTCGCGGCGGCCGCCAGGACCAGGAAGGTGGCCCGCGAGGTGTGCATGCGGCCGGGATCGGCCGCGACCAGCACCCCGCAGAACCCGAGCAGCACGCTCGTCCAGCGCGCACCGTGCACCGGCTCGCCGAGCAGCGGCACGGCGAGCAGCGCGGTCATGAGCGGGGCGCTGAAATACAGGGTCAGCAGCTGGGCGAGCGGCAGCGTGCCGGCCGCGGTGTAATACGCCAGCCAGGCGATCAGCGTGATGATCGCCCGACCCGCGAGCGCGAGCCGCAGCGGCGTCGTCAGGACCCGCACGACCACGCGGCGGCCGCCGACCGCGAGACTGCCGATCGTCACCACGGCGCTGCGGAAGAACAGGATCTGCCAGACCGGGATCGTGCGCACCAGCCATTTGTTCGAGGCGTCGTGCACCGCGAACAACGCATAGGCGAGCGCCGCGAGAGAGATGCCGAGGCCGATGCGCTCTCTGGGGACCGACGAAGCGGTAACGGTGTCGCCTGCCATGCGAGCCGCATCATACCGAACACGCATAAGCATATATGGAAGGAATGGTTCTGCCGATCGACGCCTCTGTGTAAGGTCGCCCCATGAACGCTCCCGCACGCCTGTCCTCGATCGCCGATCCACCCTTGCCGGATCCGTGGCAAAGCGCCCCGCTGCCGGCCGCGGTGGCGGCCGAGTTGCGCGCCCTGCTCGCGCGGCTCGACTCGGGCCAGCGACTCTGGCTCTCAGGCTTCCTGGCCGGCAGCGCCGCTGCGCCGACCACCGGTGCGCCCGCGGCGGCCGCGGCGACCGCCGCTCCGATCACCGTGTTGTTCGGCACACATACCGGCAACAGCGAGCGGCTCGCGCGGCGGATCGCCGCGAGCCTCGATGCGCGCGGACTGCGCTACGAGCTGCTCGACATGCTCGATTGCCGCAAGACCCATCTGCAGGGAACGCGCTCGCTGCTGGCCATCGTGAGCACCCACGGCGATGGCGACCCGCCGGAACGCGCTCAACCCCTGTTCGAGCTGCTCGGCGGCCGACGCGCCCCACGCCTCGAGCAACTGCGCTTCGCGGTGCTCGCGCTCGGCGACTCGAGCTACGAGAAATTCTGCGCAAGCGGCCGCGAGCTCGACGCACGACTCGAGACGCTCGGCGCCGTGCGTCTGCAGCCCCGTCTCGACTGCGATCTC
>JAGWPY010000175.1 GCA_028870275.1 Gammaproteobacteria bacterium | reverse complement strand
TACGTCGACCGTTCCCGCCGGCACGGCGATGCCCGTCTGCGTGCCAGGCGTCGTCAGCACGGCGAGCGCGGCCGACCCGCTGGTCACGGCCGCCATGGCTTTGACCAGCGGCGCGGGGTAGGCCTCGTCGGTGAGCGTCAGGGCAACGCTCTGCGCACTGGTCACGGTGACGGGCGCGGGCGGCGCGAGCTCGCCCACGGGAATGATCCGATCGAACACGGTCGTGCCGTTCGGATCGACGATGTGGACGCCGTAGAGCCCCGCGGTGGTCGCCGCATCGGCGAGCGCCGCGACGTCGAGCTGGTAGGTCGTGTTCGCCGCGAGCGTGAGCGTGGTCGGCGTGCCCGCGAGGATCGGCGACGAATTGATCGGCGTGGAATTGAGGGCGACGCCCGCCGCGAGTTGCTGCAACGGGGCCGGAAAGCGGTCGTCGGTGAGCGTGACGACATAAGGGCCCGCGGCCGCGGAAGTGGTGAAACTCGTCTGCAGGGCCGCGGCTCCGCTGGTCGAGGCCGGCTGGGGCGTGACGAGAGTGCCGGAGATCGAATCGGCCGCGATGCAGGCGTTGGTCGGATCCGTCGCGCTGGACACGCACACGCCGAAAGCCCCGACATTCTGGGTCGCGTCCGGAGTACCGACGACGCGCACCACGTACTCGCTGCCGGCCGCAGGGGAGACGATGGCCGGGATCGGCAAGGTTACGCTCGGTGCACCGGCCGGCACGCTCGCCTGTCCGACGAGCCCGTCGTTGAGCGTGACCACGACCTGAAGGGACGTGAATTTCTTGGGGGTCTGTAAATCTGTCAAGGTCAGATTGAGCGCCTGGGCGCTCGGTACCGCAAACCGGTACTCCTGCGGCGGGACGACCGCGGGTAGAGCCACCAGTTGCGTTTCGTCGATCAGCGCCTGCGCCCCCGCCGAGAACGGCAGGAGCGCGCTCAGCCCGGCGAGACCCAACGAAGCCAGTAAGACCCCACGCGACAAGCGCGGTTGCATCCGTGTAAGCGAGCGCATGACGTCCACCTCCGATCCTGAAATTCCAGTCCGCTTCCCTTCGTTTCGCTGCAACAGAGTGTGCGCGGTCGATCAGCTCGCCGATGCGTCCGAATGCAAGCCGGACGCCCCGTCGCCGAGACGACGCAGAGCCCGTTTGGCCTGGTCGATCCCATCGAACGACTGCCCCGCGCCGAGCGCACCTTCGAGACTCTGGCGCGCGGCCGCCGTCTGACCCGCGGCGATCTGCGCCATGCCGAGGTGGTATTGAATCACCGCGGCGCCCGGACGCTTGGCGAGCGCGTCCCGCAGAGCGGCGATCGCTGCGTTGGCACGGCCCCGTTTGTAGAGGACCCAGCCGTAGGTATCGAGGAAGTCGGGATTCTGCGAATTCGCGAAGGCTGCGGTGAGCGACTCGGCGTGTTGCAGGCGTGCGGCATCGGGTGCGCCTTGGACGAGCAGCATGGCGTAGTTGTTGGCCGCGACGGCGTCCAATGGATCGCGCGCCAGGCGTTGCTGGTAGACCTGTTCCGCGTCGTTCGGTCGCCCCAGTTTGACCAGCAATTGCGCAAGCTTCGTCTCGAGCACGACCGGGTCCTTGGCCGCCGCGACGCCGGCGCGCAGCGTCGCCGCTGCGCTTTGCGGATCGCCGAGCATCACCTGCGCGAGCGCCAGATCATCGTAGGGTTTGGCCCATTGCGGCGCTCGGGTGATGGCGAGTTTCAGTGGAGCGATGGCCTCCCGTGCTCGATGCGCGTTCAGCAGGACCTCGCCCTTCAAGCCGGCCGCGACCGGTTGCGTCGGCAAGGCCTTGATCACCTGATCGAGACGGTCCAGGGCTTCCTGTTCATGATGCGTGGCGATAAGCACCCGGATCTCGCCCTGCAGCGGCTCGGCGGCTTGCGGCGCGATATCGAGCGCTTTGGTGTAGGCGGCGAGCGCCTGATCGTTGCGACCCTGCCGTTCGTACACCAGTCCCTGGTAATAGGGGCCGAGCGGATCCTTCGGCTGCAATGCGAGGATCGCGTCGACGTCGGTTTGCGCGGTTGCGTAGTCCTGCATGGCCATCGCGATCTTGAACTGCGCGTCCAGGGCCGCGAAGTTGCCGGGCTGCATTTTGACGAGATCGCCGATGACCGGCTTCGCTTCGCTGAGCTTGCCGCTCTTGGCGAGCAATTCGGCCAGGTCGAGCCGCACCCCCGGATCGTTCGGATTCGACTCCACGGCGCTGCGCAAGGTCTGTTCGGCGAGGTCCGCTTCGCCGTTCTCCAGATGAGCGCGAGCCAACGCACGCATCACCCCTACGGCATTCGGTTGATCGCGAAGCACCGCGCGCAAATCGACGATCGCCGCGCGCGGATCGCGTTCGCTGAGCGCGAGGTTGCCGCGCAGCGCGAGAGCGTCGTCGTCGCGCGGATCCTTGGCGAGCACCTCTGCGATCAGCGCCTTCGCCGCGGGCACATTACCATTGCGAATCAGCAGCGTGGCGAGCTGGTCGCGCGCCGACAGGCCGGCCGGTGCGTCGCCCTGCGAGGCGATCACCCGCTGATACACGGCCTTGGCCTTGTCGATCTGCTTTCCCTGTTCATAGAACGCCGCCAGCATGAATTCGAGTGATTCGTCGTTCGGAGCGGCCGCGATGAACGCGTGCAACTGCTGCTCGGCAGCGGCCGCAGAACGCTGTGCCGCGAGAAAGCTGATCAGCTGGGTCTTCATGTCGCGATTGTCAGGCAGTGCATTCACGCCCGCCCGCAATACCTGCTCGGCTGCGTCGAGCCGGCCATCGTGCGCGTAGTACTGAGCGAGCCTCACCCGGTTCGCCTCGCTGGTCGGCTGCATCGCGACCAGTTTCTCAAGCAGCGGCTCGGCCTTGGCGTCCTGCCCGGTGCCCTCGTAGAGCTCGGCAAGCGCTAACCGTAACGAGACCGTGTTGGGCAGACGTTGCACTGACGATTCAAGCAGTGCTTGCGTCTTTGCAAGGTCGCCGGAGGCGTGTTCGATGCCGGCGAGCACGGCGATCGCATTTTGGTCGTCCGGGGCAAGGCGTACTGCGAGCTGCGCATCGGCGAGCGCTCCGGTCAGATCGTGGAGCTGTTCTCGCGCCGCGGCACGCACGGTCAGCAGGCGCGCATCCTGTGCGTGCTTCGGCAGCACCGGCGCGATCGTGTCGAGCGCCCGTTGCGGCAACCCGGCGAACACGAACATTCGGCCGAGAGCGGCGCGGGCTTCGACGTTCTGCGGATCGACGTCGATCGCCCCCTGGTAGAACTGTGCCGCTTCGCGTGGATTGCCGAGCTTCTCGTCGACGACTCCGTTCTCGAAGCGGGCCTCGGCGTCGTTTGGTTTGATCTGCAAGGCGTTGCGGAATTCGATGCGCGCTTTGGCGTAATCGCCTTTGTCGAGATAGGCCTGGCCGCGACGCATGTGAGCCGACTCCCGATAGGCGGGCCCGCCGCAACCACCGAGCAGCGACACACCGGCGAGGCCGAACACCAGCAACTCGCGCAAGCGCTTCGGAGGTTGGATCATGCTCAATCACCTGCCGGAATCGTTGACGGGTCTCGGAGTCTAGGAACCCAAGGTGACGGGTTCGTGACACGGGCGGATCCCTCGCCGGCGGCGTCCTCAGATCGGCAACAGGGGTCGCAGGTAGAGGGCGGCGAGCAACGATGCGGTCGCGATGCGCACCCATGCTGCGGTGCGATCCAAACGCGAGACCAAGGTCTCGAGCGCATAGAACAGCACGCAGAGCTTGCCGATCGCGAGCGCGCTGCCGGTCGGAAGATCCCATGCCTCGGGCAGATTCGGCACCACCAAGACCATGAACAGGACGATGGCGTCGAGCGGCGTGAGTTCGAAGCGCCGGTCGTCGTTCAGACGCAACCGAATCGCGGTCGCCAAGGCCGCCACGGCGACGATCGCCCATCGCAGATCCGTCGCCACCCGATCGCCCTGTGGCAGTGACGAGTCGAGAAACACGCACAGCGCGATCGTCGTGTAGATCGACACCTTCTCGACCCACCCGAGCGGATGTCTACGGTAGACGAGCAGGAAGCCAATCAGGACGACGAACAAGGCGAGTTCGAGCGGACGGAGGTTGGCCGCGACCGACTGTGGCGGCAGGACGATCGAAACCGCATATGCGGACAAGGCCAGCGCAATCGCTCGATTGGACCAGCGCGACAGCCACGCGGCGCGAGCCGCGCGCAGTGCGGCGCGACCCGGCCGGGCGGCATCGCGGCCGGTTGACACTCGACGAACCCGCCAAACGGAGTTTGCCGCGAACTGCAACGCGAGAATGATCGCGAGGAAGATCACACTCACGCATCCGAGTACCATGAGGTCGGTGGCATAGCGCAGGAAATAGCCGAGTAGGAACAACGTCGCCTGCGCCACGTAAATGACGATCACCGCCTCGTGGTGGCGAAAGCCGAGCGCGAGCAGCTTATGGTGAATGTGATTCTGATCGGCGCTGAAGGGCGAACGGCCCTCGGCGATCCGCTGCACCATCACGCTCAGCGTGTCGAGAATCGGTATCGCCAACAGGAGCACCGGTAGAGCAGTGCTCAGCTGGCTGTGCGGGTTCTGAGTCGCGCGCACGCTCAACACGCCGATCGCGAGTCCGAGCACCTGGCTGCCGGCGTCGCCCATGAAGACCCGTGCGGGATGGGTGTTGAATCTCAGGAAGCCAAGCACGGCGCCGGCGAAGGCCGCGGCGATCGACACCGTCGTGCCTGTACCGGCAAGCCCCGACAACAGGGCGATCGCGCAGAGACAGAGGAACGTCGTACCCCCGGCCAGGCCGTCCAGACCGTCCGCGAGATTGACGGCGTTGGTCACGCCCACGAGGAACACGAAGGTGAGCGGCAACGACAGCCAGTGCGGCAGAACGACGCGATCCACCATGGTCAGCGTGCCGACCAGGACGTCGCCGCCGTAGAGCACCCCGGCAACCGCGAGACACTGGCCAGCGAGCTTCAAGCGGTAGTCGAGATCGAGCCGGTCGTCGAGTGCGCCGAACACCGCGAGCAATGCCGCGGAGCCGAGGAACCACTCGTCCTTGCGATCCACTGGAATGGCGATGGCGGCCGCGGCGAAGACGCCGGTCAACATCGCCAGTCCGCCGACCCGCGGGACGGGAAGCGCGTGAACCTTGCGGGTGCCGGGCAGATCGACGAACGACCAGCGGATCGCGGCACGCACGAGCACGGGCAGCCAGGCCATGGTCACGACCATGCCGACGATGAACGGCAGTACGACCGGCACGGTCAGTCCGGAACGTAACGATGGAGGGTCGGCGCTATCCTTGCGGCGAGCTCGGTGAGACGGCGGTCGGCGGCCTCGACCCCGCCGGCGGGCGGCACGGCCGTGGTCAGACGTATGAGCGCTCCGTCGGTGCGGTGTCGCGTCAAGGCGTCCCAGAAGATGAACCACTTCACCGCAAATTCGTTGGTGAGCACACGGCCGCGCTGCTGGAACCAGTAATAGACGAGCTCGCGCTGCTCACCGAGCTCGATCAGTGTACGGTTCACGCGCAGCGGCGCGCCCTCGTCGAGGACGCCCGACAACGTGCGCTGGCCGAATTCGCGCATCTGCCAGCCGCCACCGGGCAGACAGGAGCGCGGCGAATGCACCGCATCGCCGGTGTGCTGGGCCTGGTAGTAGGCCATGTAGACGTTGACCACGGCGCCGGAGGGCGAGAAGTAATTCGCCAACAGGTAGTCGTCGAGCTGCAGCGTCGCGGAATACACGCCGCTCAGGCTCTGTCTCTCGCCGCGCCACTGGCCGATCCGCATCGGATACTCCGCGAACGAGGCCTGGCGTGAAGGGTGGATCTCCCGCGGACGCGGCGCGATCAGGCTGGCGATGCCGAACGCGATCACCAGTGCGCTCGACGCGGCGAACGGCAGCGACAGACGCCGATGTCGCACGGCGGCTCCCGGCGGGGTCGGCGCCGGAAATTCGACGCCGAAGAGGTGGCGCCAGGTGCCTGGTTCGGGGGTGATCCGGTTCAGTAGCGCAATCTCCCCGAGCATCAGCAGGGCGCTCAACATGAACAACGCCCAGCCCTGGAACTCGTGCAAGAACCCCTGCGCCATCGCGATGCCCCACCGATCGACCATGATCCCGATCGTGCCGACCCGAAAGCTGTTCATGAGGACAGTCAGGGGAATGCTCGACAGGAACACCAATCCCCTCTTCCACCACGCTCCCTTGTAGAAGTAAGCCATCAGGAAGCCGAGGGTCATCAGCGGAAACAGATAGCGCAGACCACTGCAGGCTTCCGCCACCTGCAGCTGGTAGTTGCCGAGGTCGATCACGTTGCCCTCGAGCAGCACGCTCACGTCGAACCAGCGCATGAATCCCACTCCGAGCGAGGAAGACAGAAGCTGCAACCGTGTCGAGAGATTGGCGAGGACGAACTGCGGCAGAGGAACCATGAAGAGCAGCATCAACAACGGTACGAGCATTCGCCGAAAGCCGCGCAGCCCGACCAGCGCCAGAGCGAGCCCGAACAGCACGACCACGAACGCGTATTGCACCAGCACGAACAAGGTGCCGATCTGGCCTAGGGCGAGCAACAGACCGCCGCAGCAGACGATCGCCACCCCCAGCCAGCTGCCCTCGAAGGGCAGCTGTTCGAGGCGGTCGCGTTGCTGCCAGATCAGGAAGGCGCTGATCGGCGGAATGAGCAGCGCGTGGCTGTACTCCGGCGACTCGATCCACCAGCCCCACATCTGCTCGATGCCGTTCCAGAACGGCACCAGCGAAGCGAGTCCGACGAGCGCCACCACCGCGATCGCGGACCACGAATAGCGCCACACGATCGCCGCGGGGGCATCGGGCGCAGTCTGCGGCTCGGGCATCGATCGGTCCTCGTCGGGCGGCGGGTGGACTGTGTTTACCGGGGCTCTGTTTCATTGCCGTGACATCGGCGGACCGCGACCGCGATGCCCGCGGCGGCCCGGTCGATCGACCAGCCGCGGATCCGCTCCGCCGCGTCGTGACCCATGCGCCGCAGCCCCGGTCGGCCTCGGGCGAGTGCGTTCGACAAGGAGGCGCGCAGGCTCGACCGGTCGGCGGACTCGAATATCCAGCCGTCGACACCGGGGCGAATCAAATCGCCCGCGCCCCCGGCGCGTGAGCTGCCGATGACCGGCCGTGCGCACGCCATCGCCTCGTTGAGCGCGAGACCCCAGGTTTCGCCTGGACCTTGCGAGGGCAGTACGAACGTATCGCCAATTCGATAGACGGCGGGCATCGCACCCTGATTTTGCATCGGCAGTACGTGAATGCGCGGATGACGGTCGGCCGCCTCGCGGATCGGCGAATCGAGCGGCCCGTCGCCGACCATGACCAGGTGCGGGTCGCCGGGAAGGCTCGCAAACGCATCCACGAGCATGAGCGGTGCCTTCTTCGCGATGAACTTGGCCGCGAACAGGAACGTCACGGCGTCGTCCGGGATCCCGAGTGCCGTACGGCGCGCAAGTGCATCGCGCGCGGCCTCGCCGCCTGGATCGGCGAAACGGTCATTGTCGATGGCATGAGGCGCGAAGAAGATGCGTTCAGGCCGTACTCCAGCCCAGAGAAAGTAGCGGCGGTTGGCTTCGCCGACCGCGATGGCGGCGTCGACGTGCCGGAATATCCAGGTGAGCGCCACGCGGCGGGCGAGACGCCGATGCGCCGGACGTGGGTCTAGCAAAGTCGAGTCGCCGCGAAACAACACGGGTATGCGGCCTTTGAAGCGACGCATCACCCGCAGATGGGAGCGCAGGTTCCAGCCGAACACCAGGATCGCGTCCGGCGCCCAATCGCTGAGGGCGGTGACCAGACGGGGGTTGTCGACGCCGAAGAAATGGTGCGTACCCGGTCGGCGCGCCCGATTGTTCACGAACTCATAGGCATAGCCGTCGAGCAGCGGCACGTCCCAGCTCACCGTGCGGCCGAACTCGGGGTCGAACGTGGCGCCACCCTCGGCCTGGGACCAGGTGAAGAAGACCCGCAAGGAGATCCCGGCCTCCGCGGCCAGCGCGCGGAACAATGGCGCGTAGTACTGGATCGGGTGCGTCGAGACGACCGCGAGTCGCAGCGTCCGGTCGCTCACTCGAGACCCGCCAGAATGCGACCAAGGGCGCGCACATGTCCCCAACGGCGGTGGCGCAGATGCCGCAACAGATCCCAGACCAGTGAGCGGCGTGCGGCGCCGATGCGTTGCGGCAGATGGATCGAGACGAACAACAACCGGCTGCGGTAATAGAAATGCGCGCTGCGGGTCGGCACGACCTTGCTGCTGTTGGCGCCGGACTTGTGAAACACCCGGCTGCGCGGCGCGTAGGCCGGACGATACCGCCCGCGCGCGCGGATCGCCCAGTCGATCTCCTCGTAGTACAAGAAATACTGTTCGGACATCGGCCCGACCTCGCGGATGAACTCGCGCGGCACCAGCATCGATGCACCGACCACATAGGCCAGTTGCGCCTCGACTTCGACGCCGTCGAGCGGCGCCGAGTCGGCCGGCTGACCCGCGCCGATGTGGCGGGTCGAGCCGTTCGAGACGTCGAGGCGCGCCCCGCCGAGCGCCTCGATCACGTTCGGATTCGAGTAATAGAGCAACGTCGAACCAACCATGCCAATGCCGTTGCCCGCGGCCGCGCGCTCGATCAGTGCGCCGAGCGCATCGCGCGCCACCGCGGTGTCCGGATTCAGGAACCAGAAATAGTCGAATCGCTCCAGTCCGGCCAGAGCGACGCCTAGGTTGCAGCCGGCCGCGAACCCGCGATTGTCCGCAGCCCGGATCAGGGTCACGCGGCAGCCGTCCGGCGGTGGGGCCGGCGCATCCGTCGACTCGAGCAGGCGGTGTCCGACCGGCTCTCCTGGGGCGAGCCCGGTGATCCGCCGCACGTTCGGCAACGGCCTCCAGCCTGGATCGGCCTGGGGACTGTTCAGCCAGCTTGACAAGTGCCGGCACGAGCCGTCGTTCGAGCCATTGTCGACCACGAAGACTTGCAGCGAGACATAGTCCTGGGCCAACAGGGTATCGAGACACTCGATACATTCGCGCCATCCGTTCCAGTTGACGAGTACGGCCGCGACCGAGGGTTGAATCGGCGTTGACGAAATCACCATATCGATGCCGCAGGTTCACCGTGACCGCGCGATTACACACCGGGAAATGTGACCAATTGATGACGCCGGCGATCAGGCGATGGAATTCGCCTAAGATGACGGCGGTGTCCCCTCGCGGAGTCCCGCGGCATGATCCGCCGTCTTCCTCGCCCCGGGTGTATCGCCCGGGCCCTGCTTCTCGGCGGATGGAGTCTGGCGATACTCGCGGCCACGTGCGCCGGCGCCCGCGCCGGCACACCGGCGCTCTATGCTCGCCCGGGCCTGGGTGCGCCCACGAGCGCTCGTCCTGGCGACTTGCTGCTCCTGCCCGGTAGCGGCCTCGCGGCGGACGATCAGGTGGTCTTCGAGTCTGCCGCGCTCCCTCGGCGTCGACACGACGCACCACCCGATTTGCCGACATCGACCGATGCGGTGCGCGGCCTGGCCCCCGTGGTCGGCGCAGGCGACGTACCTCGGTCGCTGACGGTGCGCCTGCCGCGGGTGATGCGCGCCGCCCGACCCTACCGGCTTTGGGTGCGAGATCCGTCCGGCCGGTGGAGCAATCCGGTCACGATCAACGAGCCGCACCCATTCTGGTTCAGTCCCTCGCAAGTCGACGCGACCACCGATCGCGATCGGCTCGGGCGCAGACTGAAGATCATTGGACGCAACCTCGCCGCGGATCGCGTTGTCGAGGTCCGCCTGCGTGGCGCGACGGCGATCGCCCTTCATGTCGCTCGGTCCGCGCCGGCGAGCTTCGGCGTGCGCGACGTCGCCGTGAGCGCCGACCTTCCCCATCGAATCGCCCCGGGGACGTACGTCGTCCAGCTGCGCGCTGCGGGTGCCGTATCCTGGGTGGCGATTCCCGGGGAGAGGCTGCGCGTGCTGCCCGATCCCGTCCCCTCCAGACGTTACGACGTGTCCTCGGCCGCGTTCGGCGGTTGTCGCCCCGACGACGGTCGCGACGATACGGGCTGCCTGCTGCGGGCCATCGCGGCGGCGGCGAAACACGGTGGCGGATCGGTTTATCTGGGACCTGGCACCTGGGAGCTGCTCGACTCGAACCGGCGCGGCATCGCACCGGGTGACGGAATCGTCCTGCCGCCGGGTGTCGATCTATCCGGCGCCGGCCGCGACCGCACCCGCCTGCGCCGTGCTGCAACGTGGTCGAGCGGCGGGCACAACTTCACGTTCACTCTGACCGGCCGCAATCGCATCAGCGGCCTGACGTTCGTGGACGACCCCACGGTCGCGACAGCCGCGGGTCCACGCCCCTGCTTGCAGCTCGGCCCGGCGGCGCCCGCGCTAAAGGCCGCGAGCGCCCGCGACGGCACCCCGGCCTTGCGCGACCTCGTGATCCGCGACGACGCGTTCGAGGGCGTATTCGAAGCGGTCGTCGATTCCGGCGAGCCCATCGCAGGGCTGGTGATCGTGCGCAATCGATTCGCCGCCTACGTCGTCGATCTGGAACTGCCGGGCAACCGATACCGCGAGTTGCCGGCCTTCGGAATCGAGGATGGCATCATTCGAGACAACCACTTCTATCCGAGCGGCTATTTCGATGCCGTTCGGCGCACGGGCGTGCTGGCTAGCGAGATCGGCGGGTCGCGCCGGCTAGACTTCAGCGACAACTTCGCCGATGGCGCCTCGCCACGCTTCGTCGCGCCGCGCAGCGCCGTGACGGGATGGCGCGGCGCGTTCTTCTGGAACCTGATCGGCAATCACGAGGACCTGCTGGTGGCCGATAACGTCGCGACCTGCACGGGCGACGGAGTGGGCGACGGCGAGGCCTTCGCGTTCGACAACAACGGCAATACCTACGCGTTCAACGGCACGCGGGCCGTGCTCGGCGCGACCGCGAGCGCGGTGCGTATTGCCGGGCCACTGCGCACATCGCAGTATGGCCGGGCGGTCGATCCACGCACGAGTTACCTCGGATTCTGGGTCGACGTGGTGGCGGGCACGGGCATCGGCCAGTTGCGACGGATCCGCGGCCTTCGCATCGATCCGCGCTCGGCAGAGGTGACCCTGGACGTGAACCCCGCCTGGGACGTATTGCCCCGGCCGGGTGATAGCCGGATCATCGTGAGCCGGACGTTCTTTCGGACTTACGTCGTCGGCAATCGGGTCGACAACCGCAATCCTCCTTGCACCAAGAGCAAGGGGGGGCGACCCGCGGCCGGCGCGATCAGCCTCTGGGCGCAGATGGGCGACTCGGTGATCGCATCGAACCGTCAATACGACAGCGACGGGATCGTGATGCAGCAGGCGTTCAGCGCCCGTGCCGCCGATTGCGCCGAGTGCGCCACCAGCGCCATTATCCAGAGCTTCAACGAAATTCGCGACAATCGGGTTGAAGGCGAGTATCGGTGGGACTCGGCCTGCAGCCTCTCGGGAATCCAGGCTTCGTTCGCCGCCTCGCCGACGGCCAGCCACCCGCCGCCGGTGCTCGGATACGGCGTGCTCGTCTCACACAATGTCATCGACCATGCCGACGGCAGTCTCGGCGGAGCGATCGACGTGCTGCCGACCTGGTATGTCGGACCACCTCCGCACAGGCGACCCCTGGTCGAGAACATGCTGCTCGATCAAAACGTGCTCCGTCACATCGACGGTCCGGCGCCGCGGGACGAATGCGGCGTTCATCAACGCCACCGTACCGGCATCCGCCTCGCCGGCGACGGCGAGATCTGGAACACGATCCTGTCGGGAAACCGTTGCGAGGAAGTCGAACGGCCTCTGCTGGATCACGGCGTCGGTACTGTTCGCGTCTGCGCGGCCGACTCGAGAGGGTCCTGCGAATGCCCAGCGCCGTGAATGCGCGGACCGGTGGTTATCGCAACAGATTCGGAAACGGTCTGACCGCGACCGGCCTGGCCACGGTCTCTACGGCGCCGACCGCGTTACCGGAAGGCTTAACCCGGCGAGCGGACGGCGTGCGCGCAAACAGCAGGTGCAGCAATCCGATCGCCGCGAGTGAACGCATCCAGACGACGTAGGAGACCGCGATGGTCCCTTCGAATCCCTGAACCACGTAGTGCAACGTGACCACGGTGACGAGCAACCGGGTCACGCTTCGCCCCTCGCGAAGATTGAAGCGCGCACCGACGATGCCGAACAATGCGCCGATCAACGGCATGCCGATCAGCACCCCGGGCCAGCCGAAGTTCCAGTAGAGCTCGCCGAGGTGCGAGGGCGAGATGTAGGTCGAAGCGACCGGCGAGACGTGAAAGGCCTGGTTGACGACTTGCCCGGCCTGCACGTCCGGCTTGTCCGGCCAGATCAGTCGGGGGACGAAGGCCGAAATCAGCGGTAGGAGAGTATAGCCGTGCTCGTATGGCACGTCGTCGCCGGTCCGCGAGACGACCATGTGCACACTGCCGAGCAACGATAGACGCTCGAAGAAGGACTGCGCCCGATCCGGGCCCTGCATCGTCCGGCGCTCGTTGGCCAGCGCGAGATCGAACACCTGGCCGAGATTCTGCAGCACGGTAGTGCGCGCAAGTCCCAGATCGCCATGGACGAATTCGCGATAGGCCTGAAAGACCGGGAAACTCAGGTGCACGAAGATTGCCGCGCCGGCGAGCCAGCCGAACGGGATCCGGCCGTCGATGAGCAGGATGGAGGCGATCACGAGCGCGCCGGCGAGCAAGGCCGTACCCTTGATGTCGATCACGAAGCCGAGCACCACCTGCAGCACGAGCAGCAACACGATCAGCCCCGCAAGCAGCCAGCCCCGACGCACGCGCCAGGCGTAGATCAACAGGAGCGCGCCGAGGGGTTGCCCCATCTGCGCGAGAATCAACGCGGTGATCCGCAACTCACCGAGGCGCGCCAGGCCCGTGCGCGTCGCCTCGATGGTCGTATCGGTGACCACGTGGAAATACCATACGTAGGTCGCATAGGTGCCGAGGAGCCATAACAGCAGTCCGACCGAAACGATCGAGCCCAGCCGCCAATCCTTCGGTCGGCGAGCGTCCGGGGCCCTCGCGAACGCACGCAGCGCGAGCCGGTAGCCACCGATGGCGAGCGCCGCGCCGGCGAGCACGACCCCGGCCGTGGCGCCGAGGGCCTCCGGCGTTGTAGCACGACGGACCGTGAACAGAGCGGCGAGCGGCTCCGCGCCGAAATAGACGAAATACACCCCCAGGAATGCCGCCGGCAGGGCATGGCGCCCGTTCCACCCATCGAGACCAATCAACGCGGTGGAGCACAGCGTAAACAAGAGATAGACGTATAGAACCCGGGTATTACCGCCGCCGGTCAGGACCCCGGCGGCGATCACCAGCACGATCAGCGCCTGCGCGACCAGAAACGCGCCCAACCCGTGCACCCGCGTCGGTCGGCGCCGTATGCTGGCCGATGCGCGCTTCCACGACCTCGCGCCGGGCACGAGCGAGCTTAAATCTAGAGACACTTTCCGAACACCTCGATCGGGGCTGCGGAGGCGATGCGCGCGCGGATGACTGCCAGGTTTCGCAGGAACAAGGTGTTGCCCTCGGTCAATCGGCGATCGCCCAGTTCGATCAGCCGCCGCGCGAGCGGATCGTAGGTATGCGGTGCAAAGCCCTGCGCCGCAAGCCGCGCGACGACGGCCTCGTCCGTGTGCCCGTAACGGCGGCCGCTGCCGTTCAGCTCCACGATCACCGAATGCAGCCGCGGATCCGACAGCGTCACCGCCGCGCCCTCCAGCACGTCGATCTCGGCGCCTTCGACGTCGATCTTGATGACCGCCGGTGCCGCGTCGGCGAGCGCCTCGTCGAGACGTGCCATCGCGACGTCGATCGAGTCTGCATCGGCCTCGCCCGTGGCGAGCGCATGATTGACCGTGTCGAATCGCGAGGTGAACCGGACCGTGCCGGCCGATGCACCGATGGCAAGGCGCCGCGGAGTCGTTTTCGATTCGATTCGATTGATGCGGATGTTGTCAACAAGCCGTTGATAGGTCGACGGTACGGGCTCGAACGCCGCAGTACGCGCGCCGACGACGGCACCCGCCAGAACCGTATAGGCGCCTGCGTTGGCGCCGATGTCGACGAAAAAGTCCTCCGCGCGCAGTACGTGCAGCAGGTAGCCCATGTCCGCGAACTCCTCCAGCCCGACGTAGAGGTTGCCCGTCAGCCCGGTTTCGCCGCGGCGCACCAGGAGCCTTGCCCCACCGATCCAGGGCAGGACGAAGTCCGCCGCGAGTAGCCGGCTGGCGAGCTGCCAGCGCAGGAAATGGCCCATGGCGGCAGGCGCCCGCCCCCGGTTCAAGGGGTGGCGCACGATATGGCGAACGATGCTCAGCATCCCCATGGGGCGGCCATTCTCCGGCGCAACGACCGTGAGTCGTCAGCCCCGCATTATCGTCGCCGCATCATGTCACTTGCGTGACATGGGGGCGCGTCATGATGACCCGCATGCAAGTTGGCGATCTCTCGCGACGGCGTCTTTACATGAACGTCGTGTCTTTATATGCGATCCAGGGCTTAAACTATTTGAGCCCGATCGTGGTGCTGCCGTTCGTGCTACGAGCCTTGAGCACCGAGGGGTACGGCACCGTCGTGCTCGTCCAGTCCCTGATGAGCTACGTCGTCCTGTTCACCGACTTCGGCTACAACCTCACCGCGGCGCGCGACATCTCGCTCGCACGCGCTGATCCGCGCGCCGTCGCCCGCGTGTTCTGGACCACGAGTATCGCCAAGTCACTACTGTTTCTTGGCTCGATGAGCGTCGTCGTGCTCGTCGTCGTCTGCGTGCCTTTGTTCAGGGCACAGATGGCGATCGTTGTCGTGAGCGCCTTGTTGCCGCTCGGTTCCGTGATGTTTCCGCAATGGTATTTCCAGGGCCTGGAGCGCTTGACTGAGGCGTCGCTCGCTCAGGCGGGCAGCAAGATACTGCTCGCCGCCGCGATCATCCTGGTCGTGCGCCGCCCTGCGGACGCCTGGCTCTGCGCTCTGCTGATGGCGGCGCCGCAAGCGCTGGGTGCGCTGGTCGCGCTGGCGATACCTGGGGCGCCCCGGCCACCGCCATTCGTACGTCCCGCGATGCGCGAGATCGCCGCCTCGATCCGCGGGAGCGTGCACATGTTCGGTTCGACCCTGGCGACGACGCTGTACGGGCGCACGACCGTCGTCGCGCTCGGCCTGTTCTGCGGTACCCACGCGGTCGCGATCTACAACGTCGGCACGCGGTTCGTCGCCGCACTCCAATCGCTGGCGACGCCGGTTACGCAGGCGATTTATCCGCGGGTCGCATCGCTGCTGCACAGCGCACCGCGCGAGGCCTGGAACTTGATCCAGCGCACCGCCCGCTGGCTGACGCTGCTCGTCGGCACGGCTACGTTGATACTGGCGGTCGGCGCCGACTCCGTGGTGCGGCTCGCCGCGGGCCCGGGCTACGCAGGGGCCGTCACGGTACTGCGCATCTCCGCCTTCACGGCCGTGGCCATATCGGCAATCGCCGTGCCGTGCCAGATGGTCATCGTGAGTGTGGAGCTCACTCGACCGTTACTGCGCGTATATCTGATCGCCGGCGTACTGAACTTATGCCTGCTGCCCTTGTTGCTGCCAACCTGGGGTGCGAACGGCGCCGCCGTCTGTTTCCTCGTAGCGGAGTGCGTTGCCACTTTACTCATGATGCGGCTCGTCTGGATCCACCGAGCTCAGGCCGGGGGCGCGCCGCCTGGACAGATCGCCCGCATATCGACCTCCGCGTGACCCGTCGACCGAGGAACATCATGACCGACATTTCCGTACTGATCCTCACACTCAACGAAGAGGTCAACCTGCCTGGGTGCCTGGCGTCCTGCGCCTGGTGCGACGACGTGGTCGTATTCGATTCGATGAGCACCGATCGCACCTGCGAAATCGCCGAATCCGCTGGTGCGAGGGTGATCCGCAGGGCGTTCGATGATTACGCCTCGCAGCGCAATGCGGCGCTCGAGCAGGTACAGTACGCCCACCCCTGGGTTCTCATGCTCGACGCCGATGAGCGCGTACCCGCCGAACTGGCGGCGGAAATGCAACGTGCGACCGATGCGGCCCCGCCCGAGGCGACGCTGTTCCGGATGCGCCGCAAGGACTATTTCCTCGGCCGCTGGCTGCGCCGAAGCAGCGGCTATCCGAGCTGGTTCGGCCGCCTGGTCCGGGTCGGTCGCGTCCGCGTGACGCGCGCGGTGAACGAGGAGTACCTCACCGACGGCCGAATCGGGCATTTGCGGGAACACCTCGTTCACTATCCGCTCAACAAGGGCATGGCCTACTGGATCGAGCGGCACAACCGCTACTCCAGCATGGAGGCATCCGCGAAGCTCGCGGCGAGCGCGCAACCGATCGCGCTCGCCGACTTGTTTCATCCGGACCCGATCGAACGGCGGCGAGCGCTCAAGCAGTTCGCCTACCGTCTGCCGCTACGCCCCTGGGCGGTGTTCGTGTACCTGTACTTCGTGCGCGGGGGATTTCTCGATGGATACGCCGGCTTCAACTATTGCCGAATGCGCGCCGCCTACGAATTGTTCATCGATCTGAAGGTGCTCGAGGCCCGACGGCGCGCTGCCCGCGAAAGCGTCTGAATCGAGCACTCGCAACCAGCGCAACACTGCGGCGTCGCGCGAATAGCGCTCGAGATAGGCCGCCCGGGCCCGTCCGCCCATCGCCCGGCACTCCTCGGGATCGTCCCTGAGCGTGCGGATCGCGGCGACCAACCCGGCGGCGTCGCCCGGCTGTACGACGAATCCGCAAGCCGATTGCCCGAGGATCCGCGCGACCTCGCCGCGCGAATCGCCAATGAACACGCAGGGCCGTCCCGCTGCGAGGATGCCGAACAATTTGCTCGGTACGATCAAGCCTTCCAGATCGGGCAGCAAACTGACCAGGTGCACGTCCGCGGCCGCGAGACTGTCGGCGAGTTCCTCACGCGGCTGGTAGGGCAGGAAGACGAAGCCGTTCAAGGCGCCGCATGCCACTTCGGTCCGCAATGCGGACATCTTCGCGCCGCCACCGATCATGAGGAACGCGAACGAGGCGTCGTCGCCGAGGCGCTTCGCGGCGCCAATCAGGGTATCAATCTCGTGGGCGCGACCGAGGTTGCCGGAATAGCCGATCACGAATCGCCCGGCGAGTCCCCGGCTCCGGCGCAAAGTGCTCGCCGCCGCGGCGCGGGGCTCGATGCGATCGTCCGCCCAGTTGTCGATCACGGCGATTTGCGCAGCGCTCACTCCGCAGCTGATCAGATGCTCGCGCATGCGCTCGCCGATGACGACATTGGCGGCGGCGGCGCACAGCGTCGCGTTCCGCCAGCGCCGCAGCAGCGCATCGAGCCATCCCGGCAGGGGATTCGCGCCCAGCCGCGAGGCGACCTCGGGAAACACGTCCTGCAGCCAGTTGATCAGGACGGCTCCGCGCAACCGGACGAGCGGCGCGGCGAGCGAGGCGAACATCGGCGGATCGGTCTTCACGATGAGGGTATCGCCACGACCCAGCCGTCGCCACACCGCCCAACTCGCGGCGACGTAGAACGAGACGTAGTCGATCGCCCGGCCGATCAATCGCACCCGCCCGAAGCGTGTGGTGGCCACCCGGTGGACGCGCACCCCGTCGAGGACCGCTTCCGCCGGCAGGCGCGCGCCCGGCGCGTCGTAGAGCTGGCGCGAGCACACGACCTCAACCGCGTAGCCGCGTGCGCCCAGCGACTCGGCCAGGTCGGTGAGCATCTGGCTGGTGGCCGAGAGATCAGGTCGGTAGTAGCGGTTGACGAAGATCAACCTTCGAGGGGAGCGCTCGTTCTCGGATCGGCTGCGCAACGGAGCGTTCATCCGTAGGGTCTCGCCAGCGGATCGCCGACGAACAGACCCTGGCCGGGCATCGCCACGCTCTTCCAGTACGCCTCGAGCAACGGCTCGCCGCGCAGGTAGTGGGTCATGAAGACGGTCGGATTGGGGAACTTGGGCAGTAGATTGCAGGGTTCGGAGACCGTGCCATAGGACCCGGTGGCGCCGGCGCGCAGCCAATCGAGGATTGGCATCTGCGCGGTGCCGTTCAAGACGCCGCCGGTCGAAGTCAGATGATCGGCCGCTGCGCCCGGGCGGAACTCGATCCTGTGAATCTCGGGCACCGAGATTGCACCGGTGAAGTAGGCGATCGCGCCGGTGACCGCGGTTCGGACTGGCGTGCGCAACTCCCGGACCTCGACCCGCCCCGACAACGCGCGCATGGCGCCGGCATACTCCGACGCACGTACGTTGCGGCGGCGATCGGCGGTGCGCACCAGGTACACCGTTCCGCGCGGTGCGCTATGGTCGGCGCGCAAACCGCGGTCGATCACCCCGCGAGCGAGCGCCGGATCGTCGCTCGGCAACAGCATGGCCGGCACCCAACCGACCGTATCAGCCGGGATCCATCCGGAGGTATCGTAGAGGGGATTACGTAGCGTCGGCACGCAGCCCGGCCGGCAGAAATCGGCGGAATACCCTGCGGCGAGAGCGGTCGTGATCGACATGCAGTTCACCGCATAGGGTCGGCTCCAGACGATCAGCAGCGACTGGACTCTGGACGGCAAGCGCGTGAGCAGGATACGCCGCAACGCGCCGAGTTCCGTGGGCGAGATTGCCGATCGATGCGGTGGATCGACCCCGACCAGGTTCGACGCAGGCACGCCGCGGCGCCTGGCGTAGTACGCGGCAACACGGGTGCTGTTCGCGTCCGATCGATCGAAGACGATGCCGAGTTGCGCGGCCGTCAATCGCGACTCGGTCGCGCGGGCCGGTGCCGCGAGGACCGCGGCGGCCGCGAGGCATCCGATCAGCATCATTGCGGGACGCACCGGCTCGCTCGCTCACTCGGGTCGATCCGGCTGGGAGGCATCCGCGGAGGGCAGATCGGCGACCTCGAACATGGGCAGGGCCTGGCCATCGCGCCGGTCGCGCAGCACCTGATGCAGCAGACCGAGCGAGACGGACCGCGCCTGTTCGGCGAACGCGTAGACCATCGCCATGTCGCACAATTGGTTGACTAGCCGCGGTACCCCGCCGCTGCACCGATGGATCAGACCGATCGCCTCTTCCGGAAAGAGTTTCAGATCGCCTCCGGCCACCGCGAGGCGATGGCGGACGTAGGCGCCCGTCTCCTCCCGATCGAGCGGACGCAGGTGATAGTCGACCGAGATACGCTGCGCGAACTGCCGCAGTTCCGGTCGCATCAAGGTGGTGCGCAATTCGGGCTGGCCCACCAGCAGGATCTGCAACACCAGATCGCTCTCCGAATTCACGTTGGAGAGCAGCCGAAGCTCCTCGAGCACCTCGGGCGAGAGATTTTGCGCCTCGTCAAGGATCAACAACGTTCGACGTCCCCGGCCGTACTCGCGGATGAAGCTGTCGACCAGCGCCTCGTGCATGGCGATTTCCGAGTCGTCGGCCGGAGCGATGCCGAGCGCCGAGAGCGCCCATCCGTGGATCGAGCGGAAGCGGCCGTGGGCGTGACTGATGAGTCCGACCGACACCTGATCGCCGAGATTGCGCAGTAATCGCCTCAGCAAAGTGGTCTTGCCGGAACCGACGTCGCCGGTCAGCAGCGAGAATGAGGCCTGTGATTCCAGCCCGTACTCGAGCATCGTCAACGCCATCGCATGCTGGCGCGACAGGTAGAGGAAGGCCGGATCGGGCGTGAGCGCGAAAGGCTTGGCGGTCAGACCGAAGAAGCGTTCGTACATGGCCCGCGTCCGTAGACGACCTCGCTCACAGTCCCATCGTACCGCTGCTGCGATTCAGCACGGTTCCGACCAGAGGAGTGCGATGCAGGGTTTCGATGGTGCGCACCAG
Organism: Gammaproteobacteria bacterium; assembly: GCA_028870275.1. Classification (GTDB taxonomy): domain Bacteria; phylum Pseudomonadota; class Gammaproteobacteria; order Steroidobacterales; family Steroidobacteraceae; genus Bog-1198. The sequence goes on along the minus strand of JAGWPY010000175.1, from coordinate 34,514 downwards.
ATCCGCCCTGCGTGTGCGACCCTCGGCGACGACCACCAGACCGGCTTCCACTCGCGGCGCGAAGGCGAGCGCGTCGTCGGCGTCGAGCACCGGCGGCAGGTCGAACAACAGGATTCGGTCGGTGTAGCGATTGCGCAATTCGGTCACCAGTTGCGCGCATCGTTCGCCAGCGAGCCACTCCGACGAGTTGGCGAGCGGACTCCTTGCCGGCAGCAGCACCAGCCGATCGAAACCTTGCGGATGGTAGAGGCAATCCTCCAGCGCGACCCCTGAGGCTAGCGCGTCGTCGATGCCGTGTTTCGGATGTAGTCCGAAGCGCTCGGCGATTCCCGGCTTGCGCAGATCCAGTTCGACCAGTACGACGGTATGTGCCCGGTCGTTGGCCAGGGCCAAGGCGAGATTCACGGCGGTGGTGGTTTTGCCGTCCGTGGCGCGCGGACTGAACAGAGCGAGCGAGCGCCAGCCGTTGACGTCCATCCGCTGCAGCACCTGGGTGCGCAGCATGCGGTAGGCGGAAGCCGCCGGCGAGTCCTCCTGGGGCGAGACGATGCGATTGCGCTCGAGTAGGCCCGCGGGCGGCGAAAAACTGCAGGTGCGGGTGTATACGATCGGCGGCAACGCGGCAGGAACGCGAGCCGGCGGGGCTGTGTTTGGCGGGGACTCGCTGTATGCGTGGCCGACGGGGACCGCCCCGGGCGCACCGGCGCGCTCGAGGCGCGCGAGATCGAGAGCTTGTCGGATGCGTTCCACTGTCAGGCTCCAAAGCGTCGCACGAGTTCCGCCCACACCACGTCGAGGGGCCGCACGAACAGGTGCACATAGAGGGTCGCGAGCAGCACGGCCGCCGCCGTACCGGCCAAACCGTAACGGAGCCGGCGACGTTGCCGGTCGCGCTCCGTGGCGGTGGTGATCACGGGAATGCCGGCGAGCGCCGGCACCATCAGCAGTCGACGCAGATCGGCCGCATCGCGTACGGTGGTGTCGAAGGCCTCTTGCAACGCTACGGTTGCGGCACCGAGTCCGAGGGCGAGCACCAGGCCGAGCCCGAGCAACAACGGTCGATTCGGCGAGACCGGCCGTTCTGGCGGTTGCGGCGGATCGATCAGCGAGAACTTCTCTCCGCGCCCTTCCGTCTCGAGATTCTCCGAGACCCGCGCTTCCGTCTGCTTGGCAAGCAACTGCTGGTACTCGATCTGCGCAGCCTCGAGTTTGCGGGAGATTTCCACGTAGCCCCTCTGCACCGCTGGCGCACGGGCGATGCGGGATTCGTAGTCGGCGAGCTTGTTGCGCAGCGCCTCACGCTTGGTCACGGCGCTCGCACGTTCGACGTCGAGGGCATCGATCTGACCCTTGACGCTGATGTAAGCCGGGTTGTCGGGATGGGCCGCGGCCGCCGCCCGGGCGCTGTCGGTCGACGGTGCCTTGGCGATCTGCGCCTCGAGCGAGGCGACCAGATGGCGCAACCGAACCACGTCCGGGTAGTCCTCGGAGTAGCGGTCGAGGTCGGCCGCGAGCTTTGCTTTGGCGTCGGCCAGCTGGCGCAAGCGGTCGTCGATGTCGCCCGTGCCGCCGAGTTTCTTCTCCAGGCCGGCGATCTCCCGCTTTTCGGCAATCACGTCCGGGTGGTCCGGCGCGTAGCGGGCTTCGTCGATCGCGAGCTGAGACTGCAGAGCTCGCAAGCGCTCGCGCGGGCCGAGCACGCGCTGGCCCGTGTCGGTATAGACCTGCGCGTTCGGATCGATCTGCGCGAGTTGAGCCTCGAGCAGCACCCGACGCGAATCGATCGACGAAATCCGGTTGTCTTCGTCGTGCAGGTCCGTTTCGGTCCTTTGCAGCGACTCGAGGTTGAGCAGCGCGAGATCCGGCAGATCCTTGCTGTGCTTCTCCTTGTATCCCGCGAGCTGACGATCGAGGGCATCGACCTGTTGCGCCTGCCGGGCGACCTCTCCCTTGAAGAACGTTTCGGTCTGGCGGGCCAGCTGGATCCTGTTGGTGAGGTTCTCGTTGAGGTAGAGGGTCGTGAGCTCGTTCGCGACCTTGAGCGCAAGATCGGGCGAGCGGTTCTCGTAGGAAACCGAGAAGGCGATGGTCGCCTCGGTGGGCCGGCCGCTGCGCGGATCGATGACGTCGGCGGTGATCATGTGCAGGCCGACGTCCTTGCGCATCTGAGCGACCACCACCTCGCGCGGTTCCTTGCGGCGCAGATCCGCATAGAGATCGTAGCGCTGGATCAGCGACATCAGGTTCTCGCTGGTCATGACTCGCTGGCTGATGGCCTGAATCCGTTGGTCGGCGTACGAGGTGATCGCCGAATGCACGAGGTCCTGGGGAATTTCCTGGTGCTCGATCAGGATCGTCGCCGCCGACCGGTAGGTCGGCGGCCAGAGCAGGACGATCAGCAGCGCGACTGCGCCTGCGATCCCGGCGACGGCGAAAAAGCTGCGCCGTCGTCTCCAGTAGGCGGACAGACGATCGCCAAGGGCGACGTCGGTAGTTGCGTTCGGCATCGCCTCGGAGTCCATCATGGCAAGGTTCTCCAATCGAACTGGCGGGTCAGCCCCACCCTCACCGTCGACGAGTCAATGCGCTGCGAGGGCGTCGACACGTGCTCGAGGACTTTCGAACCGCTCAAGGTCAGGGTCCAGCGCCGCGTCCAGCGATAGGCCATCGACAGTTCGGCGTCGTCCACGGTGAGTCGATAGTTGCCCCCGGTTGAGATCGGATTCTGATAGCGCGTGCGGCGCAGGTCGCCGGCTAACGTGACGCGCTCGCTCAAGGAGTAGTCGGTTCGCACCTGATAGACGTCCTCGCGGGACAGATACGCGAAGCCGCTCGGCGCGAGCTGGCGCGAGGCCAGAACGTCGACCGACCAGCGTTGGGCGCCCCGCTTCAGATCGAACGAATAGACGGTCCCGGTCTGCCTCGAGTGGTAGCGCACGCTTTGCGTCTGCACCACGAAGCCGCTGCCGGTGAACACCAGCAGCGGCTGGAGGAGTCGCGCATCGTTACTGGCGCGCGAATACCCGCCGTTGATCGTCATCGTCCAGAGGGCGCCAATGGATCGTATATAGCCCATTTGCGCGTTCGCGCTGCGGCTCACGGTCGCGTGGTCGAGCGAGTCGTAGCGGCCGACGCCGACGGCCAGATTCAGCTTGTCGCGCTCGGTGGCTAGCCAATCGACCTCGGAGTCGACGCTGCCGTAGCGGTAGTCCGTGAGCAGACCGACTCCGCTCGGCGCACCGTATTGAACACGCTGGGCGTTCGCATCGACACTGAGGTCGAGCCGCTCGGTCACATGACGCAGCCATTTTCCGTCGGCCGAGACGGTATCGCGCCGCACACCGGCGCCGCCGTTGGTCAGATAGTCCCGGTAGAGGCTCGAATCGCGCGACAAGTTCGTCGTCAGCGACCAGAGTGTGCGCGGCGTCCTGTATTCGCCGCGGACCGTCAGCCGTCCATAGTCGGAATCGACCGTCGCGTAGCCGCGTGCGTCGCTCAAGCGGACCTGCGGTACCAGCGACCACTTGATTTGGTCGCCGACATAGCTGGTGGGCGCATCGAGCGTGAAAACGGCGTGCGATTCGGCCGCGCTCGCCGGACTGAGCAGCGCGGGGTTGGTAGCGTAGTCTCCGGCGATTCCGAGCGTGGGCTCGATCCCGAAGACTCCGGCGAGCGAGCTAGCGCTCATGCCCATCGCCGTCGCAAGCAGGCAGAGCGGCGCGAGACGCGCCGCGGTCATGGCACGACAACCGTATCACCGCCATGCAGCAGGATGTTCTGCTGAAGATTGCGGCCTCGTTCGACGTCGCCATAGCGAAATTCCTTCGCGGTTTGGCGATCGCCGTTGCGCCGTAGGATACGAATGTCGTTCATGTTCGCGAACGGCGTGCCGCCTCCCGCCAGGGCGAGTGCTTGCAGCACGTCGGTCGGGCCGATCAGCGGAAAGTCGCCCGGACGCTGCACTTTGCCGATCACGAAGATTCGGTTACCTGCGGTCGATTTGACGGCGACCGTGACCACCGCAGCCGGAACGTACTTGCGGATGCGCTGTTCGATCATTTCGTCGAGTTCGGCGACCGTTCGGCCTGCGGCGGTCAACTCCCCGGCGAGGGGGAACGAGATGCCACCGTCGGGTCGGATTAGTACGTCGCGCTGCAGGTCCTTCTCTTGCCAGACCTCGATCTGCAGCACGTCACCCGGCTGCAGGTGATAAGCGTCGCGACGCGAATCGAGGCTCGGCGCGGTCTGCGAGGCTAAGGTGGACGAGACCTGCGGCCCGGCCAGCGCGCCGACGGATCCGCCCATAAGGGCGATCGCGCCGACGATCAGCGCGCACAGGCGCGCCTGCCGACGGCCAAACGAGTCGATCGGGAAACGCAGGATCGGACGCTGCAACGCGATGCCCTCCGCTAAAACCACTCTCATGGCGCGAGTCTAGGGGCGGCATGTGAGAGTTTCATTGCAGACGCCGACGTTCGTGTGACATATGTCGGGCATTCGTCAGCCCGCAATTCAGACACCCGGTCGCGGCGTCGTCAGCCGAGGAACAGCCGTTCTGCCGGCGATCGGGCCGGCCGACGGTGGATCAGCAGCAGCGTGAGGCCCGAGAACAGGAGTACGAACGACAGCGGCAGGGGCACCGGCGTGACGGAGTCGGGACGATAGCTGATCGTGAGTCCGTACGCGCCGATCTTGTACGCGCCGTTGGCGGTTCCAAACCAATCCGCGAACAACTGTCCGCCGTCGAAGTGCACCGTTTCGACGCCGTCGACCAGGTTCGCGCTGATCAGGCCCGACGGGGTCGACAGCAGCACATTGAGATTCTGCAGGACGTCGAACCAGGAGATCGGATTCAGCGTCACGGTCAAAGTGCCCGGCCCGGAGAGGTCGAATGATTGGGTGAAGCTTTGCGTCCCGGTAATCAGTCCGGTGCTGTCGTACAGGACGGTATCGGCGCGCGCCGCACCAAAACGTAGACACGCGGTCAGCACGAACAGTGAAACCGCCGGGAACATCCATTTTCGCTTCATGTTTCGCTCCTCGATGAAGATGCAGGTGCCGTGTTCGGGTTCATTCCGGACCGGGCTCAGGACGCCGCCGCGCGCAGCTTCGCGCCCTCGTCGTCCTCGGCTGTTTCGTATTCCGGCGCGGCTCGCGCGGATCGGCGTTCCGCTTCGGACTGCGCATCGACGCCTCGATAGACATATTTCTCGTAAAGGTAATGGCGCAACGTCGGCGGCGGTGCCGGCGCTGCCGCGCGCATGTTCGGTTCCGATAGGCGCATCGCCAGGTACTCCTCGCGCAGCCCGCTCATCGCGAGCAGGCCGATGTCCGCGCGTTCGACCCGCTTCGCCGCGTCGACTCCGCCGTTGACCAGGTTCTCGAGCCGCGGCGAGTCGAGGTCGAAGAACCGGATCAGTTCATCTCCCGCCTCGGCGAGCACCGGCACGAGATCACGGCCGCGGATCTCCGGATCGCAGAGAGGCGCGATCCGACTCAGCGTGGAACGGATCGCAAAGCGGATCACGTCCGAATCGCGCACCCCGAGCCTCTTGGCGATCCGGCGAATCCGGCCAAGGTCGCCGTCGCTCAGGCGGATCGATACGGCTTGCTTGCGTTTCTCGACCATTCCGCTCCCTCATCGCAGACATTGACTGCGCTGCAGCGAGTGGAATCGTAAGCGCCGAGTGTGTCTTCAGAATGGTGGATTTGTGACGAATTTCACACCTTTTATGTGCAATGCGTCATGCGTTATGTCAAACAATGTGCCGGGTTACGTCGGCGAGTCGATGCCGTTATGTCAACTGCATCTGCGGAGCGGTTCGCACGCGCCAGAGCACGTCCCTGCAATCTCGACGTAACCTCGAGCGGCTATCGTCGCGACCGTCCCGCCCATGGACCTATCGTCGAGGAAAGCCGCCATGCGTCCCGTACCCCGTCGTGCCTCACGAGTCGCCGTTCTGATCGCGATCCCGCTGGCGGTCGGGCGCGTGGCATGGTCGGCGCCGGTCACCGCGCCGGGGGGGAATGCGCCGGTGGCCACTGTCGCCGGACAGCCCGTCCCTTACGCGCAATTGCTCGCCAAGGCGGGCACGAAGCTCGATCAACTGAATGAGCAGCGCGACGACCAGATACGCACGATCACGCTCGACACGGCACGCGAGCGCGCGGCATACCTGCAGACGACACTCGATACGCTGGTCGATGAGCGGGTCCTCGCGCTGGAAGCGGCGGCGCGCAAGACCACTCCGGCGGCCCTGCTGGCAACGGTGGTGATCCCGCCTGTCACCGATGCGCAGATGCAGGCCTTCTATGCGGCGCATCGCAGTCAGATCGACGCGCCCTACGCACGCGTCGCGCCGCAGTTGCGTCAATACCTCGTCAAACGGGCGGCTGAGCACGCGCATCGGCTCTACCTGCAGGCCCTGCGGAACAAATACTCGGTGGCGGAAGCGCTACCGCCATACCGCGAGACCGTGGCGGCGACCGGGCCGGTGCGCGGTCCCGCCGATGCGCCGATCACGATCGTCGAATTCTCTGACTTCCAGTGCCCCTTTTGCGGACGCTTCGAACCCGAGCTGCAACGGCTGCTGAAGGCCTATCCGACCCAGATACGGCTCGTCTACCGGTATCTACCGCTGGAATCGATCCATCCCGAGGCGATGCACGCGGCCGCCGCCGGGGTGTGCGCCGACCGTCAGGGCAAATTCTGGCCGATGCACGACTTGATGTTCCGCGAACAGGACTCGCTCGCGGTGCCGGGTCTCATGGACAAGGCGAAGCGTCTGGGGCTCGACGTGAAAGCGTTCGCCGACTGCCTGTCATCCGCAGCCACCGCCGCGGTCATCGCCAAGGACCAGGCCGCCGCTCGGCGCCTGGGCCTATCGGGAACTCCGAGCACGTTCGTCGACGGCCGCTTCTTGAACGGCGCAGTGTCCTACGACGACCTGGTCGCGCTGATCGACGATGAACTACACCGACAGGGCGCGGTATCGGTGCGCGGACCGAACGACGCTCGCACCGCCGCTACGGCGCGAGTTCCCTGACCTCTACGGGCTCGACCCGTCGACAGCACCGCCGCGCCGCGGCCCGGGCTTGGCCGGAGAACCCGGACTCGGCGCTTTCAATTCGCGCGCCTGCTGGCCGTATTCGTCGGCGAAATTCTCGATGCGCGTGCGCTCGAGGCGCGTGAAGGGCTCGGAACGCGCCAGGTACTGGAAGAGTCCCTGATGCTGGTATCGATCGAGCACTTCGGTCGTGACCCGATAGAGCTTGCGATTGTCCTCGGTACAGCGGGTGAGCGAAGCCTGCCGTCCGGAGAGCGTGCGCCGCATTTTGCCGTTATCCGCTTCCGACTTGCGCAGCGTCGCGATGGTGTCCCGGTAGTGCGCCACCAGTTCCCGCATTTGGCTCTTCGCCAGGGCGAGCTCTTTCGAGGTGTTCTCCCCCGCCGCCCGAACCGAAGATAGCTGAGCGCTCGAAGCGCTGGCGGCCGCCTTGCTCGACTTGAGCTGTTTCTGCGCCGCTGCGAGTGCTTGCGTGGAGGCATCGAGACGCTGCTTGAGGCTGTTCACCTGCGCCTGCAGCGAGGCGTTGTCTGCGAGCGCCTGCTGCATCTGCTGCACCAGCGCCGCGTTCGCACCACCACTGCGGGCGACCTGCGCGAATACCGGCAGCGCGCACATCGACAGCGATACGAGCGCGGCGACGCGGCGCCAGGGTGTTGGCTCGCCCATGGACCTTCTCCTTAGAAACTGCTCAGCAGGTCGAGCTGCAGGATATCGAGACCATAACGCGGCCCGACGATCTCGTTGCCGCTCAGGTAACGCGCACGCACCCGCACGTGATCGGCGAGTCCCGCCTCGCCCCAAATGTAGTAGCCGCGCGCGTTGGTGCCGCCTTCATGGAAGTCGGCGTCGGTCCACGCGTCGATGACCGCGTCGCTCTGCACATACCGGTAGCCGAATTTTACGCTCCACTGGCCGAATGCCTCGACTTCCGGGTCGCCGAAATTGATCTCGCCCACATAGCCGCTGTTTTGCGCCGCGTTCGAGTAAAGGTTGAGCGGATTGAGATTCTGGATGTCCCGGAGGTTGTAGCCGACGTTGCGAACCGCATCGATGCTGAGCCCGAGCCGGTAGCGTCCGAAGCCGCGGTCGTAGGTCGCGGCGACGTCGACCAGGCGGAACTTCGCCGCCAGCGCATAGAGGTTGACGGTCGGATCGGTCGAATTGGCGATGTCGAACATCGTATTGCCGTTGCGAACGAACGCGGGCGCCGTGTAATTGAAAAGGCCGGGCTGGTTCGGGTCGTTGAGTCGGCCCGTGACGTGCAGGAAGTCGTAATACGCAGCCGCCACCCGCAACCGGTCGCTGCCGTCGTTCCAGTGCAGGTCGGTACCGAGCTGCGCGGCGAGCATCCACTTGTTCTGCGAGTTCGCGAACGGCACCTCGAGGATCGGCGTGGCGCCGAGCGTCGCGAACACGTTGGAGCGGCTCGCGCCGCGCGCCGGCCCGAACCCCTGGCGGAAACTCGCCGAAGCCCCCTCGAAGGACAGATCATCGGCATAGACGAGTTGCGTGGGCGCGAAATACGGATTGAGGAAGCGACCGGCTTGCGCCGAGACTGCCGAGAACTCGCCTGCCGGCGCGCTGTTCCAGCGGACATAGGCCTCGTCGAAGCCGACCGTATAGCGTGCGCTCGCTGTGCCCAGGGTCTGGCTCTCCGAACTCGGGTCGGTGAGCGATCCGCTCGAGAGTCGCAATCCGGCGCTCCATTGCGGGGTGAGCGCGGCCACCAGACCGAGGTGCGCACGCACGCGCATGCGATCCCGGTTCTCGGTGGTATCGAGGAAAGGTCCGTAGCCCGGGACCTTGGCGATGCCTCCGTATTGGTTGATTGCGTTGAAGTCGAGAATCGAATTCGGCTGATTCGCCGTGGAGAACAGATCCGCCTGCGCGCGCACCGCAACGTCGCCGTCCACTCGCACCCGCGACAACCAGTCGGGCAGGGCCGCCGGCACGCCCCATTTCTCGCGCTTCGCCTCGCTCACCACGCTCGCGACCACCTTGGGCTGGACTTCATGCGCGACGCGCTTCGCGATACTGTCCTCGACGATCTTCGGCACATACGGGACGCGAATCGCGTTGCGATCCTGCGCGGCCACTTGCGCAGCCTTGGCGGCGCTGGCCGCGGCCTTCTGCTTGGCCTGCTGCACCAGTTCCTGCGCCTTGGCGCGGCTGATGACGCCCTGATCAACGAGCGCTTGCAACAGGTTGATGACGGTATCCTGCAGTTCCTCGAAGGATTGACGCTCCGCGGAACTGGGCTCGGTGGCGGCGAAGCCCGGGGCGCCCGCGAGCAGCAGGCTCACGAGGACACCGAGCGCCAGGGCTCTCTTGCTTTGCTTCATGGTGAGTCGGGCTCCGTCGAATCCATGCGTGTTAACCGTGGGAAACGATTTTCAGATTGATCGGCTGCGGCATTTCGAGCGGCGGAGGCTGGTCGAGCCGCCCGAGCGCGGCAAGCGCCGCTTCGATCAATCGGTCGAGCGAGGGGTCCCCCGTGCCGTCGACGATGCGGGTCCGATCGATCCTCCCGTCCGCGGCGATCCATACTTGAACGGCCACGCTGTAATGCGAGGATCGCAACTTCGCGTCCGCGGTCAATCGCGATAAAACCTGGTCGCGCAGCTTGCCGGTATACCAGGCGAACAGCGCCCCGCCGCTGCCGACCAGGTTCGCGCCGCCCTGTCGCGCGACCAAGCCGAAGCTGTCGCTGCCGGCACTGCCCGTCGCGTCCAGGCCGAGCTGTTGCGGCGGTGGGGGCGCATTGTTCGGGGTCGGCTGAGGGAGCTTCTGCTGGATCGGCTGTTCGGCTTTCGGCGGCGGCGGGGGCGGCGGCTTGTCGGGCGGCGGCGGGGGCGGCGGCGGCGGCCGGATCAGGGTCACCTCCTGGATCAGGCGTTGTGGCCGGGTGGCCTTTTGCGCCATGAAACCATGGATCAGCCAGACGAGCCCGGCGACGACCAGCGCGAGGACGAGTGCGCCGGCCAGCGGCAGGAAGCGGAGCAGGCGACGGCGCGCAGCCATGGCTCACCTACTTGACGACCCGTTGCGTGACCAGGCCAAGCTGGGTGATGTCCAGGCGTCCAAGCAGGTCGAGCACGTCGATGACCTTCTGATACTGCACGGTCGAATCGCCCTTCACGATGACCGGCAGATTCGGATTGGCGGCCTTGTATTGACGCAGCAGATTGCCGAGTTCCGGCATGGTCACCGGGAACGTGTCCAGATAGATGGTGCCGTCGGCGGTGATCGTGATCGCCTTGGTCTGCGGCTTGGCGAGGGTCGGTGCGGCGCTCGCCTTCGGGAGATTAACCTTGATGCCCTGAACGGTCGCGGTCGTCATGATGATGAAGATGATCATCAGCACATAGGCGAGATCCAGCATAGGCGTGATGTTGATCTCGTCGTAGACGTCCTTGTCGCCGTTGTCGATGGATCCGGCCATGGTGGTATCCTCAGCTGTACTGCTCGGCGATGCGCGCGATGAATTCGTCGAGGAACACGCGGTTGTTCACCGCAATCGCCTTGATCCGTGTGTTGAGCCAGTTGTAGCCGAACAGGCAGGGGATGGCGACGCTCAGCCCGGCCACCGTTGCGGCGAGCGCCGCGGCCGTACCAGGTGCGATCGCATTCACGTTCACGTCGCCCGAGGCCGCGATCGCCGCGAAGGTGATCATGACCCCGATCACCGTACCGAGCAGGCCCAGGAACGGTCCACCGGAGATGGCGATCGTGAGCATGACCATCTGCGCCGAGAGCTGTTGTTGCAGCCGGGTCATGGTGGCGTCCATCGAGGCGCGAATCGCCTCGATGGACTGCGCGGACAGCGAAGTCGTACCGCGGCCGCCGCCCGGTCGCGGGTCGACGCGCTTGCGCAACTCGGCGACACCCATGTGGTAGATCCGATAGAGAGTCGAGGCGCCGTACTTGCCATCGTGAGCGATCAACGCCGCCATCGCCGGTGCCGACTCGGCACGCTCCTCCTCTTCGGCCGATTCCTGCCGGTCCAGGCTGGTCGTGTCCGCCCCGGCCGCCAGATGATGATAGTCGGCAAGGAAGAGCCGGTTCGCGCGTTCGACGCGCCCGAGCACGTAGGTCTTGAACCCCATCAGGCCGAGCGCGAACACCAGCATGGTCAGGCAGATCACGATGACGACCCAGCCGTCGACGGTGAGGTTCTTCGCGATCGTGACGAAATACGAGGTCTGCCCGCCGCTTTCCTTCTGCTCGTCGCTGCCATAGACGAGCATCGGTGCCTTGGGTCCCTCGCTTTGCGCGAGCGCTTTCAGCCAATCGGCGCTGCGCGCGATTTTCGAAACCTCGACCTGGTCGACTTCGCCGCTCAGGAAGTGGTCCTTCTGCGCCGAGGCACCGATCGTCAGCACGCCACCGATCGGCTGGAGCTGCACGGGCGCCTGACCGACCGCCACGCCATCGACGTAGAGCGCCAGCTGGCCGGCTCCCACCGTCAGCGCGAGCAGGTGCCACTCCCCGGCGGGCAGAGCCGCGCTGGTCGCCTGTACCGTGACGGGCGTGGAACCGTCGGTGTAGCGCGCGACCGGATGGGTACCGGCGATTCCAATCCCGAGTTCCCGGGACCCGTCCTGCAAGCTGATCAGATCGGCGTCGTTCTGCGGTCCGTCGAGCTTGACCCAGGCCGAGACGGTCAGCCCCTGACTCGGCACGAGCCGCAGCGACGGACTGGAGGGGACCGTGATGCTCTGCGCGCCGGCGAACTTCTCGCCACCGGCGATCAGCGAGGCGGCGATCGGCTGTGCCGTTGAGACGCTGGCGTCGTTCTTGTAGGCCGTCGCATCGCGCGGCGGACCGCTCGCCTGGGAGAACTCCAGATCGAGCACTTGATCGACGTCGAAGGTGCCGGCGACGTCGGCCGCCGATTTGGCATTGCTGTTGCCGTAATAGAGATAGACCTTGTCGGCCTTGGAACCGCCGGTGAGCTTCGGCAGGGCGATCCACAGATAAGCCAGCTGGTTTTTCGCGTCGAAACGCTCGAAGTGGAACTTGAGCGGCGTGTGGTCGTCGGCATCGATGACCCGGAAGTCCGAGCCGTCCGGGTTGGTATTGTTGAAGTAGGCGAAATTGCCGAGCGAGAGTCGCACGAGGACCGGCACGTGCTCGACCGACCCGGAGATCGCGGCCCCGGTCGGCGACAGATCGAACGAGACGACCTTGCGGTAGGCCCAGTCGCCGTTCCACCACGAACCGGCGCTCGCCACGAGCGGCAGCAGAGAGAACAACAGTGCGGCTATGACCCGGCGCGGCTTCATGTCAGATCCTCGTCCCTTGATGGAGATTCGATCGGCGCGAAGGGGTCCGATCGACACGGCATCATGCTGAGCCGTGATGAAAGTTCGATGACAAGGCGCCCCCCAGCACCGCTCTCCCGACTCATAGCGGTGCCGTCGGGTTGGTGGCGGGCGAGTGTTTCTTCAGGCACTCGAGATCGTCGGGACGGCAATTGTCTTCGCCGAGTCCGGTCACGAATACGTCCAACCAGCTGAGCGCGGTATCGGCGGCGGGGGTCGCCGAGGCTTGTCCTTGCTGTTGCGACGCGCCATTGTCCGCGAGATTGCTGGTGCCGGCCGCGGCCGCCGCGGCGCCGGCGACGCTGGTGCCGACACCCGTGACCACCACCGGGACGCCCACCGAAGTGCCGCTGACCGTGATGTTGTTGGCGCCGAGCACCGCGGTTGCGGCGACCGTGAGGTTGCCGGCGACGATGCCCGCATCGTTCGCATTGACCACGCCGCGGGGTGCGAACAGGTCGACGTTGCCGGGGCTCACGCCGGGCGTGGCGGCAAGCGCCTGAATGCCGCTGCCGGCGATCGCGGCGCGCAACGTGACGGCGGGTTGGCCGTTCTGGTCGTAGACGATGTTCAGCGCCGGCGCAGAGATAGCGGTCTTCGCCCCGCGGCCCGCGTCGATGTTGCCGGCGGTACTCCAGACCAGGATGTTGCCGCCGTCGGCCGCGAACACCCGCGATTGGTTCACCTGAAAGTCGCCGTAGGAAAATGCGTTCACATCGCCGGTGGTACGCGCGACGATGCCGAGTTGATTGGCCTGCTTGTCGATCGCGAACGCCGCCGGCGGAATCGCCAATCCGACGTTGATACCGCCGCCCGGCGCGAGCAGCGAGATGCCTCCACCCTGCTCGGTGTAGATCCGACTGAAATACAGATCGATATTGCCGGTGTAGGGATTGGTCTGGCCCTGAGCGGTGTCCGGATTGGCGCCCGGGAACAAGGTCTGGATCGCGGCGAACGCCGCGGTGAAGTTGCCGTTGCCGGAGGCGGCTTCGGCTCGTCCGGTGGTGCGCAGCACGTCGAAGAACACGCTCTCGACGAATGCGCGCTGCCGATCGGCCCCGAGGGCGGCGAAATCCTTCTTCGCCTGGGCGGCATCGAGGCCGTTCGTGCCTTCGAGACCCTCGACGTAAGCGACCAGAGGGGCATCGAACACGTCGGACCCCTGAATGTATTGGCTGACGAACGCGGCGTACTGCGCGGCGGTGGTGCCGGACTGGACGCTGATGCTCGCGCCAGCGGCGGGCAGGTTGGTATTGACGAGGTTGGCGCGGGTGACGATGCCGGCGGAAGTGCCGAGATCGATGTTGCCGCCGGCCGCGACGAGCAGCTGCCCGGGGCCGTCGACCGCAATACCGTTCGTGTCGGGCGAGAGTCCGCCGGTCGACTGTCGCGACAGCGGATAGGTGAGATTGCGTCCGGCCGTGATCGTGGTGGCGTCGGCGGCGCCGAGGTTTTGCGCCACGAGATTCAGGTTCACGATGTCGAGTCCGGCACTGAGGTCGATCGGCTTCGCGGACCAGATACCGGATCCGGTCGGGGAGTTGGCCGGGAACTCGATGCTGCCGGTGCGCGCGACCACTTGCGCGGGCTGCAGCGTGCCTGCGGCATCCGCCGCCGCATAGATCGGTATCGGCGCATGTTGGATCGTGAGCGGAGTCGCCAGCGCCTGCACGAGGCTCTGATAGTCGGTGAGCGTCGGCTGCGGCGACGCGAGCGAGGGCAGCAGCGCCGGCGATGCGTCGGAGAGCAGAATCTGCGGAGAATTGCCCTGATAAACCTGGAAGTCGATGTTCTGATCGGCGAACAGCCGCAGATCGCCGCCCGGTGAAGGTGCGAGCAGGATCTGTCGACCGACCTGGATCGTGCCGCTCAACGCATACGCATCGAGCACGGGCGGCATCAACGCGAGCACCGCGGCGTTGCCGGCGGCATCGAGCACGTTGCCGCCGAGGAAGGAGTCGTGGATCTGGGCGAATTCGGCGCCCGCATAGCCGTTCGAATTCAGCGCGACCGTGCCGCCGATCGCGGTCAGGTCGACCGACGAATCAGCCCCGTAGGTCGAGAAGAAGCTGGTCGGGACCGCCGGCGACTGATAGGCGCCGAGATTGAGCAGGGTCGGATTGAGCACGTCGGCGATCGCCACCGAATCGCGCGCGGTCACGCTCAGGGACGCATTGCCGAGACCGACCAACGGGGCATTTCCGCCGCCGGGTGCAGCGCCGACGTCGTTGCCGGCGTCGAGCGAGATGCTACCGAGCCCGGCGTAGAAGCTGCCTCCGAGGATGGATCCGCCGGCGGTCACGACGAGCCGGCCGCCGCCCGTCTGATCGACGACGCTGGTGACGGCGTTGGTACCGCCGACCTGCACACCGATCGAGGGAATCGACACCGACAGGTCGCGGACATCGCCCGATGCGCGCACCGTCACGTCGCCGCCGCCGAGCGCGCCGACGCCCTGCTGGAAGCTGGCGAAATTCACCGTCCAGGCGGTTGCCGGATCGTTGCTGCCGCCGCTGCCGATCGGCGCGAGCCGCCAGAGCCATGCGTTCACGAACTGATCGGTCGCCGCTCCAACGACGTTGCCACCGACGTCGATGCTCACGTCGCCGCCATGGCTCGGATAGGCGAGACCACCCAGCGAATTGGTGCGCCCGGTAAGAGGGATGCCGGGCCCGGCGACGCCCGCGGTGTAAAGGATCGACGCCTGACTGCCGAGCACGAAATTCCCGGATGCCGCGACATCGATGAAGCCGTTGCCGGTGCGCACCATGATCGGCGCATAGGCCGAAGCACCGCCGCGACCCGTGCTGAGGGAACAGGCACCCGTGCAGGGCGCGATGGTCACGTCGGCCGGCGTCCCGGCGCCGACGGCGAGCGGATCGGCCGAACCGAAATCGGCGCCGGCGACGATTCGATAGGACCAGGAGTCACCCGCCTGGGTGGGCAGCGTGAAAGCTCCGGTACCACTGGTCGCCGTGAAACCGTCGGACAGACTCGCGTTGAACGTGACGCCGTTCTGGGCGCGCAGGGTCAGGATACCGGGGACGGCATTGGCGCCGTAACGCCAGCCGTACAGATTCCAGGCCGAATTCAAGGCGAGCGTGCCCGTACCGTTCGAGGCCGTGGTCGCGTCAATTTCGACGCCCGGTGCGAGTACGAAGCTGGACGCGCCGGCGGCCGCGCCGAGGTTGGCGAGTCCGGCGGGGGTGACGCCGTTCATGAACGCCACTGCGTCGGCATTCATCACCGCCTGATCGGTCGTGCTGATCGACCCGCTGCTGTTCTGGTAGGCCGCGAACGCCTCGAGGGTGGTGCGCGCGCTGCCAGTGACCGTGCCGTCGAGCGCGACGCCGCCGTTGCCGCCGAGGGCCGAGGCGACCACACCGCGCGGCACACGGAACAGGACCGTACCGTCGCCTCCGGCGCCGCTGCCGTCGATGGCCGGCCCGCCGCCCCCAACGGCGATGCTCGCGGTCGGCCCGAACTCGATTCCACCGTTCGAGGTCTCGATCGCGACATTGCCGCCGGATCCGCCGGCCTTCGTCGCCTGCGCGTCGATTGCACCGTTGATCGCGATCGCATCGCGTGCCGCGAGCAGGACTTGACCGCCGCTCGTGCCCGACGCATCGATTGAGCCGTCGACGCGGATCGCGCCCTGGTCGGCGATCAGCGAGACATTCTGCGCGGCAAGCGTGTCTCCAGCGCCCACCACCAGATCGCCAGGGCCGCGTAAATGGAACGAGCGCGTACCGCCGAACCCGGCGGAATTCAGGATCTGGTCGAGGCTCGCAAAGTCGCCGAAGTTCTGCGCGTCGACCTGGAAGGATGCGCCGGCGCCGCTCGATCCTGCACCGGCGAGCGTACCGGCGAGCGTGACCTTGCCCGCCGAGGCGTCGATGGCGAGCGACCCGCCGGCGCCTCCGCTGCCCGCGCTCACGTCGATCGAGCTGCCCGCCGCGGCATCGACGTTAGCGGCGGCCGTGAGCGTCACGGTGCCGCCTGGACTCGCGACCGTCGTCCCAGAGTAGTCGCGCGTCAGTCCGGCGACGGAAATCACCGCCGTCGGATCGAGCAGGACGTTACCGGCGTTGCCAGTTCCGGTCGCCGACACACTGAGGCTGCCGGAAGGCAGATCGATCGTTGTGCCGATCTCCACGTTCGAGGCGCGAATCGACAGTGTGCCGCCGAGATCGGTGACGGCCGCGAGCGAGGTCGACTGGGACGGCGCGCCGAGGCGCAACTGCCCGTCGGCCGCCAGTGAGAAATTCACGTTTGCGCCGGTGGTGATCCGCGCGGCGCTCGCCGTGAGATTGGCCCCGCCGCCGACCTGGAGACTCGCGTCCGCGGTCGCCGTGAGCTGCTGCGCCGCGCTCATCATCACGTTCGAGAATCCCGCGGTCACGAGGGATCCGCCGCCGAAGAGGAGATTCGCTGCGGAAAGCTGCAGCGTGCCCGTGCCGGTTGCATCGACCCCGGTACCCGGGCCGGCCGAGTTCTGCAAGGTGATCGAGTCGACTGCGTTGAGCGAGAACGTGTCGCCGCTCGCCCCGAAGCCGTTCAGCGATGCCGAATCGAGCGTGACGTTCTGAGCGGTCGCATTCAATGCACCGAAGAAATCGATGCCACCGCTGCTGGTGATGGTCAGGTTGCGCAGACCCTCGGTGCCGAGCACGTTCGCACCGAGCACGGTGCCGCCGAATCCGCTGGTCGGAGTGCCGAGCGCCACGGTCGGCACCCGCAAGGCGAGATCGCCACCGGCAATCGACAGGTCGCCGGCCAGAATCGCATTCTGCGTGGCATCGATCGTGATGGCGCCACCGGCGGATCCTACGCGCGAGCCGGAGGCGAGCGAGAGCACTCCGCCGGCGGACGGATCGATCGCACTCGACACGGGATTCATCGCGCCGGAGCTCACGTCGAGGAACGCGCCCGACCCGTCGAGGGTCAGCGATCGAGCCGAGGCGGCGGTACCACTCGGCGCCAGGGACGCCCCCGAATCGACGCTGACCTGCTGCCGTGCCGTGAGCTGCACCTCGGGGACCGAAAGGGTCACACCCGAGCCGATTTCGACGATCTGCGCCGTGGTGGTGATCGTCCCGCCGTCGCGTTGCCCGCCGAGCAGTAGGGTCTGGGCATTGAGTGCAGCGAGACTCGCGCTCGAGAGCACGATCGTACCAGGGGCGGCGTTGGCGCTCGTGCCGTCGCTCACCAGAATGTTTGCGCTGGCGATGTCGACTTCGGCTCCGGTTCCGCCGGTCCCGGGCGTCGTGAGCAAGGTGCCGCCGAGGCCGAGCGTTTGCGTGGCGGCGAGCGCGAGCAGGCCGCTGTCCACCGGCAAGGACGGTGCGCCGAGGTTGGCGGCACTCGCCTGGCTCGCGAAGAACTGGTTCGCGCCCGTGGTGGTGTACTCGGCCTGCTGCAGCACGAGCGCGGCCGGCTGGATCTCGAAGCCGCTGGTCCGCGCGCTGCCGAAGGCAGTGCCGGCCACGGTTTGGTAGCCGGAGACGATGGTACCGCCTCCCAATACGCTGACGGACTGTCCGGGCTGGATGTCCTGGTACCCAGGCACGGCCGTAACCAGGAACGCACCCGGCAACAGGGCGTATCGCGCCGGCAGGAGCTGGTAGGTCCCCGCGGCGAGTCCCGGCGCGGCCGACAGGTAGACCGCGTCGCCGACTTGCAGCGAGGATCCGGTCGAAAATGACGGATCGTATGGCGCAACGTTCGCCGCAAGACCCGGCAGGATCGCGTACTGGTTCGGCCGGTAGGTGTTGGAGAGCACGTCATTCGTGCCACCGACGCCGGGGATCCACTCATAGGCCTGCAGGTCTCCGCCACCGCTCACGTCGACGACCGCGCCCGGCGCGACGTCGACGTTGGTGCCTTGCAGGACGATTCGTTGCGACGGAGGCGCGATACCGTCCGTGCCATAGACCAGGTTGAGATTGTTGGCGAGCGGATAGACCCAGTCGAGCCCACCCTGAGTCGTGCCGAATGGCACGGTGAGACCATCGGCCGACGTCGAGGTGAGACTGCCCGCGCCCAGAGATAGCGTCTGCGCATCGATCGTGATCGAGCCAAAAGGGGCTCTCAGCACGCCATCCTGCACGACCGTGCCGGCGCTCAGAGTGAGCGCGCCACCCGCCGACAGCAGCGCGTTGTTGCCGGAGGCCGCGCCGTTCACGTGAATCGAACCTGCGGTCGGTGAGCCAAGACTGGCCGGATCCGCCGAGAATACGAATTGCGAAAGCGTGCTTGGATAGATCTGCTCGCCGCGCAACGACAGATCACCCGACATATAGAGACCGCCAAACACCGAATTCGGCGCGACCGTGAGCGTCGCCAGATCCTGCAGACCGAGCACGCGAAGATCGCCGCTCGAGGCAAACGTGGCGTTACCGATGCCGCTCAACACCGAACTGCCGTACAACTCGACGAACTGACCCGACACGTCCAAGGCGCCGCTCGCCGGGCCTTGCGAAGCAAGCGAGGCCTGGAGGGCCGGAAGGTAATTGGCGAGCTGTAGCTGGTCGGAATTGCCGAATTCGACGTAAGGCGCGATCACGTTCGCGCTGACGCCCGGATCCACGCGGAAGCTGGCGGCATCGAGGGTGATCAATCGTCCGGCGGCGAGAGTCACGTCGCCCGTGAAGTCGATTTGGCCGGGAACGATGCTCGTGCTCGTCACCAGCGGTGCGGCCTTGAGCGCAATCGAGTCAAATCCCGCGGTTTGCAGCGCGTTGGCGGACACGTAGGCGTGGCCGGCGAACTGGATGGGCACGGCGCTGCCGGGACCGATCACCAGGGGCGTCTGCGTCGCGGCCACGTCGATCTGTCGCGGCCCCTGCGGAAAGCTCGAGGCGAAGCCGTTGGCAAGGTTGTAGTCGTTGCGACCGGAGCCGTTCAGCGTCAGGCTGAAGCTGCCTCCCGCCGGCTGCGGCACGCCGGCACCGGAGCGGCCCGCGGCCGCCTCGAACGTGCCGCCGAGAGAAGCGCCCTCGGCGGCGGTGATCGAGACGGTCCCGCCGGCGGAACCGACCACTTCGGAGTGCGCCACTCCGGCACCGACGCCGGCGACGTCGATCGTGCCCGACGTTCCGGCGACGTCGATCACGCTGCCCGGCAGGATCTCGACATAGCCGCGCGCCGCATCGAGCGATACGTTGCCGCCGGCGAACACGGTTCCGGTCCTCTGCCCGGCGGAGTTCACGTAGAGCTGCGTCGTACCCGCGGCGTCGAGCACGCCCTCGGCGCCGATCCAGATCGCCTGCGTGGGATCGTAGGCGGACTGTTCCTGGTTCGCGAGCAGCGAGAGCGCGATGTCGCCGCCCGGCGCACTCAAGGTGCCGTCCACGACCATTCGCACGTTGGAGACGAGCGACAGGTTCGCGCCTGGATCGGCGAGGATCTGCGCGCCCGCACCGATCGTCAGGGAATCGGTCAGAGCGGCCGTCTCGAGTGTGTTGGTGACGCCGGCATTGTTCGCCGGATAATTCTGCGCGAGCGTCAGCGAGACCGGCGCGCGCAATCGGTCGATCAGGGTGGTCGGCGTCGAGATCGGTGCGAGCGAGGCGAGATCGCCGATCCGCTGATAGCCGCTGGCGAGCTGCAGATTCTGCTGCTGCAGGCGGATCACGGTACCGGGCAGCACCGTCATGGCGCCCTGCGCCGCCGTGATCGCATAGCTCGCGAAGCCGCCGTTGGCGAAGAAATCGGGGTTGAGCCACAGCTGCGTCGATTGGCCGCCGCTGCAATCGGCGCTTGCGATGCACACGCCGCTCGCCGTGAGCGACAGGCTGCCGCCGTGATACAGCCCGAAGGCATCGAGACTCGCGCCGAGATCGAGCGTCGAGGGCGCTCCGGCCAGAATGCCGGCCGAAGGCGAATTGGCGGCGACGAGAGTGATCTGCCCGCCGGAACCCGCGTTCAACTGCCCGGTGGCAGACAACTGCGCGCCACCACTGACGTCGATGCGGCTGCCGGAGACGAGATCGAGCGTCGCCGGACTCGAGAAACTGCCGGCGAGAGCCTCGAGAGTGACGCTGCCGCCGTTCACGACGATCGGCGCGGCGTTGCCGTTGGGATAGAGCAGCGGATTGTCGTTGACCCAGGTGCCCGCGGTGGACAGCGAGGACTGCGGTCCGAGGGTCAACGCAATATCCGAGGCGGAGGTGCTGATCGCGGTGGCTTGCGCGACCGCGGAGATCGAACCGCCCGGCGCGAAGATCGAACCCTCGAGGTTGATCACGTTCGCATTCACCGAGAATGAACCGCCGGCGGGCAGATTGAGCTGTGCGCCGTTTGGTTCGACGAACTGACCGTTGGAGTAGATGGTCACGTGTCCAAAGCCGTCGGGTCCGCCGAGCAGCGCGGGCCGCAGGATCGACCCGGTGACGCTCGCGGGCAGCGGATCCACGGCGGGATCGAAAGGGCCGCCGGCCGCGTTGAGCAGCGTCGGCAACACGAGGTTGGGCGCGATCGACACGTTGCCGGTGATGAAATCGTTGCCCGCGGTGCCGATGGTGAGACTGGCTGCGAGCGGGATCTGGTCATAGGGCCGAAACGCGACCGACGCGGCTGGCGAGGGCAGGGCTTGACTCGGCAGTCGCTGATACAGGCCGCTGACCGCCGCCGCTTGAACGTTGCCATCGAGCACGAAAGTCGGTGCGACGATCTGCAGGCTGCCGGCATCCTGTCCGTCGAGGTAACCCGGAACGTAGTTGCCGCCGGCGAGGTTGCTGGTCGTCGAGGTACCCCATTTCGGGTCGTTTGCGGTGGTCGAGTTGGCGAGACCGACGTATTGCGCATTCGGATCGGCCGCACCGATGTCGACGACCCGTCCGTTCGCGAGCAGCAGTTTGCTCGTGTTGATTTCGCCGCCGGTGTAGGTGATGACACCACCCGCGAGGTCGAGCGTGGCGCCTGGCGCGACCAGGGCATCGCCGTGTGAATTCAGGCTGATGGTGCCGCCGGCGAGATTGCGCTCGACGACGTTGTGGCCGATCGCGGCGATCTCGCCGCTCACGTCCGCGAACGGTGTACCGATCCAGGTGGAACCGTCGGGGCGTGTGCCGTGCTGACGGATGTCGACGTAGACGGTCTGGCCCCGCAAAGGGCCGTTCTGCTGCAGGGGACTGTTCGCGAGTTCGCTGCCGCGCAACTGGACCGGGATCACGTTGATCGAGACCGGCAATGTCGTGCTCGCACCCGACACGTCGATCGTGGCGCCGGGCGCGATGTAAATGCGGCTGCCGTCGGCCTGCGAGGGCGCGAGGCCCTCGTTGGCCTGGGTCTGGGCGGTGATCTGGACGTTGCCGCTGGTCGCGCGGACCAGCGCGCCGCTGTCGATCTGGATCGTCTTGCCACTCAGCGAAACGGCGGACTTCGGTTGCGGGTTCGCATCGATGGTCGTGGACGGATCGCTGGTGTCGAGGGTTACGCTGGTCGAACTGGCCGTCCCCAGGGTCAAGGTGCCGTGGCCGCCGTCGACCGCGGTGGTCAGTCCGCCGATGGTCTGCGATCCCTGCACCGTACCGCCGTCGCCTGCCTGCAGGCGGATCGAACCGTTCTCGTTGATGCTCGTGGTCGCCGAAACGCGGCCCAATTGATTGACCGCAAGACCGGCGAGCGTGACGTTGCCGTCGGTGGCCGAGATCTGCCCGACCAGTTGGTCGGCCGATGTCGCCGAAGAATTGGCGGCGAGGCCATTGGTCACGGTACCGCCGTTCGCACCGACCTCGACCAGCAGGCCGCGCAGATTTGGGTCGCTGCTGCTCGCCAGGTAGATCGACTGACCGGCGGCGAGCACCGTCTGTCCCCCGGGGGTCGAGACCGACCCTTGATTGGTCACATTCGGGGCAAATACCAGCACCTGACCGCCCGCGGCGGTGGTGATGGTGGCGCCCTTGCCGATCGTGATGTCGCCGCTCGCGAGGCCGTTCGCGAACGCCTGCAGCGCAGGCTGGTTGAAATCGCCCGGCGCGGTGAGGCCGTTCGACACGGCGGTCGGATTGATGTCGAGGCTCGAGGCGAGTAGACCGCCGACGTTCACCTGTGCGCCGGCGCCGAACACGATGCCATTCTGGTTGATCAGGAACACCCGGCCATTGGCGGTGAGCGTGCCGAAGATCTGGCTGGGGTCGGCCTGATAGATCCGGTTCAGCGCGACCGCGGTCGTGCTCGGTTGCACGAACTGCACCGTGCCTCCGCTCGCGATGTTGAAGCTCTGCCAGTTGAGCGTCGCGTTCGTGCTCTGCTGCGTGACCGTGAGCGTCGAACCGGATTGGACCGCGGTCGCCTGGCCTGCGGTCACGAAGGCGCTGACTCCACAGGCGCCACCCGCGCAGGGCACGGGCAGCGTCGGCGCGGCCAGTGCACCGGAGAGCGAACCCAGGGCGGGCGCGGTGAGGCTGAGCGTGACGGCCCATTTGATGGTCTCGCGCATGGGTTGTCCTTCCCTTCTAGAACGCATAGCGGACCGAGAAATCGATGTGCCCCACGTGACGTCGGGTACGCACGCCGTCACGCTGTGTCATGGCGTAGTCGAGATCGCCTGAGAAACCGTGCATCTGATCGAGGCGCACGCCGGCGCCGTCACTCCACAGCGACAGGTTTCGTGACTGACCGGGCAAAGGATCGATCAGCGTCGCGACGCCGGCGTCGAGGAAGCCGTAGGCGTAGAGCGGCGCGAGAAAGGAGCCGAGGCGCGGGCCGAGCGCCGGGCCGTGTAGTTCGAGGCTGCCCGCGGCACCGCTGTCGCCGAGCGTTTCCGCTTCCAGGTAGCCTCGGACCGTGTCGACGCCGCCGAGCGCGAACTGCTCGTTGTTCACGAGCGGCGCATCGGCCCATTGGCTGGTCAGACGTGATGCAAGGGCGAAACCCCAGGGCAGATCGCGCTGCACATCGAGGCCGATGCGCAGATCGAAGTAATTCGCGCGCGCGTTGTAACGGGAGTTTGCGAACGCATCGACACTGTTCAATCGACCGCGCAAGCCGAAATTGGCGCTGCTCGTGAAGCCGAAACGGTAATGCGATGACTGCCTCGAAGCCGAGAACGCCGCTGACCAGTTGACGTAGTGCACGGTCGCGGTGACGGCGGTCGGCCCGGTCTGCGCGCCGGAACCGTTCGGTGAGCTCGCCGCCGGCAGCACCGAGGTCAAGACGTCCTTGTAGTCGGCGCCCAGGTTGAGGGTGGCCGCGCCGGTGGTGGTCGCGGTGAGCGGTCGGATGTAATGGGCGCCGAAAATGGAGCCCTTGCCGAGCACGCCGAGCGTGCCGAGGGCGACGACGTCGCTGGTGGTACGGATGTACGAGAACGCGGCCAATCCCGAGGATGCGCCCAGATGGGCGAGATAGGTGGCCACCAGGACCTTGGCGTCGCTGGTCTTGGCCGGCGCCGTCTGGAATTCCAGGGACAGACTGTCCTGCCGCTGCCAGAGGTTGTCATAGCTCAGCGTGGCGGTGGCGCGGTTCGGGGTCGTGTCGGCCGTGTGCCGATCGTCGTATTGCAGGGATCCGTGCAGCGGCAGGTGATCCTTGACCGCGAGATCGACGTCGAGCGTTCCCGGCACGCGGCCGGACTTCAGAATCGGCGTGACCACGCGGTCCGCCGTGCGACCGTTCAACGCCTGCAGCTGCTGCTGGAGCGCGGGCAGCGCGAGGGTTTGCCCGGCCTGGACTGCGGGCAGCGCGGCGCGGATTTGACGGTCGGAGAAATAGCGATCCCCGCGCACGTGAACCCGATCGATCCGCCCTTCGGTCACGCGCAGGCGCACCACGCCCGCCCGCACGGTTTGAACCGGAATGTCGACGTAGACCGCGCCGAATCCGGCGTCTTTGTAGGCTTTTTCGAGCGCCGTCGCCGCCTGTTTGACCGTGGCGATCGAGCGGTCGGGCCCGAGGAATGGGTAGACCGCCGACTCGACCGCGCGGATCGGCAGAACGTGGTTGCCGAGGACGCGGAATTCCCAGATGTCGAAATGCGCGTCCGCCGCAGCGGGCTGGGAAGCGGACTTCGGTCGTGCCGGAGCGGCGGCCGCGTGCGATGGCCGGCCGGCGAGCGCGGCCAGCATCGCGATCAGGACCGCGCCGATTCGGTACGGATGACGCATGCAGTTCCCGTCATTGGTGGCGCGGTCCTTGTCACGAAAAAGGCGGCGCGCCGGTTTTGCCGACGCGCCGCCAGGTACTGCGCTCAACGGATCGCAGCAACGATGGGCCGAAGCTCTCTTAGTTGGTCGGGTTCACCCCGCCCGTGCCGAGCAACACGCCTTCGGTCGGCGACTGCAGCACGGTAATCGCCGTCGCACCGCCCTTCGGAATCGGCGTATTGCAGTTGCTGCCGTTCTTCGTGAAGGCATTGGTCGGCGTCACCAGCGACGACGCGTTGGTCGCGGGCAGCGTCGGCGGATTGGACGCGAAGTACTGATCGGCCGGGGCGAGGTCGCCGCCGTGCAGGAACGGCGCGGTGTTCACATAGGTCGCATCGCTCTGCGCGAGCCAGGCCGGCTCACCGAGCAGCTTGACCACGTTATTGAGCACCGTCAGCGGCGCGCCGCTCGGCGCGCCCGCGAAGCCCGCCTTCACCTGATAGGCCGCACCCGAGGACCAGTAGGGGTAGAAGCCGTTGATCGCGTTCGCGAGCGTCGGCAGGACGCCGTCGATCGCGACGAGGCGGTAGGAATCGCCCGCGCCCGAGATGTCGGTCGGCTTGACCTCCGAGCTCATGATGCCGATCGCGTACTGGTTGCCGGCGGTCGTATAGGTCAGACCCGCGGTGTAGTAAGCGCTGAGCGTGGTGGCACCGGCGAAGAAGCCCTGCAGGCACTTGCGGATGCTGCTCGTGCTCGGGTTCGCCCACACGAACGGATAGTTGACGTCGGTGGTCGAGGTGGCTTCGTTCAGCATCGGCGCGTTGACCAACGAGCTGCAGCGCTGTCCGAGGAAGTAGGCCTCGAACGAAGCTTCGGTGCCCGAACCCTTGTCGCGGCGGCACAGGTAGAGTCCGGTGTCGCCGGTCGTGCCGTTCGCCACGCCGAGCTCACGCGAGTCGACCAGATTGCCGCTGAAGATTCCGGCGATCTGCGCCTTCGTCAGCGACGGCGTGCAGGCCGCGGCGTCGTTGTTGGCGACGTTGCAGCTCGCGATCACCGTGCCGTCGGCGAGGTGTTCGGCCGCCTGCAGCGCATAGTAGAAGTTCTTCGTGACCGCGATCGCCCAGACCACGTCGATGTCCGGCGTCAATTTCAGGTACTGACCGACCTGGATGTTGTTGAACGCATTGCCGTTCGCATCGCGCAGAATGTTCGCTTCCACGTCCGCGAAGCCGCCGGTCGGCGTCTGCGCGCTGGTATCCGCGGCATTGCAGCCGGTGTGGTTGGTGTAGGAGGCCGTGTTCGCCCCCGCCGCCACCGTAGCGGCGGTTGCACAGCTGCCGTCCGCAGCAATTGCCGCCGGGTTGATGAACTGAATGGCAGGGGCGGCGCCCTGCGCCGCCGAGATCAGCGGCTGCACTCCGTTCGCCGAGCCCACGTTCGATTCCTTGAAGATCGCCAGCGGCGTGCCCGCAGCGAGACCGGACTGCGCCGAAGCGGAGCAGTAGAACATGCGGTTCGTGTAGCTGGTCGCCGAGGTGCCGATGTAATAGACGTCGAGGGTGCCGGCCTGGCAGATGCCGCCCGGCGCCGTGGTCTCGATGGTCTCGTTGAGCAGCGTGTTGTCGATCGCCGTCGAGCCGCTGAGATAGACATTGACATTGGTGCTCGCGTTGCTCGCGTAGTTGCTGATCGGCAGCGCGTTCGCGTTCGTGTACACGCCGGCGGCGGCAGCCGCGGCGAGCGCGTACGAGATGCACTTCTTCAGGGAATTCATGCGTAATACTCCGTAACTGTGGTTAACGATTCTTTCCGAGGGTCGGTTCCGGTCGAGGCTCCCGCCCGATCAGGCCACTTCGATGCGACGGCGGCGGCCGATCGCACCGAGGCCCGCGACGCCCGAGGCCAGCAGCCAGACCGCGGCCGGCAGCGGCACGGCCGAGACCGCAGCCGGAATGTTGTAAGTCAGCTGTCCGGTCGAGCTCAGGTAGAAGAAGCCCGCGAACGCGGAGACCGGCGCGCTCGCCTGACCGCGCGGCACCTGACCAACGTTGTAGAAATTGAGCGCGGTGCCGACCGCGGCGCCGAACTGCTGGGTCACGGTTTGCATGGTTCCGCTCTGGTAATAGCTCGTGGCGCTATTGATCGACAGGAGCGTCCCACCGGTCGCGTCGAAGTACGAACCGGCCGTTCCGGCCACCTGTGCCCAGCTGGTGACCTCCTGGCTGAGGGCGTTGACCACGTCGGCCTGCAGATTGCTGTTCAATACCGGCGCCGACACGCTGGTCACGTCGTAGGCATTGCCTGGGATCGCGTTCATCGCACCGAGCAGATATTGCGTGTTCTGAGTCGTCGGGTTGGCGAAGTTGGTCGACCAGCCGGGCACCGTGCCGAAGTTCAGCTGATAGACGCTGCCGGTGCCGGTCGAGGGGTTGGTCGCGAGCGTGTAAGGCGAGGCGGGCGAGGTCGGGTTGAAGCCGGTGGTGAGATCGGCGTAGGTGTAGTTCAGGGTGACGATCTGCGACGCGGCGTCGTTGTTGTCCCAGATGGCCAGCATGAGCTGGGTGTTGGCCGGCGCCGTCGTGCCAAATCCCGGCGTAGCAAGTTGCGCATGGGCCGCAGCGGAAGCCAGCGCGAGGCTGACGGCGGCGGCGAAAGGCTTGATCATCGCTTTCATTGCGTTCTCCCAGAGGTTGAAAAGACCAAAATTTCCCAGAGCCAAAAAAAAGGGCGCGGCATGGAGCTCCGCGCGGACCTCGCGGCAAGCCTGCGCGGACGGCACTCAGGGCCGCTCGCGGGGACGCGCCGATGCGTCTGCTTGGGCGCGTCTACCGACGAGTTCACAGAAGCCACGGGGCTCGATGCGACTTGCGTCACAATGCCTTGCGTATGTGTCAGGGCGGGGAATCGCGAATGAACTTTCCGCGACATGAGAACGGACCCACATGAGCTATTTAACGTATTGAAATTCCAGGGTCCGTGGCTTGGCGCGCCGCGGTGCGCACAACCGCGTGTGGATCAAGGCCGCGGCGAGACGCTTGTGGGGCGAGACGCTTGACCGGCGCTGTTCAGTTGGGCGGCACGCGCGGCCGTTTCCCCCCGCGATCGAGTGCGCGCAGGGCCGGATCGCTCGGCTCGGCGGGAACCGGCTCGGCAAATGGATGCGCGAAGGAATATTGTCGTGGGGGCATACCGGGCGTCGGTCGCCGCCCGTCGTTGAGGATCCCGCCGGGCGACTCGTCGGCCATGGGCATGGCAGCCGTCGCAGGACTGGTGCCGCCGAGCGCCGGCATCGCCGGCGGGGGAACCATGCGCCGCGACCGGTCCGGGGCATCGACCGCCGCTGCCTGCTCCTGCGCCGGGAATCCCGGCCGGGGTGCGCCGGACGGGACAGGGCCCGCGTCCGGCGGGCGAGTGGCCGCGCTTTGCCCATGCCACATCAACAGGAAGGCGAGACTGAACGTCGCCGGGATGGTGATCAACACCATCCGGCCGATCGGGATTCCGAATGGCGGCGCGTCGTGCGTCGACAGCGGGATGCCGGGCGTGCGCGCGGCACCTCGCGCGTTACGCGGCCGCGCAACGGTCCAGCGCATGGAAGGGTGCGCCCCCGGGGACGGGGCGATCCGATCCCGCGTCGGCCAGAGCGATCTCCTCGCCGAGGGAATCGCGGACCCGCTCCAAATGCAGCAAGCGCGTTCGCGCCTCGCTCCAGCGCGCCCTGAATTCGGCAATCGCTTCGAGCAGGACCTCGCATTCGCTGCGCGCCGCCGACGCCGCGCTCATCGCGGCGAACCAGCGGCGCTCGAGAATTCCGGACTGTGCATCGTCGTCGGACCGCGGCAGTTCACCCATGGCAATGCCCCCCCGGCTTCAGCCAAACGTCAACAGGGTATCCTCGAGCTGCTCGATCTTGAGCATGATCTTCGCCTTCTGGGCCTCAGCTCGATCGAGTCGCTCGAGTGCATGATCGAGGCTTTCCGCGCTCACGCCCTGTTGGCGCGCGAGCACCTGGTATTGCGCACGGGCGGCGATGCTCGCCTCGTAGGCGCTGCGCCACTCCCGCTCGAGCACCGAGATCTGCAGGTCC
The DNA here is from genome assembly GCA_028870275.1 of Gammaproteobacteria bacterium. GTDB lineage: Bacteria > Pseudomonadota > Gammaproteobacteria > Steroidobacterales > Steroidobacteraceae > Bog-1198. Next base: position 5,938 of record JAGWPY010000175.1, on the reverse strand, counting down.
GCATCCAGGCTCTTGGTCTTCGTCGTGTTCATCAGGGTCACCGCAATACACATTCTTCCAGCGATGGCCCGATGTTGCCGATCGAAGATGACGGTTCGCGGACAACGGCTTGGCGGTTTTCTTACAGGCCCGGGACGGAGGGTCAGGAAAACCTCGCGGAACCTTGCGGTACGCCGGCCGGTGCGCGCAGGATCCATGCGACCGAGTTCGACGCGCGGGGAGCCGTGCGGACCTGGCGAGGATCGATTCTCGCCGCCTGTTCGGCGAGGCGACGGTTGAGACGATGCCAGGGCGCGCTCCAGTCCAGCGCGGCGCGCATGCTCGGTCCGTCTTGCGGGGCCACACCACGCCGCGAGATGCGCATCGGCGGCCGATGCGGCCAGCCCGCGTCGATTGGCGGCCGCCCGTTCACGCCGCCTGTCCGATCGGCAGTGCCATGACCGGAGCGTCGCGCTGGGCTCGTAGGACCGGCCAGTCGATCAGCCGCAATGCGCCGTTCATGTCCTCGACCAGGGAGGAGCAACTCTCGACCCAGTCGCCGTCGTTGCAATAGGTCACACCATCGATCTGGCGGATCTCGGCGTGATGGATGTGGCCGCAGACCACGGTGTCGACGCCACGCTTGCGCGCGGCCTGGGCGACGGCATCCTCGAAGCTGCCGATGTACTGCACGGCGGTCTTCGCCTTGTGCTTGAGATACGCGGCAAGCGACCAGTGCGGCCGGTTGAGTTTGCGGCGTACCCAATTGATGTAGGGATTCAGCGCGAGCAGCAAGTCGTAGATGTCGCTGCCGAGTTTCGCGAGCCAGGGGCTGCACTTGACGACGCTGTCGAATTCGTCGCCGTGAAGCAGCAACATCCGGCGGCCGTCGGCCGCGGTGTGCAGGTACTCGCGGTGGATCTCCAGGTTGCCGAACACCGCGCCGTCGAACTCGCGGAAGACTTCGTCGTGGTTGCCCGGCACGTAGATCACCCGCGTGCCGCGCTTCGCCTTGCCGAGGATCGTGCGGACCACGTTGTTGTGTTCCTGCGGCCAGAACATGGTCTTCTTCATGCTCCAGACGTCGATGATGTCGCCTACCAGAAAGAGGTAGTCCATCTCGACGCTGTGCAGGAATTCCAGCAGCAGATCGGCGCTGCAGCCCTTGAAACCGAGATGCACGTCGGAGATGAAGACCGAACGGACTCGAATCGGCGCCGGGCGGTTCTGTTCGAGCATGTGATTGGACCTTCCTGACCTCAACGCGTGCGCCTAGGCTCGCGTCCGGGTGTGACGATCCGGTGAAATCGGCAAGAATTTTTCTTGACAGCCGGGACAGTTACGGCGGATTGATCGAGGTCGCCACAGGAGATCAGCCGAACGTCGGCCGAGCCGTTCTCGACGGTCACCCCACGCGGTCAGGTGAGGCGAACCGATAACCGAAGCCGCGAATCGTTTGGATGTAGCTTTCGCATCCCGATCGGGCGAGGATCTTGCGAAGCCGCTGCACGTTGACATCGACCGTGCGCTCGTCGACCGTCGAATCCGCGCCCCAAACCTGATTGAGGAGCTGATGGCGATTGAAGGTTCTGCCGGCGTACAGCATCAGAAACTCGAGCAAGCGGAATTCCACACTGCGCATGCTGAGGGACTGTCCCCTGGCGGTCACCTGGTAGTTATTGAGGTCGAGCACGACCTCATCCACGGTCAGTACCGAACGTTGCTCCGCACGCGGCAAGACGCGCAGAACGGCGGAGACGCGAGCCACCACTTCGCGGACGGAGAAGGGTTTGACGATGTAGTCGTCCGCTCCAAGATTCAGCCCGTTGACGACGTCCTGTTCGCCCGACAATGCCGACAGGATGATCAGTCGACCGCGGTCGCGTGAGCGCAACTTGCGTACCGTCTGAATCACTTCGAGCGCCGCGAGCCCCGGCATATTCCAGTCAATGATCACCAGATGCGGGGCATTCTCGACGATCGCCGTGATCGCCTGACCCACATCGCCGATGGCGCGTGTCTCGAATCCGACGGACGTGAGCTTCTGTCGCAATGCCTCGACGATCGCCACATCCCGGTCGACGATGTAGACCAGATTCTTATTTCGATTGGCGGAAATCACAGCCAACCGATTAAAGATTCCTCTTCTTACAATACGTTGACGATTTTGTGACCTTTCACGGTCGGAAGGCGGGTGGCATGGCCGTTCGCGGCGGGATGGCCATTGTTTCGAATTCGAGCAACCAGCGCTTGCGTTCGATCCCGCCGCCGTAACCGACCAGCGAACCGTCGGCGCCGATCACGCGATGACAGGGCACGACGATCGGCCAGGGATTGCGGTTGTTGGCGAGACCGACGGCCCGCGCCGCGCCGGGGCGGCCGATGCGCCTGGCGATCTCGCCGTAGTTCGCCGTGTGGCCGAAGGGGATCTCGGCGAGTGCACGCCAGACGCTCTGCTGGAACGGGGTTCCGCACCGGGCGAGCGGCAGATCGAAGTGGCGCCGCAGGCCCGCGAAATATTCGCCGAGCTGAGCCGCGGCGGCCGCCAGCGTCCTCGAGCCCGGATCGTTCACCGCGGCGGCCCCGACCGCGGGGCGCTCATCGGCTTCGGGGTCGAGCACGATTTCAGGGTCGAGCACGATGCCGAGCAGGGCATCCCCGGCCGCATCGAGCCGCAGCCGGCCGATCGGGGAGTCGAGGAACGCGCAGCGGATCATGATTGCGCCGGCCGGAACCCTACTCGCTCTGCAGGCCGAGGTGCGCGAGGATGCCGAGCGCGGCCTGCCGGCCCTCGAACACCGCGGTGACGACCAGGTCCGAACCGCGCACCATGTCGCCGCCCGCGAAGACCTTCGGGTGAGTGGTCTGGAATCGGGCCACGCCGGCGGAGGCGACACGCACGCGGCCGTTCGGCTGCAGCGCGATACCGTGGTCGGCGAACCAGGCCGGCGGGCTCGGCAGGAAGCCGAACGCGACGATCACCGCATCCGCGGGGATCGTCTCCTCGGTGCCGGGCACGACCTCCGGGGTGCGACGGCCGCGCGCATCCGGCGGACCGAGCCGCGTCTCCACCAGTTTCACGCCCTGCACGCGGTCCGTGCCGACGATCTCCACCGGCTGGCGGTTGAACAGGAAGGTCACGCCCTCCTCCCGGCTGTTCTTGTAGTCGCGGCGGGAACCGGGCATGTTGGCCTCGTCCCGACGGTAGGTACAGGTCACGCTGGCGGCGCCCTGGCGGATCGCCGTGCGGTTACAGTCCATGCCGGTGTCGCCGCCGCCGAGCACCACGACCTGTTGGTCGCGCAGATCGACGAACCCGCCGTCCACGTCCAGGCCAAGCTCGCGGCGGATGTTCGAGACCAGATACGGCAGCGCTTCGTGCACGCCCGGGAGGTCCTCGCCCGCGAACCCGCCCTTCACGTAGCCGTAGGTGCCCATGCCGAGGAACACCGCGTCATAGTCATCGAGCAGGCCGGCGAACTCGACGTCGCGGCCCACCTCGACGTTCAGGCGGAACTCGACGCCCATGCCTTCCATGATCTCGCGGCGCTTCTCGACGACCTCCTTCTCGAGCTTGAACGGCGGGATGCCGAAGGTCAGCAGTCCGCCGATGCGCGGATACCGGTCGTAGACGACCGCACGTACGCCGTTGCGCGCGAGCACGTCCGCGCAGGCGAGACCGGCGGGTCCCGCGCCGACGATCGCGACTCGACGCCCGGTCGGCCGGACGTGCGAGAGGTCGGGCTTCCAACCCTGCTTCAGAGCCTCGTCGGTGATGTACTTCTCGATCGAACCGATCGACACGGCGCCGAGTCCGTCGTTCAGCGTGCAGGCGCCTTCGCAGAGCCGGTCCTGCGGACAGATCCGCCCGCACATCTCCGGCAGAGAATTGGTCTGATGCGACAGCTCCGCCGCCTCGAACAACTTGCCGGCCGCGATCAGGTTCAGCCAGTTCGGGATGTAGTTGTGGACCGGGCACTTCCATTCACAGAACGGATTGCCGCAGGACAGGCACCGCCCCGCCTGCTGGGCGGCGGCCGCCGGATCGTAGGGCGCGTAGATCTCGCGGAACTTGACGATCCGCTCCTCGACCGGAAGCTTCTCCGGATCCTTGCGTGGCACTTCGAGGAACTGCAGGTGGTGGTCGGCCATCGTGGGGTACTCGGGAAGGTTGGCCGATCAGGCGGCGCGGCGCAGGTTCGCGAGCAGCGAGCCGATCGCGGCGGCCTTCGGTTTGACCACCCAGAATCGGCCGATGAAGCTGCGGAAATCGCCGAGCAGCTGCTCGCCCCAGACGCTGCCGGTCTCATTCACATGCTGTTCGATCAGCCCATGCAGATGCTGGACGTGGTTGCCCATGCCCTCGGGCGAGACCCGGTGGATGTCGATCAGCTCGTGGTTGTAGCGGTCGACGAAGTCGCGCTCCAGGTCGAGCACATAAGCGAAGCCGCCGGTGAATCCCGCACCGAAGTTCACTCCGGTGCGGCCGAGCACGCAAACCACGCCCCCCGTCATGTACTCGCAGCAATGATCCCCGGCCCCCTCGATCACCGCGGTCGCGCCGGAGTTGCGCACCGCGAACCGCTCGCCGGCCACGCCGGCCGCGAAGAGCTCGCCGCCGGTCGCTCCGTACAGGCAGGTATTGCCCATGATGATGGTCTCGCGGGCGACGAAACTCGATCCGGCCGGGGGCCTGATCACGATGCGGCCGTCGGCCATGCCCTTGCCGACGTAATCGTTCGCCTCGCCCTCGAGATGCAGGTGCAGGCCGCCGGCGTTCCAGACGCCGAAGCTCTGCCCCGCACAGCCGGAGAGGCGCACGACGATCGGCGCGTCGCTCATGCCATGGTTGCCCCAGCGGCCGGCGATCTCGCCCGAGATGCGCGCACCGATCGATCGATGGTGGTTGCGAATCGGATAGCTGAATGACCCGCCGGACTTCGCGGCGATCGCCGCGCGCATGTCGGCGACCATGCGCTCCGCGAGCTCGCCCTTGTCGAACGGTTCGTTGCGCGGATCGATGCAGCATTGCGGCGCGTCGCTCACCAGCGCGCTGTTGGCGAGGAGCGGCTTCAGGTCGAGCTTGCGCTGTTTTTCGGTCTCGCCCGGCAGGATCTCGAGCAGATCGGTGCGGCCGATCAGCTCGCCGATGCTGCGCACGCCGATCGAGGCCATGATCTCGCGGCACTCCTCGGCGACGAAGCGGAAATAGTTGATCACCATCTCGGGCAGACCGATGAAGTACTTCGAGCGCAGCACCCCATGCTGGGTCGCGACGCCGGTCGCGCAGTTGTTCAGGTGGCAGATGCGCAGATACTTGCAGCCGAGCGCCACCATCGGCGCCGTGCCGAAACCGAAGCTCTCGGCGCCGATGATCGCCGCCTTGATCACGTCGAGACCGGTCTTGAGGCCGCCGTCGGTCTGCACCCGCACGCGGTGGCGAAGGTCGTTGGCGCGCAAGGTCTGGTGAGTCTCGGCGAGGCCGAGTTCCCAGGGCGTTCCCGCGTACTTGATCGAGGAGATCGGACTCGCCCCCGTTCCGCCGTCGTGGCCGCTGATCGTGATGAGGTCGGCATAGGCCTTGGCCACACCCGCGGCGACCGTGCCCACGCCCGGCTCGGCAACGAGCTTCACCGACACCAGCGCGCGCGGATTGACCTGCTTGAGGTCGAAGATCAGCTGCGCGAGGTCCTCGATCGAATAGATGTCGTGGTGAGGGGGCGGCGAGATCAGGCCGACGCCGGGCCGCGCAAAGCGCAGCCGCGCGATCATCTCGTTGACCTTGTGCCCCGGGAGCTGCCCGCCCTCGCCGGGCTTGGCGCCCTGCGCGACCTTGATCTGCAGGACCTCGGCATTGATCAGATACTCCGGCGTCACGCCGAACCGCCCCGAGGCGACCTGCTTGATCTTGGAGTTCTTCTCGGTGCCGTAGCGCGCCGGATCCTCGCCGCCCTCGCCG
>JAGWPY010000174.1 GCA_028870275.1 Gammaproteobacteria bacterium | reverse complement strand
CTGGCTGATTCCGGGCGAGGGTCGGTTGCGAGTGCGCCGGCGTTTCCAGGTGTGCCGTGCCGAGGGCGCGACCCTCGCCCGCGCCGAAATCGAATATGCCTGCATCGAGCTCTCGAGCGGCCGGCCGGCACGGTGGCCCGCCGCGTTTCGCGAGCGCTACCAACCTCTCGACGAGGTGTGCATGCGGCTTGCGGAGCTCGCGCCGTTGTGATGCTCGGATAAGCGAAAGCGCGTATGGTCAGCCGCGGGCGGCGCCGCGCATACTCGCCGCGCAGGAGGATGAAGATGCCGAAGATCGCCTCGATCCTCGCGATCGTCGATCCCACCGCGCCGCGGCAACCTGCGGTCGACAAGGCGACCTGGCTCGCGCGGCGGCTCGGCGCCCGCCTGGAGCTGCTGGCCTGCGCGACCGAGGGCGATTGCCCGTCGGGGCTCATGCCCGCCCTGGTGGCGCCGCTGCGCGAGCTCGGCCTGCAGGTCGATGCGCACGAACTGGCCGGCGCGCCGCTGCATGAAATGCTGCTCGCGCGCCTTCACGGCGCGCCGGTCGACCTGGTCGTCAAGGACACGCATCCGCACTCCTTGCCACGTCGAACCTTGTTCACCAATACCGATTGGCGCCTGATTCGCGGCTGTGCCCAGCCGCTCCTGCTGGTCAAGCCGAGGCCCTGGGCCGAGCGGCCGGTGATCCTCGCCGCGGTGGATCCAGGGCATGCCGCCGATCCTGGCGCCACGCTCGATCGACGGATTCTCGAATTCGCCGCCGCGCTGGGCGCGCGGATCGAGGGCCGGGTTCGGGTCGCGAATGCGTTCTTCCCCTCGACGATCGCGACCGCGGCGGGCTCCGGCATGCCGCCCGCGGTCGGCGTTTCGGTCGATGCGCTGCGCGCCGAGAGCGAACGTCGACGGGCGGAGATCGTCGCGCTCGCGGCACCGTACGGCGTCGGGGCCGAGGCCGTGCACGTCGAACCCGGCATGGCGCGGGACTTCCTGCCGCGGATCGCCGAAGAGAGTGCGGCCGACATCGTCGTGATGGGCGCCATCGCGCGCGGCGGCCTGAAGCGTGCGCTGCTCGGCAGTACGGCGGAGCGCGTGCTCGAGTTCATGCCCTCTGACCTCCTGGTCGTGAAGGGCCTCGACTTCGGCGCAGCCCTGCCGTTCTAGAGGAACACCGGTCTCACTGGATCGTGAGGTGGTTCTCGACGTCGATCACGCCCGGGGCGGCCCAGGCGGCGCGCGCGGCGTCCTCGCGCTCCTGCCAGCTGCGCACGCTGCCCTGCAGCGTGACGGTCGCGTGGTCGACTTTGACCTCGATGTCGCGAGAATCGAGCAGCGCGTGCCGCCGGAAGGCGTCCTCGATCTTGCGCTTGACGTCCGCGGGCCGGATCGCCGTGCGCACCTTGATGTCGTTGCTGACTCCCTTGACGCCGGGCAGGTTGCGCATCGCGTCCTCGGCCGCGGTCTTCTGAAAGCCCCAGTCCACCTCGCCGGTCAGCGTGATCCAGCCGTCGTTGACCACCGGCTTGACCGCGGCGGCGACCGTGGCGACGTGCCAGCGCAGGGCGTTCGCCGCGCTCTCGGCGATCTCCGGGTCGCGACGCATTCCGGCGATCGGGATCCTCACCTGCAATTCGTTGGCGATCGCCCGGACCCCGCCGATCCGCTTGACGACGTCCTCGGCGTTCCAGCGGTCGGAGAACTGCGGTACCTCGCCGACGAGCGTGACGACCCCGTCCTTGACGATCACGCCGATGCCGCGCTCGTCGACGCTCGGATCCCACTGCAGTTCACTCTGCACATCCCGACGGATGTCGTGATCGGATTTCATGGGCGACCTCCTCGGCCACCTGCGCGCCCGGTCTCATGATATCAAGGCCAGGGCCGCTGCCGGCCTTCGTGGAAGATCCGGATGGCCATGGTGGAAACCCCCGGGCGCGGGCGGCGCGACCGCGTGTTTCCCTGTGGCGACTTGCATAGAATACGCTCTTTCCGGCAGTGGCTGCTCCGGATACACTGCCCCCATCCACTAAGACCGTCCCATTGAGCCAATCCGCTGACGGCCGCGGAGGAGGATTTAGATGACTGCAACGCGCAGCACCAAGGCGCCCCGCAACTGGGTGACGACCCTCATGTTCGTCCTGACGACGGCGGGCGCACTGGTCGCGGTACCGTGGTACGGTCTCGCCCACGGCTACTCGGCACACCTGTGGGTCTGGTTCGCGGTGCTGCTGGCCGCCAACGGGCTTGCGATCACCTGCGGCTACCATCGCCTGTTCGCGCATTCGACCTACGAGGCGCACCCGCTGCTCAGGGCGGTCTACCTGCTGTTCGGCGCGATGGCGTTGCAGAACAGCGCGCTGAAGTGGAGCGCGGACCACCGCGTCCACCATCGATACATCGACGATCCGGAACGCGACCCCTATTGCGCGAAGCGCGGTTTCTGGTACTCGCACATCGGCTGGATGCTGCGCAACTATCCGAGCGGGGAGTCCGATTTCAGTACGGTGCGCGACCTGCAGCGTGACCCGCTGGTCGCATGGCAGCATCGACACTACCTGGCGCTCGCGCTCGCGATGAACGTCGGCCTGCCGATGCTGCTCGGCTGGGCGGCCGGCGACGTCGTGGGCATGCTGCTGCTCGCCGGCGTGCTGCGCCTCGTGATCAGCCATCACGTCACGTTCTTCATCAACTCGCTCGCCCACATCTGGGGCTCGCAGCCCTACACCGACGGGAACACCGCGCGAGACAATTTCGTGCTGGCGTTCCTCACCTACGGCGAGGGTTATCACAATTTCCACCACATGTTCGCGCACGATTACCGCAACGGCGTGCGCCCCTGGCAGTGGGATCCCTCGAAGTGGTTCATCCGCGCGATGCAGGGACTGGGACTCGCCCGCAACCTGAAGCAGGTGCCCTGGTTCAAGATCCAGAGGGCGATGCTCGACGCGCAGTTCCAGCGGGCCCAGGAGCGTCTCGCGGCGCATCCCGGCCGGGCGCAGCTCGAGCACCTGCGCAAGCGCATCGCCGAGGAATACGAGGCCTTCTGCCGTGCCGTGAGCACCTGGAGCGATCTGCGCGAGCAGCTCGCCCAGGCCAAGCGCGCGGTGGCCGAGCGCTGGGAGCATTCGACCATCCAGCAGCGTCTGCGTGAGCTGGAGTACGAGCTGCGCTTCCAGCACCGGCGCATGCGGTTGCTGCAGGCCCAGCTCGACTGAGGGCCCGGCCGCAGCAACCGGCCGCGGGTCGAGGATCGGCCCGCGGCGCGCCTCGTCCTGGGGGATCGAGAGGGAGAGGTTCGCATGAGCGCGACACCGCAACCGGCCGAGCGAGGCAACGAAGGACGGGAATCCCTGGAGGCGCGGCTGCTGCGCCGCCTGCTCGGCGCGCTCGGTGAGCCGCCGGTCGAGTTCGTGATCGACTGGACCGGCGAGCGGGTGGCGAGTGGAGGGGCCTCGGTCGCGGCGGTGCATCTGCGCGATCGTGCGACGCTGCTCGGTCTGCTGGCCGATCCGCAGGTCCGCTTCGGCGACGCATACAGTGCCGGCCGCATCGAGGTGGCGGGCGACCTGATCGAGCTCATGAACGTCGTTTACCGCAGCGCGATGGATCGTGGCGCCGAGGGCTCGATCGCCGAACGCGTTGCGGGCTGGCTGCACCGCCCGCGGCGCAATACGCTCAGCGGGTCGCGCGACAACATCCATCGCCATTACGATCTCGGCAACGATTTCTATTCACTCTGGCTCGGCGAGACCATGGCCTACACCTGCGCCTACTACCCGAGCGCGGGCGTCGATCTCGACACGGCGCAGATCGCCAAGATGGACCACGTCTGCCGCAAATTGCGGCTGGCGCCGGGTTCCTCGGTGGTCGAGGCAGGCTGCGGCTGGGGGACATTCGCGATGCACATGGCGGAGCGCTACGGCGCACGGGTGCGGGCCTACAACATCTCCCGGGAACAGATCGCGTACGCGCGCCGGCGTGCGCGCGAACGCGGACTCGAGGGCCGCGTCGAGTTCGTCGAGGACGACTATCGCAACATCGATGGCCGTTACGACGTGTTCGTCTCGATCGGCATGCTCGAACACGTCGGCACGGAGAATTATCCGGAACTCGGCCGTATCGCGCGGCGGGCGATCGGCCGCGGCGGACGGGGATTGATCCACTCGATCGGACGCAATCGGCCGGCGCCCCTGCATCCATGGATCGAGCGGCGGATCTTCCCGGGAGCCTATCCGCCCTCGATCGGGCAGATGATGCAGATCTTCGAGCCCGCGGACCTCTCGGTGCTCGACGTGGAGAATATCCGGTTGCACTACGCGCTGACGCTGCGGGACTGGCTGCGCCGCTACGAGGCGGCCGCCGGGCAGGTGCGCGCGATGTTCGACGAGACCTTGTTGCGGATGTGGCGCCTGTACCTCGCCGGTTCGGTGGCAGCCTTCGAGTCGGGGGTGCTGCAGTTGTTCCAGGTGCTGTTCACCGGTCGCGAGAACAATGACCTGCCGCTCACCCGGGACTACGTCTACGGCCGGTGAGGGCCGGTCCGCCCCGGTCCGCGCATGCGTAACGCCGATGTGATCGTGGTCGGCGGCGGGCCGGCGGGTTCCGCTGCGGCGGCGCGGTTGCGACGCGGCGGCTTGGATGTGCTGGTGCTCGACCGGGAGGAGTTTCCGCGGCACAAGCTGTGCGCGGGCTGGATCACGCCTCAGGTGCTCGCCGACCTCGCGTTCGACGCGGGCGACTACCCGCACGGCTTCCTGAGTTTTCGCCGCCTCCACTGGTACCTGAAGCGCCTGCACCTGCCGGTCCCGTGCCTGCAGCATTCGATTCGCCGGTTCGAATTCGACGCCTGGTTGCTCGAGCGCTCCGGGGCCGCGGTCGCGAGGCACGCGGTCAAGGAGATCCGCGCCGACGGCGAGGGATTCACGATCGATGGCGAGTACCGCTGCCGCTACCTCGTGGGCGCAGGCGGGACCGGTTGTCCGGTGCATCGCGCGTTTTTCCGGGACGCGCACCCGCGCTTACGCAGCCTGCAGACGGTCACACTGGAGATCGAGTTCGCCTGCGACTGGACCGACCCGGATTGCCGTCTGTGGTTCTTCGATCACGGACTGCCGGGCTACAGCTGGTACGTGCCGAAAGCGAACGGCTGGCTGAACGTCGGCATCGGCGCGCTCGCAGAGCGCCTCAAGCAGAGGGGCGATGACATCTGGGGCCATTGGCGCCGTTTCGCGCGCCTGCTCGAGCGGCGATTCGCGATCCGCCCGCCCCGCGAACCGACCGGCTACAGCTATTACCTGCGCCCCCCGGCAGACCATGTGCGCCGCGGAAATGCCTTCCTCGCCGGCGATGCCGCGGGGCTCGCGACCCGCGATCTGTGCGAAGGGATCGGTCCGGCGATCCGCAGCGGCCAGCGCGCGGCAGCGGCGATTCTCGACGGTACGCCCTACGACCTCGGCGACCTCTCGTGCGCGAGCCTCGGCGGTCTGGCAATGCGCGCGATGGACTTCGCCCTGCAGCGCGGCGCGCTACCGCGGCCGGCCCTGCCTCAGAAGGGCGCGAGCCGGTAGACCGCGCGCAGGGTCTCGGGGCCGCGATCGGACTTGGCCTTCGCGCCCGGCGGCAACTCGGCGGCTTTGGCCATCACCAGCGAGATCATGCCGTTCGGATAGATCACGACCTCATTTTCTCCCGAACCGAACATCGTCGGCAGTTCCACGGCTGGCCGGCCCGGCGTCGGCACGAACGGTTGGAAGTGGAATCCCATTTCATAGAGACCCTGCGCAGACGGCGGCTCGCCGGCCGCAGCCGCGCGGCCGAGTGCACCGCCCGAGAGGTCGCCGGTCTTGGGGAGAGCGCCTCGTGCGGCCATCAGGGCGGCCGTGAGCGGACGATCGAGGATCTGCCGCCCGTCGTGGGCGCCGAGGTCGCTGTACAGGCGGGCAATCTTCGCCAGATCGTCCAGGGTCGGATAGTAGCCGGCGTTGAACCAGACCAGCCCCCGGCGACCGTGCGCTTCGATCGTGCGCACGGCGGGAGCGTGGAAGATGCCGATCGGAGCGAACACCTCGGCGCGCAGCATGTCCCAGATATCCGCATTCGGCCCGCGCATGGATTTCAGGAAATGATCGAGCGCGGCGCCGAGCAGGAACATATCCTGATCGCGGTAGCGCACGACCGTTCCGGGCGCCCAGGGATAGGGGCGCAGATGCGCGTCGATCTGGGCGATTTTCTCCGCGTAGGAGGGCGCGAGGTACCACGCGTCGTAGTCGCCCTGCAGATAGCCGTCGAAGAGATCGTTCGGGCGCGTGCGCAGGCTCCCGACGCCGCCGAATCCGCTGGCCATGTCGGCGGCATCGCGGAATCGCACCGTTCGCCATTTCGGATCGAGCCCCGCCACGTAGTCGCCGATCTTCAGGTCGAGCACCCAGGGTCCGTAGAGCTTCGCGAGGCGTAGCAACGCGAGCGGCGGGCCGACGCTCTTCATGATCGAGCGCACGCCGAATCGCATTTCGAGCGGGTAGGGGTAGGGACCGTAAGGGGTCGCCGAGGGCTGGTAGTAGAGGATTCCGTGATCGACGAGCGCCGTCTCCACGCGCCATTGCGGCAGTACGGGACCGCCGAAGCCATCGAGGGTGCCCGCGGGGAGGCGCGCAAGCAGCGCGCTCAAGGGTTGCGCCGGCAGTCGTGCGGCGAGTTCCGCGGCGGCGCCGGCGCGCGCGGCGCGCAGGTCGCGCAGCTGCGCGGCCGCAAGGTGCATCGGCGCCGAGCCCCAGGCGACGAAGTGCTGTTTCAGCACGTAGGGGGCCGACTCCTGCACGAACTGCAGGCGCAGGTGACTCACGCGGCCCGCCCTGTAGCGAAACAGCGCGAGGCCCTGGTGCGCCGCGTTCTCGGTGTCGTTGACCAGCATCAGCGGAAACGCCCCTCGCGACCAGGCGCCGTCACCTGGCTCCCGCCAGATGCGGCCGAACTGCGGTATCACGCTCCAGTAGCTGCGTACGGCGCCGGGGGCGCTCTCGGCGACGATCTCGCCCCGCGCCACCGGCACGAGCTGATCGCCGAGCGTGAAGAATTCGAGCCGCACGCCGGGGAACAATCTTGCGTCGCGCCCCTGCTGCATCGGGTCGAGCAGGCGAGGCCGGGTCGCGAGCTTCGTCTGCGTTATGTCAAGAACGCCGTGGAAGGGACCCGCGACTTGCGCGTCGCGGCCGGGGTAGAAGTCCGAATTGGGCAGCGGCGCGCGCGGCGTGGCGTCGTCCGCGACCGCGATCATCGTTGCGGCGCCGAGCGCGAAGGTGGCCAACGTGCTCAACCATGCGGCGGTGCGCGAGTGCATACGGTGTCCCCTGTTCGTCCCGGGTGGCGGATCCACGCTGCGAATGTCGGTCTGCACCGACATTTTGCGCAATCGCGGTGGAATCCGACAATGCCGCCACGAAAACCACGCGCAGATCCCGAGCGGATGCGTGCGCGGGACATTGGCGTCAATGGAGGTATATCGTCATGGCTCTTTTCAACCACATGGACAAGCCGATCGCGCGCTGGCTCCGTCGCGCGCGCGTCTTTCTCGTTGCGGCGGGCATCAGTGCGCTCGCCGCCTGCGGATCCGGCGGGGGACCCATGGGGGCCGCTCCGGGCGGTTCGGCTCCGGCCGCGTGCACCGGTTGCGGCGGCACGATGATCTCGCTCACCGACGCGCCAGGCGATTTCCTCAGCTACATCGTCAACGTCGTTTCTCTGCAACTCACGCGTGCGGACGGCACCGTGGTGCAGGCGCTGCCGGTCACGACCAAGGTCGACTTCGCCCAGCTCGTGAATCTCTCGGAGATCGTGAGCACGGCGCAGATTCCGGCCGGACAGTACACCTCGGCGTCGATCACCCTCGATTACGCCGGCGCCACCATCGTGGTCGACAACGGCACGACCGGCGTGACCATCGCCGCCAACCAGATCATCGACGGCACGACCTCCCAGCCGCTCGCGTCGCCGAACCCGACGCAGATGACCCTGAAGCTGTCGCTTCCCGCGAATTCGCCGTTCGTGGTGACGCCGGGGACGGTCGCGCATCTCGCCCTCGATTTCAATCTGGCCGCGTCCAACGCGATCTCGCCGTCGACCACCGCGCCGACGACGGTCACCGTCACGCCGACCTTGACCGGCAGCCTCGTGCCAGACACGACCAAGCAGGAGCGCATGCGCGGCGGTCTCGTCAGTGTCGATACCGGCGCCTCGACCTACACGATCGACGTGCACCCCTTCGACGACGATTCCGGCAACAGTGGACAGGCGACCGTGACCACCTCGGCGACCACGAGCTACACGATCAACGGCACGGGCTACACCGGCGCGGCCGGCCTCGCCCAACTCGCGACGCTCGCGGCCGGCACGATGACGGTCGCCTACGGAACGCTGGATCGATCGACCATGACGTTCACCGCGTCGAGCGTGCTGGCCGGCTCTAGCGTCTTCGGCAGCGGTCACGACGGCGTGGTGGGCACCGTGTTGTCGCGCAGCGGCAATACGCTGACGGTTGCCAACGGCGAGGAGGAGCATTCGGACCTTGCCGGCAGCACGGCCTTCGTGCACCAGATCACCGTCACGGTCGGCATGAACACCGCCGTGTCGGAACTCGGCCAATCGGGCGCGTTCACGACCCAGGACATCTCGGTCGGGCAGCTCGCTCAGTTCTCCGGCACGCTCGGCCAGGACGCTTCGGGTAATCCGACGCTCGATGCGACGGCGGGCAGCGCCCTCCTGATGCCGAGCCGGGTCAGCGGCACGGTCGCTTCGGTGAGTGGCACGGTGGTGACGCTGGCGCTGCAGTCGATCAATGGTTCGGCGCCCAGCGCGTTCAACTTCGCCGGCACCGGTAGCGGCGCGTCGAGCGATGCGGTTGCTTCGGCCTATACCGTGCAGTTGCCCGCGGCGATTTCGCCGAGTTCGCTGACCAGCGGGGCGCCGGTGCGGTTCTACGGCTTCGTGACGCCGTTCGGCGCGGCGCCGCCGGATTTCGTCGCGCTCTCGTCGGTCGACTTCGCGAATGCCGACGTGCAGGTGCTGATCCGCTGGAGCTCGCCCGGCCAGACCGCGCCGTTCTCGACCCTGACCAGCAGCGGCGCGTCGATTTCGCCGACGGTGCTCTCGGCAGCCGCGGAGTTCGAGATGCGGTATGGGTTCACGCCGATCACGGCGGCATCGCTCAGCGGCGGGCTCAACTTCGCGCCCGATGCCGCGGCCGCCAACCCCAAGTTCCTGATCGTCCACCGCGTGACCGAGCAGGCCGACTCCTTCACGACCTTCGATGCCTTCGTGACGGCGCTGACCAGCGACCTGAACGGCAGCACCACGCTGGTCGGGCTCGCCGCGAACGGCCCGTACGACGGCTCGAGCGCGACGGTGTCGGCGGATCAGATGATCGCCCTGCTGAACGACTGAGCCTGGCGGGGAGTTCGGGACGGGCGCTTGCGCGTGCCGCCCGTCCTCCCGCCGTTCGACCAGGGCGGGCGCCCCTCGCGGGGCGTCCGCCCTGTTCACATCAGAACGGGCGCATGCGCTCGAGCACGTGATCGCGGCGCACGAACTGATGCCACAAGCCCATCGCCGCATGCAGCCCGGCGAGAATCAGCAGCAGATTGCCGCCGACCTGGTGCACGTCGCCGATCTCGCCGATGTCGCCTTTGACCGCTGCGGCGATCGGCGGTATCGAAACACCCCAGAGATCGATCGGACGTCCCAGCCGCGACAGCGCATACCATCCCGTCAGCGGCACCGCGATCAGCAGCAGATAGAGCGTCAAGTGGCCGAGCTTCGCGAGCATGGCGAGCCAGGACGGCCCGCCCTCGAGAGGCCGCGGTGCGCCGCCCGATGCGCGCGCGAGCAGTCGCACGGCCACCAGCGCCAGCACCGCGAGCCCGCAGGCGAAATGCAGCACCGGCGGATGCTGGCCGAAGTGTTCGGAGGATTCGCTGACGAGATATGCGACCAGCACCAGGACCGCGGTGGTCCAGTGGATCGCGATCATCAGGCCCGAATAACGGTTGTCGTTGCGCGGCATGGTCACTCCTTGGCATGGGTTCCTTGAGGTATCGGCCGCGGGCGCGATCAGCGTCGCGGTTTCGCACGCCGCCCGCGGCGCACCGCCGACGGGGGTTCCTCGGGGATCCAGGGCCGACCGAGCCGCTCCTCGATGTAGCGCCGCAGCAGACGACGCACGACCTGGGAGGGTACGGCGTCCTCTTCCGCGCAGAGCCGCTCGAACACGGCTTTCTTGCGCGGATCGATCAGGACGGTCAGTCGGGCGGTACGGATTTCCTGGGGCATGTGCGAATCGTATTATAATGCGAGTTGCATTCGGCGCATATCCGGTTCAAATCCATCGAGGCGAGCGATCCGCAGTTGAGCGCGACATCCGCATCCGCGTTGGCCGAGGTCCTCGCGCTGCTCGCCGCCTGGCTGGTCGTGGGCCTCGCCGGGCTCGTGCGGCCGGGGAGCCTGCGGTTCGCAGGGCGCACGCTGTTTCCGCTCGGTGCGCTCGTATCGGTCGCGATCGCGGTGGTCGCCGCGGCGAATCTCGGCGCCGCGCCCACGAGGGTCGTGCTGCCGTTCGGCCTGCCCGATCTGCCGATGCACCTCCGGCTGGATCCGCTGTCGGGGATCTTCCTGGTCCTGCTCGGGGCGGCCTCGGCCGGAATATCGGTGTTCGCGGCGGGCTATTTCCGATCCGGCGAGGGCACGCCGCCCGGTCTGCTCTGTTTCCAGTATCACGTGTTCCTCGCCAGCATGGGACTCGTACTCCTCGCCGACGACGCCTACGCGTTCATGATCGCCTGGGAGACGATGGCCTTGTCCTCGTATTTCCTGGTGATCGCACAGCATCGCATCGCGGAGATCCGCCGCGCCGGATACCTCTATCTGGTGATGGCGCACGTCGGCGCGCTCGCGATCCTGCTCTGCTTCGGAGTGCTGCAGGGCGGGAGCTGGCAGTTCACATTCGACGCGATGCGCGGCGCGCACTTGCCGCCGGCCTGGGCGGGCGCCGCGTTCCTGCTGGCCCTGGCGGGCTTCGGTGCGAAAGGCGGACTCGTACCACTGCACGCCTGGCTGCCGGAGGCGCACCCGGCCGCCCCCTCACCGGTCTCGGCGCTGCTGAGCGGCGTGATGCTGAAGATGGCGGTGTACGGCCTGTTGCGGGTCGCGTTCGACCTGATCGGCGGTCTTCCCTGGTGGTGGGGACTGGTGCCGGTCGCGCTCGGGTTGTTTTCAGCGCTCTACGGCATCGCCTTCGCGGCCGCCCAGACCGACATGAAGCGGCTGCTCGCCTATTCGTCGATCGAGAACCTCGGTCTGTTGTTCACCGGCATCGGTCTCGCCATGGTGTTCCGGGGCGCATCGATGCCGACCTTCGCCGCGCTGGCGCTGGTCGCCGTGCTCTATCACGCGATCAATCACGCGTTCATGAAGAGCCTGCTGTTCCTGGGAACCGGAGCGGTGCTGCATTCGACCGGCGAGCGCAATCTCGGCCGGCTCGGCGGACTGATCCACCGCATGCCCTGGGTCGCCTGGCTCACGCTGGTCGGCGCCCTGGCGATCGCCGGTCTGCCGCCGCTCAATGGCTTCGTGTCCGAATGGCTCCTGCTGCAGGCTTTCCTCGCCTCGCACGCCGTTCCGTATCCGTTCGTGAACATGCTGTTGCCGCTCGGTCTCGGCCTGGTTGCGCTGATCGCGGCGCTGGCCGGGTACGTGATGGTGAAATTCTTCGGCGTGGTGTTCCTCGGGCGAGCACGTGAAGCGGCGCTCGCCGATGCACACGATGCCGGTTTCGCCGAACGGCTGGGCCTCGGCTGGCTCGCGCTCGGCTGCGTGCTGCTCGGCCTGCTGCCGGCCGCGGTCGTGCCGGTGCTCGCCGGGGTCGCGCAGTGGCTCGGGGTCGGCGCGCTCCCGCGGCCGGCCGCCGGCTGGTGGATGCTGGTGCCGCTCGATGCCCGGCAGGCTTCCTATGCCGCGCCGGTGATCGCCGCGACCCTGTTCGCGGCGGTGGCCGCGACCTCGTTCGTGCTCCGCCTCGTCTACCGCCGTCGCGTGCGCCTGGCAGAGCCCTGGGCCTGTGGCGGCGCCGGCCTTTCCGGCCGCACCCAGGATACGGCGGAGGGGTTCGGCCAGCCGATCCGGCACCTGTTCGCGCCGTTCTTTGCGATGCGCCGCGCGCTTCCCTCGCCCTTCGACGCGGAGCCACGCTACGAAGTGACGATCGGCGACCGCTTCTGGAACGTCCTGTACGCGCCGCTCGCACCACTGACCGACCGGGTGGCGGGCGCGCTCGCGGCGCTGCAGCGCGGCCGCATCGCCACCTTCCTGCTGTATGCGCTGGTCACTCTGTGCCTGCTGCTCGCTCTGGTGCTCGTGCTATGAGGCCGATCGACTGGTTCACGCAGGCGCTCGCGGTCGCGGTCGCGCTGGCCGCGGCGCCGCTGTTCCTCGGCTGGGTGAACCAGTGCCGCGCCTGGCTGCAGAACCGGCGAGCCGCGTCTTTGTGGCAGCCGTATCTCGGACTGCGCAAGCTCCTGCACAAGGATCCGGTGATCGCCCGCGAGGCATCGCCGCTGTTTCGCGCCGCACCCTACGTGGTCTTCGCGGCGATGCTGGCGGCCGCGGCCGTCATCCCCTCGATGGGCACGCGCTTGCCGATGGGCGCCGCTGCAGACGCGATCGTGCTGGTCGGCCTGTTCGCGACCGCGAGGGTGTTCCTCGCGCTCGCCGCGATGGACGTCGGCACGCCGTTCGGCACGCTCGGTGCGCGCCGGGAGATGATGGTGGGATTTCTCGCCGAGCCCGCCCTGTTGATGGTGGTCTTCGTCGCCTCGCTGATCTCGGCGACCACCGCATTGCCGGTGATCTCGGAACATCTGGCGCTGCGCCCGCTCGAGCTGTCGCCGAGCCTCGCCTTCACCGGCGTCGCGTTCACGATGGTGCTGCTCGCCGAGAATGCCCGGATCCCGATCGACAATCCGGCGACGCACCTCGAACTCACGATGATCCACGAAGCCATGGTCCTCGAGTATTCGGGGCGGCACCTGGCGTTGATGGAGTTCGCCGCCAGCCTGAAGCTGCTCAACTACGCCTGCATCGGTTTCGCGCTGTTCCTTCCCTGGGGCAGCGCCACGGGCCGGTCCGGACCGCTCGCCCTGGCGCTCGCATTGCCGGCGCTCGGCGCGAAACTGGCGCTCGCCGGGGCGGCCCTCGCGACGATCGAGACCGTCTCGGCGAAATTGCGGGTATTCCGCGCGCCGGAGTTCCTGGCGACCGCGTTCCTGCTGGCCGTGCTCGGCATGCTCGTCCATCTGCTCCTCGGAGACTGAAGCCGTGATCCCGCCTCTGGTGATGCAGTTGCTCGACTCGCTGGCCGCATTGCTGCTCCTGCTGTCCTTCGCGATGCTCGCGCAGCGGCGCATCGTCACCCTGGTCGACCTGTTCGCGCTGCAGGGGGCGGTGCTGTGCGCCGCGACGCTGCTGCTCGCATGGCGCACCGGCGAGGTCAATCTCTACCTGTCGGCGGCGCTGACCCTGTCGGTGAAGGTGATCGCCCTGCCGCGCCTGCTGCATGCGATGATCCGCCGCCTCGGCGTCTACTGGGATACGGATCCTCTGCTGAACATCTCCGGAACCATGCTGGTGGGTGTGCCGATCGTCGTGTTCGCGTTCGGCCTCGCCCAACCGATCTCGGCTCTCGCCAGCACCGCGACGCGCAGCGCGATCGGCATCGCGATCGCCGTGATACTGCTGGCGTTCCTGACGATGATCACGCGCCGCAAGGCCATGTCGCAGGTGATCGGATTCCTGTCGATGGAGAACGGGCTGTTCTTCGGGGCGATGTGCGCGAGCTATGGAATGCCGATGATCGTGGAACTCGGCGTTGCGCTCGACGTTCTGGTGGCGATGCTGGTGCTCGGCGTGTTCTTCTTCCAGATCCGCGAGCAGTTCGACAGTCTGGATCTCGACCGGCTCGAATCCCGCCGGGAGGCGCCGTGACCCTCGCTCTCTGGCTGCTGCTCGGCTCGCCGGTCGTCGGCGCGGCGACGTTCGCCATGCTGGGCGCGCGACCGCGGGCGGCCGAGCTCAACGTGGCCTTCAGTCTGGTGACTTTCGCCGCCGCGGCTGCCCTCAGTGTCCGGGTCGCCACGCGCGGCGCGATGAGCGCCGGCGGCGAACAGTTCTTCGTCGACCCGCTGAACGTCTTCCTGGTCACGCTGACCGCGTTCGTCGCCCTGACGACTTCGCTGTTCTCGCGGCCGTACATGCGCATCGAGACCGCCGATCGGCGCATGACCCCCGGCCGGCTGCGGCTCTACCACTGCATGTACCAGTTGTTCATCGCGACCATGCTGCTCGCGTTGACCACCAACAATCTCGGTCTCATGTGGGT
Organism: Gammaproteobacteria bacterium; assembly: GCA_028870275.1. Taxonomy (GTDB): domain Bacteria; phylum Pseudomonadota; class Gammaproteobacteria; order Steroidobacterales; family Steroidobacteraceae; genus Bog-1198. Next base: position 26,953 of record JAGWPY010000174.1, on the reverse strand, counting down.
GGCGATGGAGGCGGCGACGCTCTCCACGGTGCTGCTCGTGGCGCTGTACCGCACTCCCGCGAGCCTCGCCGCCGGCTGGAAGTATTTCGTGCTGTGCGGCGTCGGCATCGCCCAGGCGCTGTTCGGGACGGTGCTGCTGTACATCGCCGCGGAGCGCGCGCTCGGCGCGAGCGGTGCGAGCGCGCTGCTCTGGACCCATCTCGATGCGGTGAAATCGCAGCTCGAACCCCGGGTGCTCAGCATCGCGTTCGTCTTCCTGCTGGTCGGATACGGCACGAAAGTGGGTCTCGTGCCGCTGCACAACTGGCTCGCCGACGCGCATGCCGAGGGCCCGACGCCGATTTCGGCGGTGCTGTCGGGACTGCTGCTCAACGTGGCGATCTATGCGGTGATGCGTTGCAAGGTACTGGCGGAGGGCGCACTGCATTCGGCCTGGCCGTCGGCGATGCTGATGGGCTTCGGGCTGCTGACGGTCGTCGTCGCCTCGTTCTCGCTCTGGCGTCAGCAGGACATCAAGCGCCTGTTCGCCTATTCCTCGATCGAGCACATGGGCGTGATCTCGTTCGCGTTCGGCATGGGGGGGCCGGTGGCGAACTTCGCCGGACTGCTGCACATGACGGTCCACTCGCTGACGAAATCGGCGATCTTCTTCGCCGCCGGTCACGCCGCGCAGAAATCCGGGTCGCAGTTGATGGACCGCATCCGCGGCCTGGTCACGATCAGTCCCTCGGTCGGCTGGGGTCTGATGATCGGCGCCTTGGCGATCCTCGGCGTACCGCCATTCGGGGTGTTCGCGAGCGAGTTCCTGATCCTCACCACCGCCATGCGCACAGAGCCCTGGGCGACGCCGATCCTGCTGATCTCGTTCGCGGTCGCATTCGCGGCGATTCTTCAGCGGGTCCAGCCGATGGTGTTCGGCGAGACGCGTCTGCGCCGCCTGCCGCATTCGCCGGCGCTGCTGCCGGTGTTCACCCATCTGCTGATCGTGCTGATGCTCGGACTGTTCATTCCGCCGTTTCTCGCGGACTGGTACCGGGCCGCCGCGCAACTGCTCGGAGGAGGCTGAAGTTGGGGCACCGGGCCTGGTTCGATCGTGGCCGGCCGATCGGTGGCGCACCCGGAGCGCGCCTGGTGCGGGCCGGTCGCGGCGAATGGCGCGCCATCGCCGAGGACTTCGCCGCGGCCGGCGCACGCCTGCTGGCCTTATGGGGGCAGGGCGGCGAGGCGGGCGAGCCGACGGTCTTCGCGGCCTACGATGCCGCGCACGGCCTGCTGATCGCGGCGCTCGGCTGCGGCGCCGGCGATGATTCGTCGAGCGAATACCCGGGTCTGCAGGACCTCTTTCCATTCGCCGCGCGCATGCAGCGCGCGGTGCGCGACCTGGTCGGCCTGCGGGCCTCGGCCATGGACCCGCGGCCATGGCTGCGTCACGGTGATGGCGGCGACTATCCGTTCGTGCGCGTCGCGGGCGATGGGGTGCACGAGATCCCGGTCGGCCCCGTTCATGCGGGCATCATCGAGCCGGGGCATTTCCGCTTCTCCGTGGTCGGCGAGAAGGTGCTGCGGCTCGAGCAGCGGCTGGGTTACGCGCACAAGGATATCGAGCGGCGATTCCGCGAATTCGACGCACTCGAGGGCCATCGGCTCGCGGCGCGCGTCAGCGGCGATTCGGCGGTTGCCTACGCCTGGGCCTACTGCCAGGCGCTCGAGGGCGCCTCGAAGCATGAGATTCCGCCGCGCGCCGCCTGGCTGCGCGCGCTCGCGCTCGAGCTCGAACGGATCGAGAACCACCTCGGCGACCTCGGCGCGCTCGGCAACGACGCGGGTTTCGCGTTCGGATTGACGCAGTTCTCCCGGCTGAAGGAGCAGGTGCTGCGGGCAAGCGAGACCGCTCTGGGGCAACGCTACCTGCTCGATGCCGTGGCGCCGGGTGGCATGCGCGTGGATCTGAGTCGCTCGGGCGCCGCGGTCCTGGCGGACACGGTGACCGCGGTGGCGGCCGAGAGCATCGAGCTGCGTTCGATCTATGACGAACATGCGGGGCTGCGCGACCGGTTTGCGGGCGCGGGAACGGTCACGCCGGAACTCGCCGCGCGGCTCGGGCTCACGGGTCTCGCGGGTCGCGCGAGTGGTCAGGCTCAGGATCTGCGCATCGACCGTCCGTGGGCGCCCTACGATCGCCTCGGCCCGGCGAAATGCGGCGCCACCGGCGGCGACGTCGCCGCGCGTGTCGAACAGAGGTTCGAAGAGCTTGCCGAAAGTTGCCGGCTGGTCGGGCGCATACTCGAAGGGCTGCCGGCGGGCGAGTCGATCGCGCCGCCGCCCGCATGCGAGGACGGGTTCGGGGTCGGACTGGTCGAGGGCTGGCGCGGACCGGTGCTGGTGGCGCTGTCGATCGGTGAGGCGGGCCGGATCCGGTTCTGTCACCCGCACGACCCGTCCTGGCAGAACTGGCCGGTGCTCGAGCACGCGATCATCGGCAACATCGTCCCCGACTTCCCGTTGATCAACAAGTCGTTCAACCTGTCCTACAGCGGACACGATCTCTAGGGGCGCCATGCTGAAGACCTTGCAGAAGATCCGACGCGTCGGTTGCGTGAGCGAACCGCCCCCCGCGGCGAGCGCCGCAGCCGCGGCGCGTGAGCGCGAGGCCCTGCAGGGCCGGATCCTCGAGATCCTGGGGCGGGCACTGTGCATTCGCGTGGTCGATGCCGGTTCGTGCAATGCCTGCGAGCTCGAGATCAACGCGCTCGGCAATCCGATCTACAACATCGAAGGCTTAGGGGTGAGGTTCGTGGCGAGTCCGCGCCATGCCGACCTGCTGCTCGTGACGGGGCCGGTGACGCGCAACATGCGCGAGGCGCTGCTGCGCACCTACGAGGCGACGCCCGACCCGAAGCTCGTGGTGGCGGTCGGGGATTGCGCCGCCACGGGAGGGGTCTTCGGCGAAAGCGGTGAGAGCCTCGGACGCATCTCCAACGTGATCCCGGTCGATGCGACGATCGCAGGCTGTCCGCCGAGCCCGACGCGGCTGCTCGCGGGATTGCTGACGGTGATCGAGGCCGCGCGGGGCGCCTAGCCGCCTGGCCCGCCGGCGGGCTCAAGGGCGTTGCGCGTCCGCCCGTGCTCGATGTCCGGCAGGAACGCGGCCGCCGCGCCGAGCAGCGGCAGGAAGGCGCAAAGCCGGTAGACGAACTCGATACCGCGGCTGTCGGCGAGCGCGCCGAGCACCGCTGCGCCGATGCCCCCCACGCCGAACGCGAGCCCGAAGAAAAGGCCCGATATGGTGCCCACTTTGCCGGGGAAGAGTTCCTGCGCGTAGACGAGGATGGCGGAAAACGCCGAGGCGAGGATCAGGCCGATCAGGAAACTGAGGATCATGGTCCATTCGAGATCGACGTAGGGCAGGACGAGGGTGAACGGCGCCACGCCGAGGATCGATGCCCAGATGACCCGCTTGCGGCCGATGCGGTCGCCGACCGGCCCGCCGAATACGGTGCCGAGCGCGACCGCGAACAGGAACACGAACAGGTAGATCTGCGCGCTGGTGGCCGCCAGGTGGAATTTGTGCATCAGGTAGAAGGCGTAATAGCTGCCGATGCTGGCGAGATAGAAATACTTGGAGAAGATCAGCACCAGGAGAATCGCCAGCGAACGAAGCGCGACCGACCGCGGCACGGGGCTCGGGACCTGGGGTCGGGCGGGGCGGCCGCCCGAAAGGTGCTGGCGGCGATACCAGCCACCGACGTTCCACAGCACCGTCGCGGCGACCAGCGCCGCGATCGCGAACCACGCGACGCTGCCGCGGCCGCGGGGCATGATGAGCCATGCGGCGAGCAGCGGCCCGGTCGCGCTGCCCGTGTTGCCACCGACCTGGAAGATCGACTGCGCGAGCCCGTGCCGCCCACCGGAGGCGAGCCGGGCGATCCGCGAGGATTCGGGGTGGAAGATCGCCGACCCGCAGCCGATCAGCGCGGCGGCGACCAGTACCCAGCCGTAACTGGGTGCGAAGGCGAGCGCGAGCAGTCCCGCGAGCGTGAGACTCATGCCGGCGCTGAGCGCGTGCGCCTGGGGATGGCGGTCGGTATAGGCCCCGACCGCCGGCTGGAGCATCGAGGCGCAGAGCTGGTAGGTGAGCGTGATCAGGCCGATCTGCGTGAACGAGAGCGCGAACGTGCCCTTGAGCAACGGATAGATCGCCACGATGAGCGACTGGATCATGTCGTTCAGGAAGTGCGAGAAACTGATCGCCCCGAGCACTCTGAACCGGGTGCCGTCCGCGGAGGCCGCCTCACCGGATGAGGTGTCCGCCGCGCCTGCGTCGATCGCCGGACCGTCTTGCATGATCGTCAGCCAAAGGACCTGGAGTCGAAAAAACGCATACGGTACTAGCTAGTGCCGCGTTTGTCCTGCGAGAATGCCGACTTTACGCCGGCCTCGCCGCGTCGATGCAGCCATGAGCGACTCCACGCCAGAATCCGGCGCCGCGGCGCCGCGCTTCGAGCCCTTCGGCTTCCTGCGGGATCTCGCCTCCCGCTGGGATCTCGCCGCGTTCGTCGTGGTCATCGGCCTGATCGCCTTCCTCGGCAACGCCGCCCGCGGCATGTTCGTGCCGCTCGCGCAGCTGCGCGTCACGCCGATGTCGCTCGACCCGTACTTCCTGCCGATGTATGCGGCGCGGACCACGCTGCGCATGCTCATCGCTCTGTTCGCCTCGCTGGTGTTCACGTTGACCTACGCGACCTGGGCCGCGAAGAGCGAACGGGCCGGCAAGCTCCTGGTACCGATCCTCGACATCCTGCAATCCGTGCCGATCTTCGGCTTCCTGTCGGTGACCTACGTCTTCTTCATGTCGCTCGCGCCGGGCCGGGTGCTGGGAGCCGAGTTCGCCTCGATCTTCCTGATCTTCACCAGCCAGGCCTGGAACATGGCGTTCAGCTTCTATCAGTCGCTGCGCACGATTCCGACGGAGCTGTCCGAGGCCGCGGAGTCGTTCCGACTCTCGCCCTGGATGCGATTCTGGCAACTGGAGGTACCGTTCGGCCTGCCGGCGTTGATCTGGAACATGATGATGTCGATGTCCGGCGGCTGGTTCTTCGTGGTCGCCTCGGAGTCGATCAGCGTGGGGCGGACCAGCGTGACCCTGCCCGGCGTCGGTTCATACATCGCCCTGGCGATCGAGCAGCGCAACCTGAAGGCGATCGGTTGGGCGATCCTGACGATGTTCCTGGTGATCCTGGCCTACGATCAGCTGCTGTTCCGACCGCTGGTGGCCTGGGTCGACCGGTTCCGCGTCGAACAGGAGCCCGGCCTGCGCGAGCCGCAGTCCTGGGCACTGACGATGATGCGCCGGTCGCGGTTGATCCAGGCCGCGAGGCTCGCCTTCCATGCGACCGTGCTCTGGACCAGCCGCGTCGTTCAGCGTTACGACCCGCCGCCGCCGGACCCGCAGGGTCTGCGGCGCAGTCGCGGCAAGGACCGCATCTGGGTCGCGCTGGTTGCCGTCCTGGTGCTGCTCGGCGTCTGGCGCCTCGCCGCGGACCTGGTCTCCAATACGGGACTGCGGGAATTCCTCCACGTCGTCACGCTCGCGCTGCTCACGATGGTGCGGGTGTTCGTATTGATCGGATTGGCGAGCCTCATCTGGGTGCCGATCGGTGTCTGGGTGGGCCTCAGGCCGCGGGTCGCGGAGTACGTACAGCCGATCGCGCAGTTCATGGCGGCGTTTCCCGCGAACCTCCTGTTTCCGATCGCGATCTACGGGATCGTCGTGCTGAAATTGAAGCCGGACATCTGGCTCAGTCCGCTGATGATCCTCGGCACGCAGTGGTATATCCTCTTCAACGTGATCGCCGGCGCGGCGGCGCTGCCGACCGAGCTGCGGTACGCCTCGGCCAACCTCGGCCTGCGCGGCTGGCTATGGTGGCGAAAAGTCGCTCTGCCCGGCGTTCTGCCGTATTACGTGACCGGCGCGATTACCGCGTCCGGAGGATCCTGGAACGCCGCGCAGGTTGCGGAGCTGGTCTCCTGGGGCCACACGACGATCGAGGCGCGGGGCCTGGGGTCCTACATCGCGGATGCGACCGCGGCGGGCAACTTTCACCATATCGTCCTGGGTGTCGGCGTGATGAGCCTGTTCGTCGTCGCATTGAACCGGCTGTTCTGGAGACCTTTGTACTACTATGCCGAGCGCAAGTTTCGGCTGACCTGAAGGCCTGGCGATGAACGGCAGCGCAGCGCTCCTCAAATGCACCGGCATCCGCAAGGCTTTCCCGAAGCCCGACGGCGGCGAGCTCCTCGTGCTCGAGGGCATGGACCTCGAGATCCACGAGGGCGAGATCATCGGCCTGCTCGGCCGCTCGGGGTCCGGAAAGTCGACCTTGTTGCGCCTGATCGCCGGCCTGGCCGAGCCGAGCGCCGGCGAACTGTCCTACCTCGGCCAGCCGATCTACGGACCGGCGCCCGGCATCGCGATGGTCTTCCAGAGTTTCGCGTTGTTTCCCTGGCTCACCGTCTACGAAAACGTCGCCCTGGGACTCGAGGCGCAGCGCATGCCAAAGGCCGAGATCCGCAAGCGCTCGCTTGCGGCGATCGACCTGATCGGCCTCGACGGCTTCGAGTCGGCCTATCCGCGCGAGTTGTCGGGCGGCATGCGCCAACGGGTCGGCTTCGCGCGCGCGCTCGTGGTGCACCCGAACATCCTTCTGATGGACGAACCGTTCTCCGCACTCGACGTGCTCACCGCGGAGACGTTGCGCACCGATTTCCTCGACCTGTGGTCCGAGGGACGCATGCCGATCAAGGGTGTCGTGCTGGTCACCCACAACATCGAGGAGGCGGTGCTGATGTGCGACCGGATCCTCGTGTTCGGCAGCAACCCGGGACGGATTCTCTCGGAGATCAAGGTGGCGCTGCCGCAGCCGCGCAACCGCCTGGACCCGAGCTTCCGCGACCAGGTCGAACGCATCTACGTGGAGATGACCGCCCGGCCGACGGGATCGGCGGCGGTCGGTCGGCAGGAGCGGTTCCCGGGACTCGGTATCGGCAGCGTGCTGCCGCCGGTCTCGTCGAACGCCCAGGCCGGCCTGATCGAGGCGGTGGCGGCGCCACCGTTCAACGGCAAGGCCGACCTGCCTGAGATCGCCTCGGATCTGCAGATGGAGATCGACGAGCTGTTTCCGGTCGCCGAAACCCTACAGATGATGCGCTTCGCCGAACTCGAGGGCGGCGACCTCAAGATCACCGACGACGGACTCGCATTCGCCCACGCCGATCAGGACGAGCGCAAACGCATCTTCCGTCGACATCTGCTCGCGTATGTGCCGCTCGCCGCCCACATCCGTCGCGTGCTCGACGAAAGGACCTCGCATTCGGCGCGCAAGACCCGCTTCATCGACGAGCTCGAGGATTTCATGGGAGAAGAGGACGCCGAGCACACGCTGCGCGCCGTGGTCCACTGGGGCCGCTACGCCGAGGCTTTCGCCTACGACGACGGCAACGAGGTGTTCAGTCTCGAGAATCCGAGCTGAGCCGGCCCCTGAGGTGACGCGTACCGTCAAGAATCCCCCGCCGCGCTTCGGTCTCCTGCGCACCATCGCGGTCTACAAGATCACCAAGGTGTTCCTGCTGATCGGCGCCGCCTACGGCGAACTGCGGCTGCGCGACGCCTCGGTGCTTGCTCGGCTGTACTCCTGGGCGTCGACTTTGCCCTCGGGACCGGAGCACGACGCGGTGCTCGATATCCTGGTCTGGTTCAGCGGACTGTCGGCCGCCCGTGTCCAGGCGCTCGGCTTCGTCACCCTCGCCTATGCGCTGGTGTTCTCGGTGGAGGGCGTCGGCCTGTGGATGCGGCGCCGCTGGGCGGAGTGGCTCACCATCGTGATCACCGCTTCGCTGATCCCGTTCGAACTCTGGGAGTTCTGGCAGCGCGCCCGATTGGGCCGTTTCGTCGTGCTCGCCGTCAACGTCGCGATCGTCTGGTTCCTGATCCGGCAGCTGCGTCAGAGCCAGTCCTCGGCCCGGGGAATCCGTTCATCCCGAGGGTAAAGGGTTCTTAATGTTGCTCTGTCGCCGCGCGGCGACGGCCGTCGCCGCCCTGGGTGAAATGATCTTCATATCCGCTCATGGGGCGATGGACCGCGTATCCTGAACCCTGGTTTTCAATCCACACCGGAGTAGATCAATGACCAAGTCCACCACACTGATGATGTCCGCCCTCCTGTCGCTGGGTCTTGCCGCCAGCTCGCTGGCCGTGGCCCAGGCCGCCGACGCTCCGGCTGCCGCGACCGCGCCGGCGAAGAAGGAGACCAAGCACGCGAAGCATCACGTGAAGCACCATGTCAAGCACGTGAAGCACCACAAGAAGATGGCGAAGAAGGCCAAGAAGGAAGCGGCGCCCAAGTAAGGCCGTTCCGCGTACCCGCCGGCCGCGGATTCCGCGGTCCAAGGTCGCACGACGCCCCGGCAACCGGAAGGTTGCCGGGGCGTTTTTCATTGACCCACCGCCGCGCGAGGCCGCGCTTCCAAGTCGGCCTGGGTTGCATTAGGGTACGGATCCGAATCCACCAAGCAAGGATCCGCCCATGAAAACGAAAGCCGCAGTCGCATACGCCGCCGGCAAGCCGCTGGAGATCGTCACGGTCGATCTGGACGGCCCGAAGGCGGGCGAGGTCCTGGTCGAACTGAAGGCGACCGGCATCTGCCATACCGACGAATTCACTCGTTCAGGCGCGGATCCGGAGGGGCTCTTTCCGGTGATCCTCGGTCACGAGGGGGCGGGCGTGGTGGTCGATGTCGGTCCGGGCGTCACCTCGGTCAGGAAGGGCGACCACGTGATCCCGCTCTACACGCCGGAATGCCGCCAGTGCAAGTCCTGCACCTCGCACAAGACCAACTTGTGCACCGCAATCCGCGCCACCCAGGGCAAGGGCGTGATGCCGGATGGGACGAGCCGATTCTCGATCGGCAAGGACAAGATCCATCACTACATGGGCTGTTCGACCTTCGCCCAGCATACGGTGCTGCCGGAGATCGCGGTCGCGAAGATCCGTGAAGACGCGCCGTTCGACAAGGTCTGCTACATCGGCTGCGGGGTCACGACCGGCATCGGCGCCGTGATCTTCACCGCCAAAGTCGAACCCGGCGCGAACGTGGTCGTGTTCGGGCTCGGCGGCATCGGGCTCAACGTCATTCAGGGCGCGCGCATGGCGGGCGCGAACATGATCGTCGGCGTAGACATCAATCCCCGCCGCAAGGCGCTCGCCGAGAAGTTCGGCATGACCCACTTCGTGAACCCGAAGGAGGTCGGTCAGGACCTGGTCGCACACCTGGTCGCGCTCACCGACGGTGGTGCGGACTACAGTTTCGAGTGCGTGGGCAATGTCGATCTCATGCGACAGGCGCTCGAATGCTGCCACCGCGGCTGGGGCGTCTCGGTGATCATCGGCGTCGCCGGCGCCGGAAAGGAGATCAGCACGCGTCCGTTCCAGCTGGTCACCGGACGGGTTTGGAAGGGAACGGCCTTCGGTGGCGCGCGCGGCCGCACGCACGTTCCGAAGATCGTCGACTGGTACATGGACCGCCGCATCAACATCGACGACCTGATCACCCATACGATGCCGCTCACCGACATCAACAAGGCGTTCGACCTGATGCACTCCGGCGATTCGATCCGCAGCGTCGTCGTCTATTGAAAATCCGCCGAAGTCGGCGCCGGATGGCGGGCCTGACGCCGCCGTCCGGCGGCTCCCGGTCCCGGGGATCCGTTCAGGCGGTTTCGGCGTCCGGCCAGAGCAGCACGCCGAGGTGCTCGCAGGCCTCGATCAGTGCGGTCGCGGCCTCGCGAGTGCTCGCGTCGAGGCGGCGGTCATGTGTCAGGAGCCAGGTGAGCCTCGCGCGGCGTGATCTGGCCGAGGGCTCGCTGTCGAAGAGCGCGGGAAACAGTCCGAGCGCGTCGAGGAATTCGCGCATCGCCGCGCCGGCGTTGCCGGCCGTGGCCTCGGCGAGCAGCAGCTTCAGCCAGTTCACGCAGCGCTTGGCAAGACCGGCGCGGGTGACGCCGAGCCCGGTCGGGCGCGCGGAATCCGGAATCTCGAGCGCGTCGGCGAGTTCACGAAAACGATCGACGGTCCCTTCGTCGGCGGGCAGCGCCGGACTCGCATCGGCGAGCACGGAGCGCAGCAGATCGGCGAGCAGCAGGGACAACGACTCGGCGAGGAAACGCCGCGACTGGTCGAAATCCGGTCGTGCGAACTCGTTCCAAGAGCGTGGATCGCCGAAGCGAAGCGCGTTGGGCGGCTTGGACATGAACCCCAGTGTAGCGGCTTCACCGCGTCGCGCAACTCGGCCAGGCGACTCGCCGGACGCGAGCCCGCGCGATGGCATTGACGTCTCGCTCGAAGGCGTCGCTCTGCGGCGCGGCGGCCGGCCGGTGCTGCGAGATCTGCGGCTGCGACTGCAGAGTGGTCGCCGCTACGCGCTACTCGGGGAAAACGGCGCGGGCAAGACCCAGTTCCTCAAGTTGATCGCCACCGACGTGTGGCCCTCGCCGGGTTCGCGAGGCTCGTTGCGCTACGACAGCGGCGGACACAGGCTCGAACCGGGCGAGGTCAAGCGGCGCATCGCCTATCTCGGCGCCGAGCGTCAGGACAAGTACGCGCGTTACGGCTGGAACCTGCCGGTGCGCGACGTGATCGCGACCGGACTGCATGGCACGGATCTGCTGCTCGAACCGCCAAGCGAGGAGGAACTCGGTCGCGTCGAACGCCTCATGCGGCGGCACGGACTCCTGCGGCTCGCCGCGCGTCGATTCCTCACGCTCTCCTACGGCGAAAAACGCCTGGTGCTGCTCGCGAGGGCGCTGATCGGCGAGCCCGACTGGTTGCTGCTCGACGAGTTCTACAACGGCCTCGATCGGCGCGGTCGTCGGCGCATCGACCGGATGATGGCCGCGGCGCGGCGCGACGGGCGGTCCTGGGTCGCGAGCGCCCATCGATTGGACGACCTGCCGCGCGGCACGACCCGGCTGCTGCGCCTGCAGGCGGGTCGGGTGGTCGAGAACCGGGACCTGCGTCGCAGCGATCTGCAGGCGCTCGAACGGCTGGCCTCGCCATCGCGCGTGGACGGTACCGCGCCGCTGCGCGCCGCCGCGGGCGAGACCCTGCTTCGTCTGCGCGCGGTGGACCTGTACGTCGAATACCAATGCGTGCTGCGCAAGGTCGACTGGCAGCTGAGGCGCGGCCAGCACTGGGCGGTCGTCGGCGCGAATGGCTCCGGCAAGACCAGCTTCCTGAAGCTGTTGTACGGCGACCTCGCGCCCGCCCACGGCGGCGAGATCGCACGCCGGGGCTTGGGGCCCGGCAGGCCGATCGAGCTCTGGAAACGGCGTATCGGCTACGTATCGCCTGAATTGCAGACCGAGTACGCGGGCGCCGGCGACCTCATTGAAGTGGTGGCGAGCGGAGCGAACGCGAGCATCGGTCTCGTCGACGCGGCGCCGGCGGAGCTTCGCCGACGGGCGCGCCGCTGGCTCGGGTTCTTCGGCCTCGCGGGCCTCGAACGGCGCCGGCCGAGGGAGCTGTCGTACGGGCAGATGCGGCGAGCCCTGATCGCGCGTGCGTTGGTGCACGAGCCGGAACTACTGCTGCTCGACGAACCTCTCACGGGTCTCGATGCGCTCCAGCGCGGTCTGGTGAAGCGGCGCCTCGACGATCTCGCCCGCACCGGTACGACCATCGTGATCGCCGTCCACCAGCACGAGGATCTTCCGGGCTGCATCACGCGGCTGCTGCGCATCCGCTCGCGAGGTCTGGAGGTCGCGACTACAATGGATCTGATCGATTCCCCGGAGGATTCGTAGTGCCGCTGGTCGTCGTATCGCTCCTGGTCCAGCTCGCCTTGATCGTGCACGTTCTGCGCACCGGCCGCAACGCGCTGTGGATCCTCGCGATCGCGCTGCTGCCGTTCGCCGGCTCGCTCGCCTACCTGCTCGTCGAAATCGTCCCTGAACACGTCGGCGGCGCATCCGCGCGCCGCACGGGCGGCGGTCTGTGGCGACTGGTCGACCCGGATCGCGAACTGCGACGCGCGTCGACCGAGGTCGAGGTGTCGGGCAACGTCGACGCCCGCCGCCGGCTCGCCGAGGAGCTGACGCGGCGCGGCCAATATGACCGGGCGATCGAGGTGTGTCGCGGCGGATTGAGCGGAATCTTCGAGCACGATCCGACGCTGCTGCTCGAGCTCGCGCGCGCGAGCTTTGCGAAGGGGGACTACCCCGCCGCGAGAGAGAGCCTGGAAGCGCTCGATCGGAACAATCCGGAATTCAACTCGGCCGAGGCGCGCCTGCTGTATGCGCGCACGCTCGAGGCGGCCGGCGCCACCGAGGAAGCACTGCGCGAATACGCGCGCGTCGCACCGGCATATCCCGGCGCCGAGGCGCGCCTGCGCTACGGACAACTGCTGAAGCGTCTCGGGCGGCGGGACGAGGCGAACCGGGAGTTCCGCGAGCTGCTCGAAGGCGCGAGGCTCGCGCCGGCGCATTATCGTCGGGCCCAGGCCGAGTGGCTCTCGCTGGCCCGCCGCGAACGCGACTGAACCGCGGGTGGCGCGATGGCCGCAGGCGCGCTAGTCTGCGCGAACGGTCCGACATACGAGGAGAACGATCATGACCCGAGTCCACCGCTTGCGCCACGGCGCGTCGATCGCGCTGGCCGCCCTGCTGCTCGCCGCCTGCGCCAACAAGATGGAACCCGCGCAGAAGATGATCTCGCAGATCGACTCGACCGTCGCTGCGGCATCGGCCGACGCCTCGAAGTACGTTCCGGACCAGATGAAGGACGTGCAGGACAAGCTCGACGCGCTCAAGGCCTCGTTCGCGAACAAGGACTACGCGGCCGTGATCACCGGCGCGCCCGCGGTACTCGCCTCCGCCCAGGGCCTCGCGGCCGCCGCGGCGGCCAAGAAGACCGAGGTCATGCAGGCGCTCAACGACCAGTGGTCCAAACTCTCGGGCTCGCTGCCGGCCGATACGACCGCCATCGAGCACCGTCTCCAGGAGCTGGCGAGGAACCGGCGCATGGCGCGCGGCATCGATCTCGCCGCGGCGAAGCAGTCGCTCGGCGAGGTGACCACGACCTGGTCGAAGGCGCAGGCTGCGTTCGCGGCGGGCAATCTGCAAGAGGCGGTCTCGACCGCCAAGGACGTGCAGACGAAGATCGCGAGCCTCGCCGGTACGCTCAAGCTCAAGCTCGCCGACGAGTCGGCGGGTGGCGCGGCGGCGGCCACTAGCGGCCAGTGAGTCGTCGGGCCGATCGGAGCCCAGGCTGATCCGATCGAGGCCCCGCTGCGCGGTGCCTCGATCGGACTGGCTCATTCGGCGAGGCGTCCCTCGCTGACGATCACCGCCTCGCCGGCGATGCGGACCGCCGTGTGTCGGGAGCCCTCGAATTCCAGGCTCACGTCGACCCGTCCGGGACGACCGAGCTGCATGCCCTGGTGGCCGACGAATCGCGATGGACCGCGTGGCAGCAGGCCCGCGTCGAGCAGGTAGGTTGCGAGCATCGCGTGGGCGTTGCCGCTCACCGGGTCCTCGGCGATGCCGAGTGCCGGACAGAACATGCGCGACTCGGTGCAGGGGCCCGCGCCGTCGTGCAGGAAGCTGAACGTAAAGAAGCCGTCGACGTCGAGCTCGCGGCCGAGCGCCAGCAGTGAATCGCTCTGCGGCGCGAGCCCGTCGAGCGCCTGCGGATCCGCGACCGGCACGAGCAGGCGGCTACCGCCCTTGCGCGCGACCCGCGCCGGGAGGTCGTCGTGCAGCCGCGCGCCGGGGAGGCCGAGCGCCTCGGCGACGCGCAGCGTGGTCTTCAAGGGCAGTGGCGCGGCGAGCTCGGGCACCGATTGCCGAAACTCGATCCTGGCCTGCCCCGTTGCGGTCTCGCGGCTCGCGAGCACTTCCAGCGTGCCGGTCCCGGAGCGCTGCCGGCAGAGACCGATCTCGCGCAGTCCGAGTTCGAGCAGTACCGCGTGCGCGGCGACGGTCGCGTGGCCGACGAACGGTGCCTCCTTGCGCGTATTGAAGAACCGCAGCCACAGGTCGTGGCCCGGATCGGTGGGCGGAAGCGCGAAGACGACCTCGGCATGCGCGAATTCCCGTGCCACGTCGCGCAGCAGCGCATCGTCGCGGCCCTGTGCGTCCAGTACCACCGTGGCCGGGTTGCCGGTAAAGCGACTGCGGGTGAATGCATCGACCTGGAAGATGCGCACGCTCGAAACTCCTGCTTGATACGCCGGGGATCTCCCCGCGGACCGCAGTTTTGCACGCGCCCGGCCCTGCCGCTACACTGACGCGCCCTTATGCGTGCATTCGTCCCTTGATCGGCCAGCTTGGCGCGCAGATCGCCGATGCGCTGCACACGGCGAGCTGGACCGAGATCATCGCGGCGGCTCTCGCCGTCCTCTACCTGGTGCTCGCCATTCCGCAATGGCGGCTCTGCTGGGTCGCGGCATTCATCAGTTCCTGCCTCTACGTGGTCGTGATGTTCGGCGCGCGGCTCTACATGGAGTCGGTGCTCAACACCTTCTATGCGGCGATGGCCGTCTACGGATGGGTGCAATGGTCGCGCGGCGACCGACGCCAGGACGGCGGCGTGCGGCGCTGGTCGCTCGGCCGGCATGCCCTCGGATTCGCGGCGGTCCTGGTCTGCTCGTCGTGCAGCGCCTACGTCCTGCGCCGTTATACCCCGGCCGCCTGGCCGTTCGTCGATTCGATGGTCACCTGGTCGAGCGCATTCGCGACCTACCTGGTCGCGATCAAGGTCTACGAGAACTGGCACTGGTGGCTGGCGATCGATTCGGTCGCGATGTTCGTGTATTTCCGGCGCGAGCTCTACCCGACGATGCTGCTGTTCGCGGTCTACCTGATCATGATCTTCTTCGGCATCCGCGCCTGGCGGCGCAGCCTCGACCGGGATGCGCATGCCGGAGCTTGAGGCGCAGCGGCTCGGGTCCGAGGCCTTGCGGCTCGCGCGCCGCCACGTGCCCGGTCGGGATGAGCCCCGGCTCGAGCTGGTTGGGACCGGACTGGCGCGCGCCACTTTTCGCGTGGAGCGCGACGGCAAGCGCTATGCGATGCGGCTGGAACGCTCCGCGGTGCGCGGCGGCGCCCATGCGCGCTGGGAAGCGGAGCTTCGCGCGCATGCGGCGCGGGCCGGCTTCGCGCCGACACCGCTGCTCTACGCCGCGGAGGACGGCGTGCTGGTGTCGACCTGGGTCGAGGGGCGGGAGTTCGAGGCCGCAGCGGTCGGCGAGCCGCGCGGGATCGACGCGGTCGCCGCGCTGATGCGCAGGATCCATGGGCTGCAGGTCCCGCCGGCCCCGCAGCAGACCGGCCCGGGACCGTGGATCGAATCCTACGAACGCGCGTTGCGCGCGGCGTCACCGGACCGTTTGCACGCGACATCGGCGCTGCGCGCAGCGAGTCTCCGGGAACTCGAGCGGCTCGCGGCCGCCCATGGCGGCAGACGAACGCTCTGTCACAGCGACCTCCATCCGGCCAATCTCGTCGAGACCGACGGCGGGCTGGTGGTGCTCGACTGGGAATACGCGCATATCGGCGATCCACTCTGGGACGTCGCCGGCTGGTGCTGCATGAACGATTTCGATTTCGCGAGGCGCGCGACGCTCCTCGCGCGCTATCTGGGGCGCTTGCCCGAAGTGGACGAGAGGCAGCGCTTCGAGGCGCTCATCTGGCTCTACGACTACGTCTGTCTCCTCTGGAGCGAGGTGTTCCTGCTGGAGACGGGCGGGGCGGCGGATCCTGCGATCCGCGAGCGGGCGGACCGTCTGGCCGAACGCCTCGCGACGGGTGGTTCCGCGGCGCGAGTTCCGGCACACTAGCGGGCCGGGCGGCTGCCCCCTCCCTCGTTAGATCATCCAACGGAGCTCGAAGAATGGCGCGGATAACGGTTGTGGACCGTGACGGCAAGGAACACTCGGTCGATGCCAAGCCGGGACTGAAATTGATGGAGATCCTGCGCGAACTGGATTACGGGGTCGCGGCGATCTGCGGCGGACTGTGTTCCTGCGCGACCTGTCACGTCTACATCGACGAAGCCTGGGCGGGCCGACTGCCGAAGAAGCAGAGCGACGAGCAGGACCTGCTCACCGAACTCTCGGACTATCAGCCGGCCACGTCGCGTCTATCCTGCCAGGTCGATTTCACGCCCGAGCTCGACGGTCTGAAGCTCACGATCGCCCCGGACGCCTGAGGCATCCGCGCGCGCGGCGGGTTCAGGTCTTCTTCTCGCCCTGCCGACGCACGGCGTCCTGAGCGGCGGCGATCGCCGCCGGATCTCCGAGGAAGCGGCGCCCGGTGGATTCGAGCGAGCCGGTGAACTCGTAGAGCATCGGCACGCCGGTCGGAATGTTGAACTCGAGGATCTCGCTCTCGCTCATGCGGTCGAGCATCTTCACCAGAGCGCGCAACGAGTTGCCGTGGGCGACGACCAGCACGGTCTGTCCGGCCGCCAGACGCGGGGCGATCTTCTCCTTCCAGTCCGGAGTGACCCTCGCCAGGGTGTCTTTCAGCGATTCGCAGGAGGGCAGTTCGCCCGGATCGACGCCCGCATAGCGGGGATCGAAGCGGGGATGTCCGGGGTCGTCGAGGGGCAGGGGTGGCGGCGGCACGTCGTAGCTGCGGCGCCAGATCTTGACCTGCGCCTCGCCGTGTTTCGCGGCGGTCTGCGCCTTGTCCAGACCCTGTAGAGCGCCATAGTGGCGCTCGTTCAGGCGCCAGCTGCGTTCGACCGGGATCCACATGCGATCCATCGTGTCGAGCACGATCCAGAGCGTGCGAATCGCCCGCTTCAGCACCGAGGTAAAGGCGACCTGTGGCTGGATTCCCTGGGCGAGAAGCTCGCGACCGGCCTGTGCCGCCTCGCGGCGGCCCTGCTCGCTGAGATCGACGTCCACCCAGCCGGTGAACAGGTTTTCGACGTTCCAGACGCTCTGTCCGTGGCGGATCAGGACCAGTTTTCCGGGCATGCGGCAATCCCTCGTGGAGTGTGCGGGCAGAGGTGGCCGATCGCTCATTCGCCGGCCAGCCGGCGCACCGATTGCAGGGCGACCGACAGCGTCGCGAAGTCGGTGCCGGCTCCGGCTCGCAGGTCGGCCAGCAGGCTCGCCAGGTAGTCGATTTCGGTGCGGCGGCGGGCGCACCAGGAGTCCACGCGCGAGACGGCGGAGCCACGGGCGACGGCGAGCGCCGACTCCGTGATGCGCCGATGCATCGCGTACAAGGAATCCCGCAGCGTGCTGCGGGCGACCGCCTGCCAGTGGCCGTCGACCGCCAGCGCTTCGATCTGTTCCTTGAGCCAGGCGAGGCCGACCCGTTCGCCGAGCGCAAAATAGGCCTGGGCGGAGAAGCCGACCGGGACGCGGGCGGACAGCGACACTTCGACGAGGTCGAATGCACCGTGCAGAGCATCCAGTGCGGCGATGTGCGCGGCGAGGGCGTCGGGGACGCGTTCCCCGGCGAGCCGCATCCGCAGCGCCTCGAAACGGTCGCGTTCGAGGGTCCCCAGGATCGAATGCAGGTCCCTCATCAATTCGCCGATACCGGTCGCATAACGGCGAACGCCGCGTTCGACGTCGAGATCGTCGCGACGATTGGCGAGCAGCCAATAGCTCATGTGGCGCAGGATTCGCGCGATCTGGTCGAGAGCCTCGTACTGAACCGAAGCGGCGACGCGGCCGTCGAGCGACTCTATTTGGGCCCAGATCGCCTGCGCGCCGAAGACCTCGCGGGCGATCGTGTAGGCCCGGGCGATCGCCGCTGGATCCGCTCCGGTGTCGGCGGCCGCGCGGACCGGGAAGGCCGGCCCCATACGGTTGATCAGTTCGTTGGTGACCGCGGTGGCGATGATTTCCCGCCGCAACGGATGCCGGGCGATGCGCGCCCCGAACCGGTTGCGAACCGGCGCCGGGAAGTAGCGCAACAGTTCGTGGGACAAGAAGGCGTCCTCCGGCACGTTCGAGCCG
Organism: Gammaproteobacteria bacterium; assembly: GCA_028870275.1. Classification (GTDB taxonomy): domain Bacteria; phylum Pseudomonadota; class Gammaproteobacteria; order Steroidobacterales; family Steroidobacteraceae; genus Bog-1198. The sequence continues at coordinate 8,920 of JAGWPY010000174.1, read as the reverse complement.
ATCAGCGCCCGATCCAGCCAGATCTTGCCGTAGCTGAGCGCGATCGAGATCTCCGGCCTCGTGAGGCCCTGGCCGGCCTTGCGCCTCTCGGCGATCTCCTCCTCGCTGGGCAGGAATTCGAGCGCCCGGTCGAGATCGCCGGCGCGCTCGAGGGCGCGCAGCAGGAAGGCGCTCTCGCTCAATCTCTCGCGCGCACGGTGCTGGACCATGCTGATCGCCTGACTCTGCAGGTAATTGTTGCGCAGGACCAGGGCCGCGACCGCGTCGGTCATGCGCACGAGCAGGCGGTCGCGCGCCGGACGCGACAGTTCGCGCGCGCGCATGGCACCGTTCAGGAGGATCTTCAGGTTCACCTCGACGTCCGAACAGTTCACGCCCGCCGAGTTGTCGATGAAATCGGTGTTGAGACGGCCGCCGCCCCGGGCGTATTCGACGCGCGCGGCCTGCGACAGGCCGAGGTTGCCGCCTTCGCCGATGACCTTGCAGCGCAGTTCCCTTGCGTCGACGCGCACGGCGTCATTGGTGCGGTCGCCGACGTCCGAGTGGCTCTCGTGGCTCGCCTTCACGTAGGTGCCGATGCCCCCATTCCACAGCAGATCGACCGGCAGGCGCAGGATCGCCTTGATCGCCTCGTTCGGCGTGGTCTGCGCGGAAAGCCCGAGGAGGGACTGGGCCTCGCGGGACAGGGCGATGCTCTTGGCGCTTCGCAGGTAGATCCCGCCGCCCTTGGAAATCGCCGCACGGGAGTAGTCCTCCCAGCTGGAACGAGGCAGCTTGAACAGCCGCTCGCGTTCGCGGAACGAGCGCGCGGCATCGGGCGACGGATCGATGAACAGGTGTTGATGATTGAAGGCGGCGACCAGGCGGATGCGCGGCGACTGCAGCATGCCGTTGCCGAAGACATCGCCGGCCATGTCGCCGATCCCGGCCACCGTGAATTCCCTCTGCTGAACGTCGACGCCGAATTCGCGGAAGTGACGCTTGACGCACTCCCAGCCGCCGCGCGCGGTGATCGCCATCTTCTTGTGGTCGTAGCCCGCGGAACCGCCGGAGGCGAAGGCATCGTCGAGCCAGAAGCCGTATTCGCGCGAAATCTCGTTGGCGATGTCGGAGAACGTCGCCGTGCCCTTGTCGGCTGCGACCACCAGATACGGGTCGTCGCCGTCATGGCGCACGACCTGGGGAGGCGGCGAGATCCGGTCCGCGACGATGTTGTCGGTGAGGTCGAGCAGGCCGCGGATCAATGTGCGGTAACAGGCGATGACCTCGGCCGCCTGCGCTTCCCGGCCGCCATCGGGCATGCGCCGAACGACGAACCCGCCCTTGGCGCCCACCGGCACAATGACGGTGTTCTTGACGTTCTGCGCCTTCATCAGCCCGAGGACTTCCGTGCGGAAATCCTCCAGGCGATCCGACCAGCGGATGCCGCCGCGCGCGACGCGGCCCATGCGCAGGTGCACGCCTTCCATGCGCGGCGAGAACACATAGATCTCGCACAGCGGCTTCGGCAGCGGCAATTCGCGCAGGCGCCTGCTCTCGATCTTGAACGAGAGGTACTCGCGTGGCTGGCCCTCGGCGTCGGTCCGGTAGGCGTTGGTGCGCACCGTGGCGTCCACGGCGCTCCACAGTCCCCGCAGGATGCGGTCCTCGTCCGAGCGCCGCACCTCCTCGAGCGCACGCTGCAGCCTCGCGGCCAGGCGACTCTGCACGGCGGCGCGTTTGCGCGGCGGCACGGCAGGATCGAATCTGGCGACGAACAGGTCGGCGAGCAGGCGCGCGGCGGTCGCATTGGCGACCAGCACCTGCGCGACGTAGCCATGGCTGAACGGCAGACCGGTCTGCAACAGGTACCGGCAGTATGCCCGCAGCACGCAAACCAGTCGCCAGGGAACGCCGGCGTGCAGCGTGAGGCGGTTCAGTCCGTCGTCGTCCATCCGTCCGGACCACACCGCGGTGAACGTGTCCTTGATGTGCGCCGAATGCGCCTCGAAGGCCGCCTGGGCGCTCGGCGGAATCTCGAGTTCGAGGTCCTGGATCCAGCACCGCCGGCCCTGCGGGAACTCGAGCTCGTAGGGGCGTTCGGCGATCACGCGCAGGCCCATGTGCTCGAGCATCGGCAGCAGGTCCGAGATCGGAATCGCGTCCTGGCTGCGGTAGATCTTCAGGAATACGCGCTCCCTGCGCCGCGCGTCGGGCCGGTAGATCTCGAGCTGCAGACGCGCCGGCTCCAGCGCCAGCGCCTCGAGGAACGAGACGTCGCCGGCCGCGGCCTCGCCGTCGAAATCCTCGGTATAGGCTGCAGGGAACGAGCCGGCATACTTGGCGTGGAGCTTGAGTGCGCGGTCCTCGTCGAGCTTGCCGAGCAGCGCCGTGCGAAAGCCGTCCGCCCATGAGCGAACGGCGGCCTCGACGCGCGACTCGAGCGCCTCGAGCCCGACGCGCTTCACGTCGCTCGGCTGGGTTCTGGCGATCACGTGGATCCGCGCCAGGTTCGACTGGGTGATCTGCACCTGGGAGTCGAGGTGCAGGGCGCCGAACGCCTCGCGAACCACGGCTTCGATGCGCTGACGGACCTGGCTGTTGTACTTCTCGCGAGGCACGAAGATCAGGCAGGAATAGAACCGGCGGAAGGGATCGCGGCGCATCAGCAGGCGAACCCGCGGTCGCTCCTGCAGACCAAGGATCCCGGCGGTGATGCCGATCAGCTCCGGGACGTTCGCCTGGAAGAGTTCGTCGCGCGGGAAGGACTCCAGCACGTGCTGCAGCGCCTTGCCGTCGTGACTGTCCGGGGCCAGGGCGAAATGCGCCACGACCCGGTCGACCTTGTGCCGAACCAGCGGGATCTCGCGCGGGTGCGCGCTGTAGGCCGCCGAGGTCCACAGCCCGAGGAAGCGGCGCTCGCCGATCAGGCGTCCGTCGGCGTCGAAGTGCTTGATGCCGACATAGTCGAGATATCCGGCACGGTGCACGGTCGACTGAGTGTTCGATTTGGTCACCAGCGCCAGTTCGCGGCGGCGGCTCTCCCGACGGATGTCGCTCGGCAGCGCGCGGGGCGAGCGCTCGGGCCGGTGATGGCCGCGGCGCAGGATGCCGAGTCCGGTCGATTCGACCGGCTGCAGCGTCTCGCTGCCGGTCCCGCCCTTCAGCCGGTATTCGCGGTAGCCGAGGAAGGTGAAGTGCCGATCGATCATCCACTCGAGCAACGCGCGCGTTTCGGCTGCGTCGCGCGCGTCGCCGCGCGCAGGTGCCGTATCGAGCTCGCGCACGATCGATCCCGCGGCCGCCTCCATGCGGCGCCAGTCGGCGCAGGCGACGCGCACGTCCGAGAGGTTGCGTTCGATGTCGCGCGCGAGCGCCGCGAGCGCCTCCGGATCGACGATCCGGTCGACCTCGGCGTGCTGAAAGGACTCGAGCCGGGAGCTGCGGTCGGCGCCGTGGTCGCCTCGTTCGTGCAGGCCGAGCAGCGCGCCGCGCGCGTCACGCGCGACCGCGAAGATCGGATGTGCGAGGAAGTGAATGGTGAGTCCATGGGCGAGGACGGCGAGACCGATGGAATCGACCAGGAAGGGCATGTCCTCGCCGACCATCTCGACCACGGTGTGCGTGGACGCATAGCCGTGTTCGCGGAGGTTCGGATTGAATACGCGAACCGAGGCCCGACCCCGCGGGCGCGTGGCCGCGAAGCGCAGGTGCGACAGCGCCGCTGCGGCCAGGTCGCGCGGCTCGCGGGCCGACAGATCCTCGGCGTCGACGTTGGCGAAATAGCCGCGCAGGAACCGCTTCGCGTCGACTGCCGCCAGCGGACTGCGGCGTACCGCGGCGGCAATCGACTGCAAGGTCTTGCCTGCGGGTTCGGTTCTGTTCTCGGACATTGGCTGGACCTCCTGTGCGGACCGCCGGACGGCGGTCCGGGCGTGTCATTCCGGCGACTGAAGATCGGCGATCGCGGCCGCGAGGAAGCGACACGCCTCGCCGCCGGTCACGCAACGATGATCGAAACTGAGCGACAGGGGCAGGACGCGGTGCACGGCCACCGCCTCCGCGCCCGGCACCGCCGCGCGTCGGGTGCGGCCCGCACCGAGGATCGCGACCGCCGGGGGTACGACCTGAGGGGTCGCGTAGCGGCCCGCGACCGTGCCGAAGTTCGAGAGCATGATCGTGTAGCCGCGTAACTGTTCAGGCGAGAGACGGCGTGCGTGGGCCGCACTCTTCAGCGCATCGAGCTCGGCGGCGAGTTGCGCGGCCGTCTTGCCGCCCACGTCGCGGATCACGGGCACCAGCAGTCCGTCGGCGGTGTCAACCGCGACCGCGAGATCGACCTGGGGATGGACCGTGCGGCTCGAGGTTCGCGGGTCGTACCATGCGTTCAGAGCCGGCTCGGCGCGGCATCCGGCGACGATCGCCCGCATCAGACGCGCCATGACCGCCCCGGAGTCGAGCCAGAGATCGATGTCGGCGTCCTCGAACACGGTGCTGAGCGCGACCTCGTCGCGGGCGGCCGTCATCGACTGCGCCATGGTCCGCCGTGCGCCGCGCAACGGTTCGGCGAGTTCCTGCGCATGCCCCGCCGGCGCAGGTGTGGCCGGCGGCGTGGTCGCCTGCTGCAGAGGCGCCGCGGCGAGCACGTCCTCGATCGTGATCTGTCCCTCGTGGCCGCTTCCATGGAGCGATCCCAGGTCGAGGCCGAGGCGCTGCGCCAGAGCGCGCGCCGCCGGCAGGGCCCGTACCCGCCGCGAGTCGGCGCCGTGGCGCGGCTCCCCCGGATCGCGTCCGGGTCTGGCATGCTCGATCAGTTCGTCAGGGCTGGTCGGCGGCATGCTGCCGACCACGGTTGCTCCGCCCTCGAATTCGATCAGCGCGGCTCCCGTGGCGAGTATCTCGCCGGGCGCGCCGTGCAGCGCACTCACCGTACCGGCGTATGGCGCGGGAATCTCCACCACCGCCTTGGCGGTTTCGACCGACACCAGCGGCTGGTCGACCTCGACGCGATCCCCGACCCGCACGTGCCACTCGACGATCTCGGCCTCGGCAAGCCCCTCCCCGAGATCGGGCAATCGGAAGGTCGTCATCGCGAATCGGCCATGGTGCGCTCCGCCGCCGCGACGATCCGTTCGACGCCGGGAATGTAGTCCATTTCCAACCGATACAACGGCATCACCGTATCGTAACCGGTCACGCGCCGGATCGGCGCAAGCAGGTCGTAAAGAGCATGTTCGGCGACCAGTGCGGCGATCTCGGCGCCCAGGCCCACGTTGCGCGCGGCTTCGTGTACGACGACGAGCCTGCCGGTCCTGCCGACCGAGGCAAGGATCGTCTCGGTGTCGATCGGGCTCAAGGTGGCGAGATCGATCACCTCGGCGTCGATCCCCCGTCCGGCGAGTTCATCGGCCGCCCGCAGGGTCTCGGCGGTCATCGCGCCCCAGGTCACGATCGTGACGTCGCCGCCTTCGCGCAGCGTGAAGGCGGTGTCGAGCGGCAGCGCCCGCCCGTCGTCCTCGACGTCCTGGCGCACGGCCCGGTAGAGCCGCGCCGGCTCGAGGAACATCACCGGGTCCGGGTCGCGGATCGCGGCGAGCAGCAGTCCGTAGGCGCGCGCGGGCGAGGAAGGGCAGACGACCCTGAGACCGGGCACGTGGCAGAGCATGGTCTCGACGCTCTCCGAGTGGTGTTCCGGGGCGTGGATACCGCCGCCGTGCGGCATGCGCACGACGACCGGGCAGCTGAGGCGGCCACGCGTGCGGTAGCGCAGCCTCGACATGTGGTTGACGATCTGGTCGAGCGCCGGGTACAGAAAGCCCATGAACTGGATTTCGGCGACCGGCCTCAGGCCCTGCGCCGCCATGCCGACCGCCATGCCGGCGATCGCCGCCTCGGCGAGCGGCGTGTCCTGCACGCGGTCGCCGCCGAAGCGCTGCTGCAGGCCGAGCGTTGCGCGGAACACGCCGCCGTTCGCGCCGACGTCCTGGCCAAGCACCACCACGCGCTCGTCGTGCTGCATTTCCCAGCCATGCGCCATCGCGATGGCCTCGACCATGGTGACCTTGGGCAAGATTCAGTGTCCGCCGGCGCGATCCGCGCGACGGGTCGCCATGACCCGCTGCGCGGCCAGATGTGCCGGAGCCCGTTCGAACAGATGGTCGAACATCGCACCGGGTTCGGGTTTCGGGAAGGAGAGATAGGCGGCGACCGCCTGTTCGACCTCGCGGGCGCAGTCCGCGAGCAGTGCGCGCTCCCGGTCCTCGTCCCACAGGCCCGCCTTCTCGAGGAAGCGGCGCGTGCGCAGGAGCGGTTCGATCCGCCAGGCGCGCTCGACCTCGGCCGCCTGGCGGTAACGGCCCGCATCGTCGGCGGTCGTGTGATCGCTCAAGCGATAGGTGATCGCCTCGACCAGAGCCGGACCACGGCCGTCGCGCGCGGCTTCGAGCGCCGAGGACACCGCCTGGCGCACCGCGAAGACGTCGTTGCCGTCGACCTGCACGCCCGGGATCCCGGCGGCGATCGCCTTCTGCGCCAGAGTCTTCGCGGCGGTCTGAGCGCACAGCGGCACCGAAATCGCCCAGCCGTTGTTGACGACCACGAACACGACCGGCAACGCGCGCGCGCCGGCGACGTTCACCGCCTCGTAGAAGTCGCCTTCGGAGGTGCCGCCGTCGCCGATGTAGGCGACCGCGCAGCGCCGTTCACGGCGAATCTTGAAGGCCATGGCGGCGCCGGCCGCGTGCAGCGTCTGGGTCGCGATCGGAATGCACCAGGGAAAATCCCCGCGGGGCACGGCGAAATCGCTGCCGCGTTCATCGCCACCCCAGTACACGAGGATCTCCCGCATGGTCACGCCGCGCCAGAGTTGCGTGCCCACCTCGCGATAGACCGGCGCGAGCACGTCCTCCGCTCGCATCGCCGCGCCGACGCCGACGTGCGTCGCCTCGTGCCCGAGACAGGGGGCGTAGGTGCCCAGCTGGCCGGTCCTCTGCAGGTTGACTGCCTTCACGTCGAAGCTGCGCGCGAGCGTCATCATGCGGTACATCCGCACGAGTTCCTCAACGTCGCGGGCGAATGGCGGCAGATCGCCGACCGCATCGCCATCCGGTCCGAGCAACTGCGAATACTCGACGCGGAACTCGGCAACCGTCCTCATGTGCGGATTATGCCAGGGCGGCGGCGCTCGTGCCTCAAGGGCGATGCTCCGTCGCGAGGTACTCGCGCGACTGCATCTCGACGAGCCGGCTCGCGGCGCGGACGAATTCGAAAGACAATTTCTCGCCTCGGTAGAGAGTCCCGGGCGGCGCGGCCGCCGCGAGCACCAGCTTGACCCCGCGGTCGTAGAGCGCATCGATCAGCGTGAGGAAGCGGCGCGCCCCGTCTTCGCGCTCGCGAGTGAACACGGGCACGTCGGAGACCAGCAGCGTAGAAAAGCGGTGCGCGAGATCGAGATAGTCGGCCGCGCCGCGCGGCGTTTCACACAGTTCGTGGAAATCGAACCAGGCGAGCCCCGGCGCGGTGTCGCGCGCGGCGAGCGTTCGTCCGTCGATCTCGAGCTCGACCGGACCCGAGCCCTTCCTCGAGGCGAGCGCGTCGAACAGGGCGCGCATCCGCGCGTCGGCCCGCGGGTCCGAGGAATCGAAGTAGGTGTGCGCATCGGTCAGGCTGCGCAGGCGGTAGTCGGTGCCGCCGTCGAGGTGCACGACCTGCATGTGCCGCTCGATCAGGGCGATCGCGGGCAGGAATCGCTCGCGCTGGAGGCCGCCTGAGTACAGCGCCGCCGGCGGCAGATTCGACGTCGCGACGATCGTCACGCCGCGGCGGAACAGCCCCTCGAGCAGGCCGCCGAGGATCATCGCATCGCCGATGTCGGCCACGAAGAACTCGTCCAGACAGATCAGGCGCGAGCGCGCCGCGAGGCGGTCGGCGACGACGTCCAGCGGGCGGGTGCGCTCCCTGATCGTACGCAGCTCCGCGTGTACCGCGCGCATCAGCACGTAGAAGTGGTCGCGCTCCCGATCGGGGAACTCGAGCGACTCGTAGAACAGGTCCATCAGAAGCGTCTTGCCGCGTCCGACCGCGCCCCACAGATAGAGCCCGCGCGGCGCCGCGCCGCGCGCCCGCGCGATCCAGCGCGGCAGGACCACGCCGGCGAACCGGCCGCGCGCCGCGACGGATCGCAACGAGGCGGCGAGCGCATCGAGACGGGCGGCCGCTTCGATTTGTGCGGCGTCGAGCCGCAGTCGCCGCTCGGCGATCTCACGCAGAGGAGGCGCGCCGGTTTGCCGCGATCCCGCCAGCACCGCGAGGTCCGTGGCTAGAGACCCTGGTAGTTCGGTCCCGAACCCCCCTCGGGCGTGCACCAGGTGATCTGGTCCGCGTACGGTTCCTTGATGTCGCAGGCCTTGCAGTGGACGCAGTTGGAGGAGTTGATCTGCAGGCGCCGGCCGCCGGCGCCGTCGTCGACCATCTCGTAGACGTTGGCCGGGCAGAAATTCGTGCAGGGATTGCCGAATTCCCGGGCGCAGCGCGTGGCGCAGATCGAGGTGTCGGCGACGTGCAGGTGCACCGGCTGGTTCTCTTCGTGCGCGGTCGCGGCGAAGAAAATCGCCGCGAGCCGGTCGCGGGGCGGCAGGTCGCGTTCGCCCCAACCGCGCTCCGGAGAGACGTAGTCGTCGAGCTTGCGCAGCGCGCTGTGATCGGCGTGATTGGCCAGGGTCCAGGGCGACTTGCCCATCGTCACCGTCTCGTAGGCCGCGTTGGCGAGCCCGAACCAGAGTCCGCGGCGGAAGCCCGGCCGGATGTTGCGCACCTTGCGCAGTTCGCGACCACCTGCCGACTCGCGCCAGCGACGGTCGAATCCGGCGCTGGTGCCGGTCTCGACGTAGTGCTCGGCCGCGGTCACGCCGGAACGGATCGCCTGGTGTATTCCCTTGATCTT
>JAGWPY010000173.1 GCA_028870275.1 Gammaproteobacteria bacterium | reverse complement strand
GCCTGCGGATCGACGCCGATCTCGGCGGACTCGCGCTCGACCTTCCGGCGCCGCTCGCGAAACCGAAGGACGAAGCTCTGCCCGCCGAATTCGAGCTGCGATGGCCAAAGGATGCGCCTGCGCTGGCCGATTTTTCCCTCGGGTCCCTGGTGCGCGGAGAAGCCGAACTCCCGGCGGGAGGTTCGGCGATCGGCCGCGCGGCCATCGTATTCGGCGGCGGCGCGCCGCGTTTGCCGAAGTCCGCGGGCTGGACGGTCGATGGGCGGATCGCGCGCCTGCAGCTCTCGGGTTGGCGGCGGCTGTGGCGGCGAGGCGGCGGGTCCGATCTGTCGCAGTACCTGAAGAGCGCGCATCTGGCGATCGGCGAGGCGGATTATGACGGCTTCGGGCTACGCGAGGTGCAGGCCGAGCTGAGCGTGGACGCGAGCCGCTACCGCGTCGATCTCACGGGCGCCAATGCGAAAGGCTCGGTGCAATGGCCGACCTCGGCGGTCCGCGCCGATCCCTGGACGTTCGATTTCGATCGACTGGTGGTGGTCGCCGCGGCCGCAACGGGCCGCACCGCGGCCGATCAGCTCGCGGCGAGCGACGGAGCAGCGCAGATCGATCCGGCGACGCTGCCCGCGATGAACCTGAACGTCGCACACCTCGTCTGGGTCGGGCGAGACTTCGGCAGGGTCGAGGCTGAGGTCTCGCCGCTCGCCGACGGACTGAGTCTCACGCGTCTCGCCGCCGTTGGCCGCAGCTTCCGGGTCGACGCGCGCGGCGACTGGCGCGGCCCCGACGGCGGCGCCGGCCATGTCGTCGGCGACCTGTCGAGCAGCGACGTGCAGTCGACGCTCGCCGCGCTGGGCTATGAGAAGGTGATCGCCGCCAAGAAGGGCCGGCTCGATTTCGACCTCCACTGGAACGGCGCGCCCACGGTCGATGCGTTCCGCGATGCGACCGGCGAAGTGAAGATCGCCCTGCGCAACGGCCAGGTGTACGGAATCAAGCCCGGGGCGGGGCGGGTGCTCGGCCTCGCCAGCGTTGCCGCGCTGCCGCGCCGGCTGGCGCTCGACTTCAGCGATCTCACCGACAAGGGGCTCGCCTTCGACACGGTCAGCGGCAGCTTCGACCTGCGAGGAGGCAACGCCTACACCAACGACGTGCTGCTCAAGGGGCCGGCCGCGGAGATCGGTCTGGTCGGACGCATCGGCCTGCGCGACCGCGACTACGACCAGGTCGCGGTCGTCACCGGCAGCGTCGGCAACAGCCTGCCGATCGCCGGCGCGCTGGCCGGTGGCCCGGTCGTCGGCGCCGCCGTGTTGCTGTTCACACAGGTGTTCAAACAGCCGCTGCGCGGCCTCGCGCGGGGTTATTATCACATCACCGGCAGATGGAGCGACCCGACCGTCGTGCGCCTGAAGAGCGCGGCCGCAGCCGCTGCCGAGGAGGGCAAACGTTGATGCGCAGAGTAGCCGCAATACAGATGACCTCGAGCCACGAGGTCGCGCAGAACCTGGCCGAAGCAGGCCGGTTGCTGCGCGAAGCCAGAGAGGCGGGCGCGGTGCTCGCGTGTCTGCCGGAGAATTTCGCATTCATGGGCTTGCGCGATTCCGACAAGCTCGGGGTCGCGGAGGTCGACGGATCCGGTCCGGTTCAGGAATTCCTCGCCGCGAGCGCGCGCGAACTCGGCCTGTGGATCCTCGGCGGCACGATCAACATCCGTGGTTCGGGCGATGCCGTGGCGAACGCCTCGCTGCTGTTCGACGCCGAGGGCCGCCGGGTGGCGCGTTACGACAAGATTCACCTGTTCGACGTGGCCATCCCGGGGCGCGACGAACAGTACCGCGAGTCCCGGTACGTGGCGCCGGGGAGGCGCATCGTGGTCGTCGATACCCCGGTTGGCCGACTGGGCATGTCGGTCTGCTACGACATGCGGTTCCCCGAGCTCTACCGAGAGCTGGTCGCGCGCGGGGCGCAGTGGCTGGCGATGCCGGCGGCGTTCACGGTGCCGACCGGCCGGGCGCACTGGGAAACCCTGCTAAGAGCGCGTGCGATCGAGAATCTGTGCTACGTGGTCGCACCCGCGCAGGCGGGACGGCACAGCAGCGGACGCGAGACCTTCGGCGATTCGCTGATCGTCGATTATTGGGGGCAGGTGCTCGCAAGGCTCGAGAAGGGCGCGGGAGTGATCATCGCGGATCTCGATCCGGTGCGGCAGGCCGAGACCCGCGCGCATTTTCCGGCGCTCGACAATCGTCGGCTCGAGTCGCCGCGCGAAGTTCCGGAGCCGGCATGAGCGGCGGCGCGCTCGAGATCGCCGAAAGGGCGATGCTGGCCCCTTCCGGGCTCGATGAAGCCGGGCTTTCCAGGGTGCTCGACGCCTTGATGAGCCGTGGTGTCGATTACGCGGATCTGTATTTCCAATCCTCGCGCGAAGAATCGTGGTCGCTCGAGGACGGCATCGTCAAGGAGGGCGCGCACAGCATCGAACAGGGCGTCGGCGTGCGCGCGATCAGCGGCGAGAGGACCGGTTTCGCCTATACGGACGAACTCGCGCTGCCCGCGCTCGAGGAGGCGTCGAGGGCGGCGCGGGCGATCGTCCGCAGCGGCGGGCGCAACGCGGTCAAGGCCTGGTCGCGAGAAGCCGGCCGGCGTCTCTATGCCCCGGTCGATCCACTGGAGACGGTTCCCGACGAGGACAAGGTGGCCTGGCTTGCGCGCATCGACGCCGAGACCCGCCGAATCGACCCACGCGTCAAACAGGTCATGGCCTCTCTCGCCGCCGTGCACGAGGTGGTGCTGGTCGCCGCGAGCGACGGCACGCTGGCCGCGGACGTGCGGCCGCTGGTGCGCGTGAACGTTTCGGTGATCGTCGAACAGGCCGGACGCCGTGAGCAGGGATACAGTGGCGGCGGCGGCCGTTTCGGGCTCGACGAACTCCTGCGCGGCGAGGCGCCGCTCGCTCACGCGCGCGAGGCGGCGCGCCAGGCGCTCGTGAACCTCGAGGCGATCGCCGCGCCGGCCGGCGCGACCACGGTCGTGCTTGGACCCGGATGGCCCGGGATCCTGCTGCATGAGGCGATCGGTCACGGCCTCGAGGGCGATTTCAACCGCAAGGGCACGTCCGCGTTCTCCAACCGCATCGGCGAACGCGTCGCGGCCGAGGGCATCACGGTCGTAGACGACGGCACGCTCGATCGCCGCCGCGGCTCGCTGAACGTCGACGACGAGGGGACTCCGACCCAGTGCACCGTGCTGATCGAGAACGGCATCCTGCGCGGTTACCTGCACGACAAGCTCAATGCCCGGCTGATGAACCAACGTCCGACCGGCAACGGCCGGCGCGAATCATTCGCGCACATCACGATGCCGCGGATGACCAATACCTACATGCGCGCCGGCCGCCATGCGCCCGAAGAGATTCTCGCCTCGGTCGAGAAGGGGCTGTATGCGGTGAATTTCGGCGGTGGTCAGGTCGATATCACCTCCGGGAAGTTCGTGTTCTCGGCGAGCGAGGCGTACCTGATCGAGCACGGCCGAGTCGGCGCGCCCGTGAAGGGGGCGACGCTGATCGGTAATGGGCCCGACGTGCTCACGCGGGTGAGCATGGTCGGCAACGACCTGCGGCTCGACGCGGGCGTCGGCACCTGCGGCAAGGAGGGCCAGTCGGTGCCCGTGGGCGTCGGACAGCCGACCTTGCGAATCGACGGATTGACCGTCGGCGGAACGGGCTGAGGCGCCCGGTCGGCGCGTTCAGGCGCGCAGACCGGGTGCCGCCGTGTCCGGTGCGCGAGCACCGGACACGGCGCTCGCCGCTTCAGTCGGTGCCCGAGCCGTGCTCGGTGCGCTCGATGAACGCCGCGACGTTCGCATGGAGCTTCTGCAGATCCGGCTCGTGCACGTAGACCATGTGGCCCGACGTGTAGAAGTGCATTTCGATGTTCTTCTGGAGCGGAGCCTCGATCGGCAGGTGCTGCATCTCGTAGATCGCCGCGAAGAACGGCGTCGCCAGATCGTAGTAGCCGCCGTTCAGCTGGATCTTCAGGTTCGGATCGGTCTTCATCGCAGCCGCCAGGTCGGGCATCACGTTGGTCGCTCCGGGGAGTTTCACGTCCGATCCGGGCGGCTGGTGGCTGAAGTCCCAGTGCTTCCAGAGGTCGATTTCCGGCTTGAACGTCATGCCCATGCCGAATTTGAGCCGGGTGCGCACATAATCGTTGAAGGCCGAAACGTAGCCCGAAGAGATCGCCGAGGACTGCGGATCGTATTGCGCCTCCTGGCTGAGCGGGTCGATCGCCGGACCGGAGAAGCGCGTGTCGAGCCGGCCGGTGGTGATGTCGGCGCCCTGCAGGTTCTTCTCGAACTCGCCGCCGTTCACACGCAGATCGGCGTGCTCGAGGTAATCGACCGGCAGACCCGTGTAGTCGTGCAGTTTCTCGGCGATCGCCTTCCGGCGGTCCGCCGGCAGGGACGCGCCGGCGGCCAGAGCCTGCGCGTAGTCGCCGAGCGCGAACGCCTCGACCTCAGGCAACAGCGCATCGAGCGAAGCGGGCGGATTCGGCAGCCGATGGTGATACCAGGCGGTGGCGGCGTAGGTCGGCAGCGCGAGCTCGTACGGCAGGTCCACCCCCGGGTTGAACTGCGGACTGTCGACGCTGTCGTCGAACGCGAGGATCTGGGAGAGCAGGATCACGCCGTTGAAGTCGACCGATTTCTCGTTCTCCAGCACGTTGATCAGCGCGGCCGAGCGGGTCGTGCCGTAGCTCTCTCCGAACAGGTATTTCGGCGAGTTCCAACGGTCGTGCTTGGACAGGAACGCGACGATGAAGTTGGCGAACGCATGCGCATCCTGATCCACGCCCCAGAACGCCTTCTCCTTGTCCTTGCCGCGCAGGTGGCCGAAGCCCGTGCCCGGTGCGTCCACGAACACGAGGTCGCTCGCATCCAGCAGGCTGTAATCGTTGTTCACGATCCGATAGGGGGCGGCGGGCAGGTGCTGATCGCCCGGCACGACCACCCGCACCGGTCCGAACGCGCCCATGTGCAGCCAGACGGTCGACGAACCCGGGCCGCCGTTGTAGAGGAAAGTGATCGGGCGGTGCGGATCTTCCTTGTCACCCTTGAAATAGGCGACGTAGGACATCGAGGCTTCCGGCGGCGGAGGTGGCGGCGCGGCGCCGGGCGCCTGCACCGGAGGATCCTGGTCCATCGGGTCCTTCAGGTGCACGACCATCACTCCGGCCACGGCCTCGTAACCGATGGCGTGACCGCCGATCGTGACGCTGCCGTGGGTCACGGATTGTTCGTCGCGAAGCGGTGGGACCGCGGGAGCGCCCGTGGCCGTGGCCGCCGCCGGCGCGGCAGTTTGAGCGTGCGTTGCAGCAATGCCCATCGACGCGCTCAGCGCGGCGCCGTAGAGCAGGGTGCGTGCGAATCGGTAAGTCGTCGATTTCATTGAACGATTCCTTTGGCGCGGGTGCGCGCCTCGAGCACGGACATTGAAGGGAACACCGCCAAGATGGGCGGACGATGGGCGCAGCATAGAGGTACCCTCGATCGCGATTCAACCCGTCCGAGATCGCGCGGCGGCCCCGAACCACGATCGCGGTGGCGACCGATAAGTCAAATCCTGGGCGCGGGCCTGCGCCGCAGCGCTATGATTCCGGGGTCGATCGGTGAACGTCGCCTGCGTCGAGGAGCGGTCCTTTGCGTCTGTCCGGTCCCGTCTACGAGTCTCTGCCATTCGTCTATGCGGCGATCGGCGCCGTCGCGGTCGCCGTGTCCTACCTCGACGTTCCCGGGGTGCGTGCCGCGGCGGTCTTTCTGGTGGGCATCGCGGCCGAGATTGCCGCGCTGACGCTCTATCTGCGCCGCCGCGGCTATCGCGAAATGCGCCGCGAGTATTCCGGCGGCGAACTCGCGCCGCCTGCCGGGGCGCACGACCGTGGCCAGGGTGCAAAGGGTCGCGAGGCCTAGGGCACCTCTAGCCGGCGCTTGGCATCTCGGCATCCTCGGCCTGCTCCGCGCCTCGTTGGGCGCGACCCGCCCGCTCATCGATGTAGACGATCTCATGCTGGCCGACGACCACCACGTCGCCGTCGTTGAGGTTGTGGCGGCGGACCCTCTTCGAGTGCACG
>JAGWPY010000172.1 GCA_028870275.1 Gammaproteobacteria bacterium | reverse complement strand
CGTGAGCAGCATCGTGACCGCGCCGGCGAGCACCGGCATCACCGCGATCAGCAGATAGGCGGTGATCAGCCAGGTCCAGCAGAACAGCGGCATCTTGAGCAGCGTCATGCCGGGTGCGCGCATGTTGAGGATGGTCACGATCACGTTGATCGCGCCCATGATCGAGGAGACGCCCATCAGGTGCACGGCGAAGATCAGCATCGGAAAGCTGTCGCCGAACTGCAGGGAGAGCGGCGGATACATGGTCCAACCGCCGGCCGGCGCGCCGCCCGGGACGAACAGGGTCGACAGCAGGAGCGTGAACGCGAACGGCAGCAGCCAGAAGCTGAAGTTGTTCATGCGCGGCAGCGCCATGTCGGGGGCGCCGACCTGCAGCGGCACCATCCAGTTGGCCAGGCCGACGAAGGCCGGCATCACCGCGCCGAAGATCATGACCAGCGCGTGCATGGTGGTCATTTCGTTGAAGAAGCCCGGATCGACCAGCTGCAGACCGGGCTCGAACAGTTCGGCGCGAATCACCATCGCCATCGAGCCG
Organism: Gammaproteobacteria bacterium; assembly: GCA_028870275.1. Taxonomy (GTDB): domain Bacteria; phylum Pseudomonadota; class Gammaproteobacteria; order Steroidobacterales; family Steroidobacteraceae; genus Bog-1198. The sequence goes on along the minus strand of JAGWPY010000172.1, from coordinate 10,464 downwards.
CCGACGAAGAACATGATCAGGCTGAACACCAGGTACATCGTGCCGATGTCCTTGTGGTTCGTGGCGAACAGCCAGCGCTTGATGCCGGTGGCCGGCCCATCGTGAGCGTCGTGAGCGTGAGCGGTGTCGATTGCGTTGGTCATGATGTGATGACTCTCTCGATGAAAATCCGGGGGATCAGTTCAATGCCTGGGCGGTCAGCGCACGCACGGGCTTTGCAGCGGCGGCGACCGGCGCGTCGTTCGGCGCACTCGCGGCCGGGGTGTTGGCAGCCTGCTTGAGCGCAGCCTTCTGCTCGGCGACCCATTTCTGGAATTCCGCCGGCGTCTTCACGTCGACCACGATCGGCATGAAGCCGTGATCGCGGCCGCAGAGCGCTGCACACTGGCCGCGGTACACGCCTTCCTTGCCCGGATCGACCTTGACCCACAGCTCGTTGATGAAGCCCGGAATCGCCGACCGCTTCACGCCGAAGTCGGGCACCCACCAGGCGTGGATCACGTCGGCGGAGGTGAGCAGCAGACGCACTTTCTCGCCGCTCGGGATCACCAGAGGATGGTCGACCGACAGCAGGTAGTGCGGCACGGTCTTCGGATCGATGCCCGAGTGGAGCTGCCGCGCGAAGTTCGAGCTCTGCGAGAGCGTCGAGAAGAAACTGATGCCGGAGGCCGCGCCGAGATACTGGTATTGCCACTTCCACTGGTAGCCGGTCACGCGCACGGTGAGGTCCGAGCCGCGCGTGTCCTCGATCTTGAGGAGCGTCTTGGTGGCCGGTAACGCCATCGCCACCAGGATCAGCACCGGGATCACCGTCCAGATGATCTCGGCCTTGGTGCTGTGCGTCATGCTGGTGTCGGGCACGGCCCCCCGCGAATGTCGGAAGCGGAACATGGCGACGATCATCGCGCCAAACACCACGACCGCGATCGCGACGCAGACCCAGAGCGCCTCCATGTGCAGGCGATAGATGTCGCGGCTCAGCACCGTGACGCCGACCGGCATGTTCATCGCACCGGGCGCACTCGCCCCGGCCGCGCCGGCGGCGAGCAGACCGGCCAGGGCGCCGAGCGCGCGGCCGAGGAAGCGGGCTCGCGGGCGGGCCGAGCGGTCGTGTTTCGCGGTCAACCTGTACACATTCATCTCAACGGATCCCCTAGGGTGCTGTCGACTTCCAGCGGCGGCGATTCATTCATCCCGCCAACCATCATCCGCAATCGCGCCGCAAGCCGGCACCGCTCTTCCTCGGTGAGGAAGGCGCCGACCTCGCACGCACGCCCGCGACTCTCGATCGTCAGACGGCTGGGGTCCAGCCGCGATCGCGGGCCTCGCAGTCTAACCCTCGCCCAGTGCCGCGCAAACTCCTCTTTGAGCTCGCCGTTGCGCGAGCGCGTCAGCAGGCACACCGAGGCCTCCGTCACCAGCAGCGTCTGGGTGTGGTGCCGCCTCGCCATCGAGACGTGCAGCGCGGCGATCAGCGCGAGCATCTCGATCGCCCAGTAGGCGAGCACCGGCCAGTAGCCGCGCCAGGCGAACAGCAACGCGAGCGGCAGCGAGAACGAGCCGATCGAGAGCATGAACAGCCGCGCTCCGGCGGGCGTCAGCGAGCAGTTCGGCGCGAGTACGATGCGCTGTTCCATCGTCGTCAGTGCGGGCTGGGCTCCGGTCGAAGTGCCGGCATATTAGAGGAGGCTGGAACCTGGGGGCAACCGCACGGTCCAGGGCGCGCGCGCTCAAGGCTCGGGCAGGGCCGAGGCGGCGAGAGTCCGGGCGAGCGCCGCCTCGTCGCAGACCGGCGCGTACTCGAGCACCGCGAGGCAGGGCGCCGGCAGCCGCGCGCGCAGCGTCGCAAGATTCTCGGCGGCACGCTCGAACTGAGAATCAATTGCGTTGCCGACCCAGCCGACGCACCGCAAGCCCCGCCGCTCGATCGCCTCGGCGGTCAACAGCGCATGATTGAGGCAGCCGAGCCGGAGGCCGACCACCAGCACCACCTCGAGCCGCCAGTCGACTGCGAGGTCGGCGAAGGTGCGCTCGGCATCGATCGGCGCGAGCCAGCCACCGGCGCCCTCGACCACCACCACGTCGCTGCGCACCGCGAGCCGCTCGTAGGCGCGCCGCAGAACCGCGAGGTCGATCCGCACGCCCGCCTCCGCGGCCGCGATGTGCGGCGCGATCGCCGGCTCGAACGCATAGGGGTTCACCTCGGCGTAATCGGCCCCGAGGTTCATGGCTCTCTGCAACTCGAGCGCATCGTCGCTCTGCAGCCCGCCCGCCGTGGGCGCGCAGCCCGAGGCGATCGGCTTCAGGCCGGCGACCCGCAGGCCGCGCAGGCCGTAGGCCCGGCACAGACCGGCTGCGATCCGGGTCTTGCCGACACCGGTGTCGGTACCGGTCACGAACAGGCCGAGCGGGCTCATCGGCGCCCGCCGGATTTCAGCGTGCGACGCAATTGCTCGAGCGGAAAGCCGACCGACTCGCCCTGCGCGCGCGAGGTTGCCGCCGGAGCCCAGGCATGACCGAAGACGATCTCGAAAGTCGCCGGCAGGCGCCCCTCGTGGCGCTCGCTCTCGTACGCGGCGCGCAACGCGCGGGCGCGACCCCTGCCGGTGAGGCCTCGGGGTCGGGCGCTCTGCACATTGCGCGCGCCGCTCGCGCGCAGATCGGCGACCAGACCGTCGAGGCCCGCGTAAGTCACCAGGCGGCGCTCCACGTCGAGGACGGGCTGGGCGAACCCGGCCGCCATCAGCGCATCGCCCATCTCGTGCATGTCCCGGAACGGATGCACGTGCAGACCCCGATCCGCGGCCGCCCAGGCCCGGCGCAGTTCGCCGAGCGTATCGGGCCCCAAGCTCGTGAAGGTGAACAGGCCGCGCGGAGCGAGCACGCGGCGCGCCTCGGCGAACAGCGCCACCGGATCGCTCCAGGCCGCGGCAAGATTGCAGAACAGCAGATCGACGCTCGCCGCGTCGAGCGGCAGATGATCGAGATCGGCGCACAAGCGATCGAAGCGGCGCCACCAGCGCTGGCGCCGGCCGGCCGACCGCAACATCTCGATCGACGGATCCACGGCGATCACCCGGGCCGCCGGGTACCGTCTGCGCAGCTCGACACTGGCCGCGCCGGTCGCGCAGCCGAGATCGACCACCGTGCGCGGCGCGAGCGCGACCAGGTCGAGCCGCTCGAGCAGATCCCGACGGACCGCGCTCTGCAGCGCCGCGGCCCCGTCGTAGCTCGCCGCGGCGCGGCCGAGCGCGCGCCGGAGCGCGGCCCGGTCGATTTGCGCCGCGTCATTGCGCATGGTGTACGCCGCGCTCAAGCCGTGGCGAGCGCCGACTCGCCCTGCGTTCCGGCAGCGCCGTGCACGGCGGCATCGGTCTGCGGCGCGGGTTCGGCGACGAGACCCAGGCGCTCGAACAGACGCCGGTCGGCCGCGCAGTCCGGGTTGCCGGTGGTGAGCAGCTTCTCGCCGTAGAAGATCGAGTTCGCGCCGGCGAGGAAGCACAGGGCCTGGAGCTCGTCGCTCATCTCGGCGCGACCGGCCGACAGGCGCACATGAGAGCGCGGCATGAGGATGCGTGCCACGGCGATCGTACGCACGAATTCCAGGGGATCGAGCTCCTCCGCGTCGGCGAGCGGCGTGCCGGCCACCCGCACCAGGCGATTGATCGGCACGCTCTCCGGATGCGCCTCGAGCGTGGCGAGCGTCGCGAGCATCGCCGCCCGGTCGGCGCGCGTCTCGCCCATGCCGACGATGCCGCCGCAGCAGACGTGCATGCCCGCGTCGCGGACCGCCTGCAGAGTCTCGATCCGGTCGGCGAACGTGCGGGTGCCGATGATCTTGCCGTAGTACTCGGGCGAGGTGTCGATGTTGTGGTTGTAATAGTCGAGCCCCGCCCGCTTGAGCTCGACGGCCTGCTCGGCGCTCAGCATGCCGAGCGTCGCGCAGGTCTCGAGGCCGAGTTCCTTGACCGCGCCAATCATCGCGACCACCTTGCGAAGGTCCTTCGGCTTCGGCGAGCGGTAGGCGGCGCCCATGCAGAAGCGCGTCGCTCCGGCCTGCTTCGCGGCGCGCGCCCGCGCGACCACGGCCTCGAGTTCCATCAGTTCCTCGGCGGCGAGTCCGGTGTCGTGCCGCACGCTCTGCGGACAGTAGGCGCAATCCTCGGGACAGGCGCCGGTCTTGATGCTGAGCAGGGTGCTGACCTGAACCGTATTGGGTTCATGATGGCGGCGATGCACGCCCTGAGCCTCGAACAGCAGGTCGAGGAAGGGCCGGGCGAACTGCGCCTCGACCTCCGCGATCGTCCAGTCGTGTCGAATCATCCGCCGTCCTCCGGTGTGTCGCTCGTCCGCGGGGCGCCCTGCCGCAGCGGCGCAGTATTCGGCCCGGCGGGGCCGATCGTCAACCCATCCGGGGTCGACCGGTTGACGAAGGGCTCCCGGCCGAGGAATGGCCCGGAGGATCAGCGGAACTGGTAGTCGAGCAGCACTCCGACGAACACGCAGAGGCCGACGTAGTTGTTGTTCAGGAACGCGCGAAAGCAGGCCGCGGGCTCGCGCGAGCGGATCAGCCAGAGCTGATAGACGAAGAACCCCGCGGCGGCGCCTACCCCGCCGTAATACCAGGGACCGAGGCCGGCGAGCCGTCCGAGCAGCGCCAGCGCGAGCAGGGTCATCGCCTGCAGGACCGCGATGACCGAGCGATCGGAATCGCCGAACAGGATCGCGGTCGAGCGCACACCGATCTTCAGGTCGTCCTCGCGATCGACCATGGCATAGAGGGTGTCGTAGACGGTCACCCAGAGCAGATTCGCCACGAACATCAGCCACGCGACCCGCGGCACCCGGCCGGTCTGGGCGGCGAAGGCCATCGGGATGCCCCAGCCGAAGGACAGGCCGAGGTAGAGCTGGGGCACCGACAGGAATCGCTTGATGAACGGATAGGTGATCGCGAGGAAGCCGCCGGCCGAAGCGAGCAGCAACGCCAGGCGATCGAGCCGCAGCGCCAGCGTGAGCGCGCTGAGCGCGAGCACGGCGAACAGGACCAGCGCTTCGAGCGCCGAGACGCGTCCCGCCGCGAGCGGGCGGTCGCGGGTGCGCGCGACGTGCGGGTCGAAGCCGCGGTCCGCGTAGTCGTTGATCACGCATCCGGCCGAGCGCATCAACCAGACGCCGGCCACGAAGATCGCGAACACCTTGGCCTGCGGTCGTCCCTCGGCCGAGATCCACAGGGCCCAGAGCGTCGGCCAGAGCAGCAGGTAGGCGCCGATGGGCCGGTCGAGACGCATCAGCCGGCCATAGTCGGCGATCGTCGCGAGCACGCGGGGCAGGCCGCGGGTGGTCAACGGATGGAATCGCACGCGGCAGACCAGCCAGCGCCAGCGTGCCGCCAGGGCCTCGCCGATCTCCTCGCCCGTCCTCGGCAGCCGCATCCGGTTCCGCCCGCGCTCATGCCTGGCCGAGGCCGGGCAGGAACATCTCGTAGAGCGCGAGCGGCGCGCCGCGCAGGCAGACACGGCAGCGACGCGCCCACAGGCCGCCGGGCGCCCGCTCGGAAGGCGTGCCGCGGGCGAGCGGCGAACCCTCCGGGAGCCAGGCGTACTCGTATTTGCCGCGCACCACGCCGCTCAGGCCCGCGAGAGTCTCGCCGAGTCCGGCCTCGCCGAGTTCGGCGAACCAGGGGTGGGCGGCGAGCGTCGAGTCCGGCAGGATCGCGCGCACCAGGGCCCAGGTACGGCCCTCGCAGCACAGCGCCTCCTCGCGGTAGAGCGCGGCGCCGTCGCCGGTGCCGAGGTGGCGTCGTTCGTCGACATCCAGCACCGCGGTCCAGGGCTCGCCCGCGCGCAGCTCGAAGCGCGAACCGAGATGTTCGCGCAACCGCTCGCAGAGCGGCCCCTTGCCGATCAGCCAGGGACGCAGGCCGGCCTCGACGCGGCATTCGCCGAGGCGTTCGGCGGGCAGCCATTGCGCCGCGGCGGCGCGCGGCTCGGTTGCGCTCATCATGTGCGCATTCTAACCGACGCGCGCGTAACGCTCCCCCCCGCCGACCCAGCGCCGCACCAGAGGCTCGACCCGATCGGGGAACTCGGTGAGCAGGGTGTCCGCGGCCGACTGCACCCGCGGCAGGAGGTCCGCATCGCGCACGAGGTCGGCGACCCGCAACTGCGCGAGGCCCGTTTGTCGCGTGCCGAGCAGCTCGCCGGGTCCGCGCAGCTCGAGGTCGCGGCGCGCGACTTCGAAGCCGTCGTTGGTGTCGCGCATGACCGCGAGCCGCTCGCGCGCGAGCGCGGACAGGGGCGCGCGGTACATCAGCACGCAGCTGCTCGCGTGCGCACCCCGGCCCACCCGGCCGCGCAGCTGGTGGAGCTGGGCGAGGCCCATGCGCTCGGCGTTCTCGATCACCATCAGGGTCGCGTTCGGCACGTCGACGCCGACCTCGATCACGGTGGTGGCGACCAGCAGCTGCAGCTCGCCGGCCTTGAAGCGGGCCATGGCGCGCTCCTTGGCGGCTGCCGGCATTCGGCCGTGCACGAGGCCGACGCGGATCTCGGTCAGGGCCTCGGCGAGCGAGGCCGCGGTCTCCTCGGCGGCCTGATAGGGCAGATCCTCGGACTCGTCGATCAGAGGACAGACCCAGTAGGCCTGGCGCCCCTCGAGGCAGGCCGAGCGGATCCGCTGCACGACCTCCTCGCGCCTCGAATCCGGCGTGACCACGGTGCGCACCGGCGTGCGGCCGGGCGGCAGCTCATCGATCACCGAGACGTCGAGGTCGGCATAGGCGGTCATCGCCAGCGTGCGCGGAATGGGGGTCGCGGTCATGATCAGCTGATGGGGCCGGCGGCCGCCGGCCGCGCCCTTCTCGCCGAGGCTCAAGCGCTGATGCACGCCGAAGCGGTGCTGCTCATCGACGATCACCAGAGCGAGCGCGGCGAATTCGACGCCTTCCTGGAACAACGCGTGGGTGCCGATCAGGATCGGTGCCGAGCCGCTGTGCGCGCCGGCGAGCGCGGCGCGCCGGGCCGCCGCGCTGCGCCGTCCGGCGAGCAGTTCCACCGCGACGCCGAGCGGTTCGAACCAGCGGCGGAAATTCTGCGCGTGCTGCTCGGCGAGCAGCTCGGTCGGCGCCATCAGCGCGACCTGACGCCGTGCCGCGAGCGCCCGGGTCGCGGCGAGCGCGGCGACCAGGGTCTTGCCGCAGCCGACGTCGCCCTGTACCAGGCGCAGCATCGGCGTCGGCCGGGCGAGGTCGGCGTCGATTTCGGCGAGTGCGCGCGCCTGCGCCGCGGTCAGCGAGAACGGCAGCGATGCGCGCAAGCGGCTCTCCAGGTCGCCCTGCGCCGGCAGAGGCCAGCCTCCTTCGTCGCGGATGCGCCGGCGCAGCACTTTGAGCGACAGGTGATGGGCGAGCAGCTCCTCGTAGGCGAGGCGCCTGTGCGCGGGGTGGCGGCGCGCCATCAGCGCCTCGAGCGAGGCCTCCGGAGGCGGTCTGTGCAGATACCGCAAGGCCTCGCGCAGCGACGGCGGTGAGCCCGCCGACAGCAGGCGCGCGGGCACGAGTTCCTCGAGCTCGAGCTGATCGAGGCGCTCGAGCGCCGCCCCGACCAACTGGCGCAGCCGGCCCTGGGTGAGTCCCTCGGTCGCCGGATAGACCGGCGTCAGGTGATCGGGCGTCGCGGTCGCCGCGGCATCGACCCGGCGATACTCGGGGTGGACCATTTCGAGTCCGGAGGGACTGCGCCTCACCTCGCCGAAACAGCGCAGACGCAGGCCGCGGACCAGCGAGCGCTGCTGATCGGCGCTGAAATGGAAGAATCGCAAGGTGAGCTGACCGGACCCGTCGGCGATCCGGCAGAGCAGCTGCCTACGGCCGCGGAAGGCCACTTCGGCGAGCTGTACCTCCCCCTCGACCGCGACCCGCATGCCGGGCCGCAGTTCACCGAGCGCGAAGGTGCGGGTACGGTCCTCGTAGCGCAGCGGCAGCAGGAACAGCAGGTCCTGGATCGATTCGACGCCGATCGCGCGCAGCCGGCCGGCGAGCGCCTCGCCGACCCCGCGCAGTGCGGTGACCGGCGTCATCCGGCTCACAGTGCGACGATGCACTCCGCTTCGATCTGCGCGCCGCGCGGCAGTCCCGCCACCGCGACCGCGGCGCGCGCCGGGTACGGTTCGCGGAAATACTCGGCCATCACCTTGTTGACGGTCGCGAAATGCGCGAGGTCGAGCATGTAGATGTTGACCTTCACGACCTGATCGAGAGTCGCGCCGGATGCCGTGACGATCGCCTTCATGTTCTCGAACACGCGCCGGGTCTCGGCTTCCATCCCGCCCTCGACGATGCTCATCGTCGCGGGGTCGAGCGGTATCTGGCCCGAGACCCAGATCGTGTCGCCGACCCGGACCGCCTGGGAGTACGTGCCGATCGCCGCGGGAGCGCCGGAGGTGGAGATGATCTGTCTGCTCATGTTCGCCTTGTCGTGGTCAGTCAAGCCAGCGTGCGCTGCACGCGCCGGACGTCCGGCATGCGCCGGATCGTCTTCATCACGTGCGCGAGATGTTTGCGGTCGCGCACCTTCAGCTCGAAGGTGAGCGCCGAAGTCTCGGTGTCCCGCTCCTCGAGCGAGACGTGATCGATGTTCGTTTCGGTGCCGGCGATGCTCGAGGCGACCGCCGCGAGCACACCGACGCGGTTGTTGATCTCGAGATGGATCTCCGAGCTGAACAGCCGGCCGCGAAGCGGCTCCCAGGCAACCGGCAGCCATTTCTCCGGCTGTTTGCGGTACTCGGCGAGGTTACCGCAAATCTGCCGGTGGATCACCAGACCCCGCCCCGCGCTCAGGTAAGCCATGATCGGATCGTTCGGGATCGGGAAACAGCAGCGCGCGTAGCTGACCATCAGGCCCTCGGTGCCCGCGATCATCAGCGGTCCCTGCGAGGCCGCGCCGTGCTCGCCGAGCTCGGCCGGACGCAAGCGGCGTGCGACCAGCGGCGCGAGCCGCTCGCCGAGGCCGATCTTCTCGTAGAGATCGTCCGCATCGCGCAGCTTGAACTCGGCCACGGCGGCGGCGAGATCGGTCGCCGGGATCCTCTTCAGGGTCAGGGAGAACTCCTCGAGAGCGAGATTGAGCAGCCTCCGTCCGAGTTCGATCGCATCGCCACGTTTGAGGTTCTTCAGGTACTGGCGGATCGCCGCACGCGCCTTGGCGGTGACCAGGAAACTCGACCAGGACGGATTCGGCGTCGCGCCCTTGGCGGTGATGATCTCGACCGTCTGGCCGTTGCGCAGCGGCGTACGCAGCGGCACGAGACGCCGGTCGACCTTGGCCGCGACGCAGCGGTTGCCGACGTCGGTGTGGATCGCATAGGCGAAATCGACGCAGGTCGCGCCGCTCGGCAGCCTCAGGATCTTGCCCTTCGGCGTGAACACGTAGACCTTGTCCGGGAACAGGTCGACCTTGACGCTCTCCAGGAACTCCTCGGAACTGCCGCCTTCCTGGATCTGCACGAGGCCGGCGAGCCACTCTCGCGCCCGATCGTGTTCGATCCCGCCGAAGGAATCGCCGCCCGACTTGTACTTCCAGTGGGCGGCGATGCCGGACTCGGCCACGCGGTGCATCTCCTCGGAGCGGATCTGCACCTCGATCGGCACGCCGTTCGGACCGAACAGCGTCGTGTGCAGCGACTGGTAGCCGTTCACGCGCGGAATCGCGATGTAGTCCTTGAACCTGCCCGGCATGGGCTTGTACAGGCCGTGCACCAGGCCGAGCGTGCGGTAACAGGTATCGACCGAATCGACCACGATCCGAAAGCCGTACACGTCGACGATCTCGCCGAGCGAGATGCCCTTGGAGCGCATCTTCTTGTAGATGCTGTAAATGTGCTTTTCCCGGCCTTCGACCCCGCCGGCGACGCCGGCCTTGGCGAGCGCCGACTTCAGCGACTCGGCGATCTTCGTGACGAACTCTTTCTGGTTTCCGCGGGCGCGCTTGACCTCCTTCTCGAGCACCTTGTAGCGACGCGGATACAGTGCGCGGAAGCCGAGATCCTCGAGTTCGAGCTTGACCGCGTACAGACCGAGCCGCTCGGCGATCGGCGCGTAGATCTCGAGCGTCTCGCGGGCGATGCGCCTGCGCTTCTGCGGCGGCATCACGCCGAGGGTCCGCATGTTGTGCATGCGGTCGGCGAGCTTGACCATGATCACGCGGATGTCGCGGACCATCGCGAGCAGCATCTTGCGGAAGCTCTCGGCCTGGGCCTCCTCGCGGTTCTTGAACTGGATCTGGTCGAGTTTGCTGACGCCGTCGACGAGGTCCGCGACGATGTCGCCGAAGGCCGCCGCGATCTCGGCCTTCGCGGTCGGCGTGTCCTCGATCACGTCGTGCAGGATCGCGGCGATCAGGGTGTCGCCATCGAGGTGCAGATCCGCGAGGATCCCGGCGACCGCGACCGGATGGGTGATGTACGGCT
>JAGWPY010000171.1 GCA_028870275.1 Gammaproteobacteria bacterium | reverse complement strand
CTCTTCCTGGACCGGGTCCAGGGCGAGGTCGCGCTGGATCTCGTCGCGACCGGTGATTTCGTCCTGCGACGGCGCGACGGGGTGATCGCCTACGCGCTCGCGGTCGTGGTCGACGACGCAGACCAGGGGGTCACCGAGGTCGTCCGGGGCGCGGATCTGCTCGAGAGCACGCCCGCGCAGATCTATCTGCAGTCGCGTCTCGGACTGCCGACCCCGAGCCACGCGCATCTGCCGGTCCTCACCGAGCGCGGCGGCGCGAAGCTCGCCAAGTCCCGTCGCAGCGTTGCCCTCGATCCTGGCCGGGTCGCCGCCGAGCTCACGCGGGTACTACGACTCCTCGGTCTCGACCCGCCAGAGGCGCTCGCGCAAGCCTCGCCGCCCGAGATCTGGGGATTCGCGAGAGCGAAGTGGAGCCTCGAGCACGTGCCCAGAACACGCAGCCTCGCGCTCTGAGGGGCCTTGCGGGGGCCTGTTTTGCGAATTTCCCGTCGTCCGCCCGTGGCGACTTGCCTTACCCCCTCATTGGGTTATCCTGGACTCGCGAATTCGGCGCGATGGCGCGCCGCTCGATCGGAACCATGACTGGCCGGCGGCGGTGCCGGTCCTCACACGAGCGAGGAGCCCTATGAGCGAACCGCGAGTGATCAAGAAGTATCCGAACCGTCGGCTCTACGACACCATCGAGAGCCGCTACATCACCCTGGCCGACGTACAGCGGTTGGTGCTCGAAAAGGTCGACTTCGTCGTCGTCGACAAGAAGAACAATGCGGAGATCACCCGCAGCATCCTGCTACAGGTCATCGCCGAGCAGGAGCAGCACGCCGACCCGATCCTCACCCAGGAGTTCATGATTCAGGTGATCCGTGCGCACGGCGTACCGAATCCGAGCCAGGTCGGCGGCTATCTCGAACAGTGCATCAAGCAGTTCTTGAGCCAGCAGGGGCCGGTGCGCGAACGCGCGAATCCCGGACCGAACGCCGAGACCATGGCCCAGCGCCCACTGCCGACGGTGCGGATGCGCTAGACGCGCTTCCGGGACCCTTGAGACCGGGTCCCGGCCGCGGACCACCCGCCCCCTGTCAGGGACGGATGGTCGCGGCCGTTACGATCTTGCGGGGGATCTCAGGCGACGTCGACGTTGCGCATCGACAGTCGGACGCGTCCCTGGCGATCGACTTCGAGCACCTTGACGCGAACCACGTCGCCCTCCTTGAGCTTGTCGCCGACACGCTCGACACGCTCTTCGGAAATCTGCGAGATGTGCACCAGACCGTCGCGACCGGGAAGGATCGTCACGAACGCGCCGAAGTCCATCAGACGGGCTACGCGGCCTTCGTACACGCGTCCGACCTCGACGTCCGCCGTGATCAGTTCGATCCGCCGCTGCGCCTCGCGGCCCGCGGCGCCCTGCACCGAGGCGATCTTCACGGTGCCGTCGTTCTCGATGTCGATCGAGGTGCCGGTCTCTTCGGTGATCTGACGGATCACCGCGCCGCCCTTGCCGATCACGTCGCGGATCTTCTCCGGATCGATCTTCAGGGTGATGATCGTCGGCGCCCACTCCGACATGTTCTCGCGAGGCTTGGCGAGCACCTTGTTCATCTCGCCGAGGATGTGCAACCGCCCCTCGCGCGCCTGGTCGAGCGCGACCTTCATGATCTCGCGAGTGATGCTCGTGATCTTGATGTCCATCTGCAGGGCGGTAATACCCTGGCTGGTGCCGGCGACCTTGAAATCCATGTCGCCGAGATGATCCTCGTCGCCGAGGATGTCGGTGAGAACCTGGTAACGATCACCCTCCTTCACCAGTCCCATCGCGACTCCGGCGACCGGCGCCTTGATCGGCACGCCGGCATCCATCAGCGCAAGGCTGCTGCCGCAGACCGAGGCCATGGAGCTCGACCCGTTGGACTCGAGGATCTCCGAGACCACGCGGATCACGTAGGGGAAGGTCTCCATGTTGGGCATGACGGCCTTGACGCCGCGCTTGGCGAGATTTCCGTGGCCGATCTCGCGCCGCTTCGGCGAGCCCATCATGCCCGTCTCGCCGACGCTGAACGGCGGAAAATTGTAATGGAGCATGAACGGCTCCTTACGCTCGCCGGTGAGTCCGTCGATGATCTGAGCGTCCCGTCCGGTGCCCAAGGTCGTGACGACCAGAGCCTGGGTCTCGCCGCGGGTGAACAAGGCCGAGCCGTGCGTGCGCGCCAGCACCCCGGTACGGATGTTGATCGGCCGAACGGTGCGGTGATCACGGCCATCGATACGCCGTTCGCCGGCGAGAATGCGTTCGCGCACCAGGCGGTATTCGAGGTTGAAGAACTCGCCGCTCACCTGTTCCGCACTGAACTTGGGCGAATCGCCGCCGGCGAGCGCTTCCAGGGCGGCGCTCTTGATCTCGCCGATTCGGGCGTAGCGCTGCTGCTTTTCGGTGATCTTGTAGGCCTCGGCGAGCCGCTGCTCGGCGAAGGAGCGCACCGCCTCCTTCAAATCCGTGTTCGGCGGCGGCGCGACCCAGTCCCACTTGGGCTTGCCGGCCTCGGCTGCGAGTTCCTTGATCGCGGCAATCGCCGTCTGCATCTGTTCGTGGCCGAACACGACGGCGCCGAGCATCACGTCCTCCGGCAGGCCGCTCGCCTCGGACTCGACCATCAGCACGCCCTCTTCGGTACCCGCCACGACCAGGTCGAGCTGCGATTCGCGCAGCTGGGTCGCGGTCGGGTTCAGCAGATACTTGCCGCCCGCGTAGCCGACGCGCGCCGCGCCGATCGGACCGAGGAACGGCATGCCCGAAATGGCAAGCGCAGCCGACGCACCGATCAGGGAAGCGATGTCGGGATCGACCTCGGAGTTGACCGACAGCACCGAGGCCACGACCTGGACCTCGTTGATGAAGCCCTCGGGGAACAGGGGCCGAATCGGTCGGTCGATCAGCCGGGACGTGAGCGTTTCCTTCTCGCTCGGTCGTCCCTCGCGCTTGAAGAAACCGCCGGGAATGCGCCCCGCCGCGTAGGTCTTCTCCTGGTAATTGACCGTGAGCGGAAAGAAGTCCCGGCCGGGCACGGCCTTCTTCGCCCCGACCGCCGTGACCAGCACGACCGTCTCGCTCATCGTCACCAGCACCGCGCCGTCGGCCTGACGGGCGAGTTCGCCGGTCTCTATCGTGACGGTGTGGTCCCCATATCGAAAACTCTTCTTGGTAGCGCTCACTTCGGCGGCCCCTCGGAATGGTTGAGATGAATGCGTTCGGGCGTCACGCGGAGATGAACCGCGCGCACATCGACGCGACGCGGTCGGTCAGCGGCGCAGGCCGAGTCGCTCGACGACTTCGGCATACTTTTCCGGCGTGGTGCTCTTCAGATAGTCGAGCAGCTTGCGGCGGCGATTGACCATCTTGAGCAGCCCGCGGCGCGAAGCGTGATCGCCCTTGTGGCTCGTGAAATGCTGACTGAGCCCGTTGATGCGCTCCGAGAGCAGAGCGATCTGCACCTCGGGCGAACCCGTGTCGCGAGGCCCACGCTGGAATTTACCCAGGATTCCCGACTTTTCTTCTGAAGTGAGTGGCATTCAAATCAATCCTCAATCAATGACTTAGACCCTTAAGGAAGGCGCGCATTGTACGCGTCGCGGAGCGTCGTCTCAAGCGGGATTCGCGGTCGCTGAAATCAGTCGCTCTGGCACCAGCCGACCACCCTCGTGCACCGCACCGACCCCGAGGAAACCGCTGCCCTCGACGTACAGACGGACCGGACCCGGCGTCGGATCGCCGATCTCGACGCTGCGCCCCTGGCGCAGCGCCTCGGCCGTCCCACAAGGCAGCCGCAGAGGTCGCCAGGCCCCCAGTGCGGCATCCACCGGTTTAAGGACCGCGGTTCTGTCCGACGGCGACATCGCCTCGAGGGCCTCGAGCGTCCAGTACGGACCGTCCGCGAACGGGGCGACGGCAGTCCGACGCAGCGCGATCAGGTGAGCGAGGGTTCCGAGCGAGGCGGCGAGATCCTCGGCCAACACGCGGATGTACGCACCCTTGGAACAGCGGACCAGGAATTCGAGGTCCGGCGCGCGGTAGCCGATCGGACGGAGTTCGTGCAGACGGATCCGGCGCGGTTCGCGCGGCCGATCGATCCCGGCCCGCGCGTATTCGTACAGCGGCCGGCCGTCCTGCTTGATCGCGGAATGCATGGGCGGTACCTGGTCGTATTGGCGCGGAAACGCCGCGAATGCGCCCTCGATCGCCTCCAGCGAGAAGGGGGGCAGTTCCCGACGCTCGATCACCGCGGACTCGAGGTCCGCGCTCGCCGTGCGCTCGCCGAGCCTCGCGACGACGCGATAGGTCTTGTCGGCGTCCAACAGGTGGGCGCCGAACTTGGTCGCCTCGCCGAAACAGACCGGCAGCAGCCCCTCGGCGAGCGGATCGAGCGACCCGGTGTGGCCGGCCTTGGCGGCGCCGAACAGGCGTTTCACCCGCGCGACCGCGGCGGCCGAACTCAGGCCGAGCGGCTTGTCGAGCAGCAGGATACCGTGGACTTCCCGGCTCAACGACCGCCTTCCTCGGGATCGCCCCGATTGGCCGCATCGATCAGGCGCGCGAGCCGCATGCCCCGCTCGATCGCCGTGTCGATCTCGAACGAGAGCGTCGGAACGTGGCGGATCATCAACGCGCGCGACAACGCGTTGCGCAGGAAGCCCGCGGCGCTGTCCAAGCCACGCTGGACTTCCGGGTCGGCCCCGTCGCGACCGAACACCAGGTAGTGCACCTTGGCGCTGCGCAGGTCGCCCGCGACCTCGACGTCGGTGATCGTCACGTTGCCGATCCGCTCGTCCTTCACGTCGCGGCGCAGCGCATCGGTCAGCACACGCTGGATCTCGCCGGCCAGGCGCTTGGCGCGGGGGTTGTGCTTACGCATCGTTCGGTTGCCGCGCCCGACCAGCGGCTACAGCGTTCGCGCAACCTCGACGCGCGAGTAACACTCGATCTGATCGCCCTCGCGAACGTCGTTGTAGTTCTTGACGCCGATGCCGCATTCGGTGCCGGCGCGCACCTCGTTGACGTCGTCCTTGAAGCGCTTCAGGGATTCCAGAGCGCCCTCGAAGATCACCACGTTGTCGCGCAGCACGCGAATCGGGAAATTGCGGCGCACATAGCCGTCGGCCACCATGCACCCGGCAACGGTGCCGAACTTGCTGGACCGGAACACGCTGCGAACCTCGGCGAGACCGACGATCTGTTCCTTGACCTCCGGCGCGAGCAGGCCCGTGAGCAGCGCGCGCACATCGTCGATCGCCTCGTAGATGATGCTGTAATAACGCACGTCGACGCCGTGATCCTTGATCGCGGCGCGGGCGGCCGCATCGCCACGCACGTTGAAGGCGATGATGCGCGCCTTCGAGGCGGCCGCGAGAGTCACGTCGGACTCCGTGAGGCCGCCGACACCGGCGGCGATCACGTTGACCGCGACCTCTCCCGTCGACAGGCCGTTCAGCGCGTCGCGCAGCGCCTCGACGCTGCCCTGCACGTCGGCCTTGACCACCAGCGGCACGACGTTGGGCTTGGTTTCGCCCATCGCCGACAGCACGTCCTGCATGCTCGCGCTCTGCTTGGCGAGCTTGACGTCGCGCGATTTCGCCTGGCGATGCAGCGCCACCTCGCGCGCCTTGCGCTCGCTCTCGACCACCAGCAACTCGTCCCCGGCATTGGGCGCGCCGGACAGGCCGAGAACGACCACGGGCATGGCGGGTCCGGCGGACTCGACCGGTCGGCCCGCCTCGTCGAACAGCGCGCGGACCCGGCCGAATTCCTGGCCGATCAGCAGCGCATCGCCCAACTTCAGGGTGCCGCGCAGAACCAGCACCGTCGCCACGGCGCCACGGCCCTTCTCGAGGCTCGACTCGATCACGAATCCGGCCGCGTAGCCATCACGAGGTGCGGTGAGTTCGAGAACCTCGGCCTGCAACAGCAGGCTGTCGAGGAGTTGCTCGACGCCCTGCCCCGTGCGCGCCGAGACCGGCACGAAGATGTTCTCTCCGCCCCATTCCTCGGGAATCACACCGTATTTCGTCAGCTCCTGCTTGACCCGGTCGGCATCCGCTTCCGGCTTGTCGATCTTGTTGAGGGCGACCACGATCGGCACCTTCGCCGCCTGAGCGTGCTGGATCGCCTCGATGGTCTGCGGCATCACGCCGTCGTCCGCGGCGACGACCAGGATGACGATGTCGGTGACCTGCGCACCGCGCGCCCGCATCGCGGTAAAGGCCGCGTGGCCCGGCGTGTCCAGGAACGTGACCGTGCCCTTGGCGGTCTCCACGTGATAGGCGCCGATGTGTTGCGTGATGCCGCCAGCCTCGCCGGCGGCGACCTTGGTGCGCCGGATGTAGTCGAGCAGCGAAGTCTTGCCGTGGTCGACGTGACCCATCACCGTGACCACCGGCGGCCGCGGCAGCAATTCGTGCTCCCCGGTCTGCGCGCCCTGCAGGTCCGTCTCGAGGAGATTTTCCTTGCGCAGGACCGGCTTGTGGCCCATTTCCTCGACCACCAGGACCGCGACGTCCTGGTCAATCGTCTGGTTGATCGTCGCCATGACGCCCATGGTCATCAGGACCTTGATCACTTCGGTGGCCTTCACGGCCATCTTCTGCGCGAGCTCGGCCACGGTCATCGCCTCGCCGATCGCCACTTCGCGCACGACGCGCGCGGTGGGCATCTCGAAGGCGTGTTTGGTATCCGGTTCGCCGAACGGGCGGCGGCGGGTGTCGCGGGCCTTCTTCTTCTTGTGCCGGGAGCTCACGTCACCGACGATGTGCAGTTCCTGTCGACCGTAGCGGGTCGCCTTGTCGTCAGCCGCTTCGCGCACCGGCTTGGCGGTCTTGGCGGCAGCGGCCTTGCGTTCGCGTTCGGCGGACTCGCGCGCCGCGGCCTCGGCCTGCTTGCGCGCCTCTTCCTCCGCCGTGCGCTTGCGCGCCTCCTCGTCGGAGCGGCGCCGGTTCTCCTCCTCCATCCGCTCGCGGTCCTGGCGTTCGCGCTCGCGCCGCTCCTGCTCCTCGCGTTCGGCTTCGGCGCGCGCCCGCTCTTCGGTTTCGCGCTGCCGATCGAGCTCCTCCTGTTGCAGCCGAGCCTGGTCCTCGAGCACCTCGCGCTTGACGTAGGTGCGCTTGCTGCGCACTTCCACGTTCACGGTTCGGGCGCGGCCCTGCGTGCTCGCCAGCTTGAGCTCGGACTGGGACTTGCGGCGCAGAGTGATCTTTCGCGGCGCCGCGTCGGCCGCCGCGTCGTCGCGGCCGTGGCTGCGCCGCAGGTGGGTGAGAAGCTCGTGCTTGGCGTCTTCGCTGATGACGTCTTCCGCGCCGTCCACCTTGATGCCGGCCTGATCGAGCTGCTGGAGCAGTCGATCGACCGGCACCTTCAGCACCTCGGCAAATTGTGCAACCGTGACATCGGCCATCGTTCTGCTCCTAAGCCTTCGCTTCCTGCGCCTTATCTTCTTCGGCGAACCAGTGCTTGCGCGCCTCCATGATCAGCTCACCCGCCGCCTTTTCCTCGAGGCCGCCCAGCTCGACGAGCTCGTCGACCGAAAGATCGGCGAGATCGTCCCGGGTGCGTACACCCTTGGACGCGAGCGTTGCCGCGAGTTCCTCGCCGGCCGTCTCGATCAGATCAGCCGAGGGCTCGCCACCCACGGCCGATTCCTCGCTGGCGATCGCCTGGGTGAGCAGAACGTCGCGCGCCCGCGTACGCAGCTCCTTGACGATCTCCTCGTCGAATTCCTCGATGCTGTTCAACTCGCTCGCCGGAACGTAGGCGATCTCCTCGATCGTCGAGAAGCCTTCCTGGACCAGGATGCTCGCGACGTCGGCGTCGACGTCGAGCTGTTTCATGAAGGTCTCGCGCAGAGCCTGAGCCTCCGATTCACTCTTCGCCTCGGCCTGTGACTCGCTCATCACGTTCAGCTCCCAGCCGGTGAGCTCGCTCGCCAGGCGGATGTTCTGACCGCCGCGGCCGATCGCCTGCGAGAGCTTGTCCTCCGATACCGCAATGTCCATCGAGTGGGCATCCTCGTCGACGACGATCGAGGTCACTTCGGCGGGAGCCATCGCGTTGATGACGAACTGCGCGGGATTCTCGTCGAACGGGATGATGTCGACCCGCTCTCCGGCGATCTCGTTGGACACCGCCTGCACGCGCGATCCGCGCATGCCGACGCAGGCGCCGACCGGATCGATGCGCGGATCGTTGCTGCGCACGGCGATCTTGGCCCGCACTCCCGGATCACGGGCGGCGGCGAGGATGTTGATCAGGCCCTGTCCGACTTCCGGCACCTCGAGCTTGAACAGTTCGATCAGGAACTCGGGCGCCGTGCGGGACATGAACAGTTGCGGACCGCGCGGTTCCGAGCGGACTTCCTTGAGATACGCCTTGATGCGGTCCTGCGAACGCACCGGCTCGCGCGGGATCATCTCCTCGCGCGGCACGAAACCCTCGGCATTCGCGCCGAGATCGACGAAGACGCCGTTGCGGTCGACTCGCTTGACGATGCCGCTCACCAGGGTACCCGCCCGGTCCTTGTAGGCGTCGACCACCTGCGCACGCTCGGCCTCGCGCACCTTCTGCACGATGACCTGTTTGGCGGTCTGAGCGAGGATGCGGCCGAACGGCACCGACTCCATCGGTTCCTCGACGTACCCGCCCGGCTCGACGTCGGCATCCAGTTCGCGCGCGTCCTCGAGACGCAGCTCACGCTGCGGCACCTCGAGTTCCTTGGAGTCGTCGGCGAACACCTTCCAGCGGCGGAACGTGTCGTAGTCGCCGGTCTTGCGGTTGATCGACACGCGCACGTCGAGCTCCTCGCCGTGCTTCTTGCGGGTCGCGGAGGCGAGCGCCGCCTCGAGCGCGTCGTAGATGATTTCCTTGTCGACGCCCTTCTCGTTCGAGACCGCATCGACCGCCATCAAGATTTCTCTGTTCATGACTCTACCCGTCTCCTGATCCTACTTACGGGGCGCGCCGGGCCCCGTCCCTCGCGCCGATCCCCGGTCAATTCGCGCGCTGCCTCACGCGGAGCGCAATCTCGCCTTGTGGATGCGCTCGAACGGCAGACGGCATTCCCGCCCGTCCACTTCGACCACGATCGCATCCGCGCCTACCTCGCTGAGCCGGCCGAGATAGCGCCGGCGCCCGTCGATCGGCAGCTTCAACTCCACGAACACCCGTTCCCCGACCACCTGCGCGAAGTGCGCGGGCTTGCGCAGCACCCGATCCAGTCCGGGCGAGGACACCTCCAGGGTGTAATGCCCGCCGATCGGATCGGCGGCGTCCAGCACCTCGCTGACGGCGTGACTCACCACCGCGCAATCGTCGACCGTCACCGGCCCCGAGGCCCGATCGGCCCGGTCGATGAACAGCCGCAGCAGTCCGCCCCGCCCGCTCTTCGCGAATTCGAGATCGACCAGCTCGAAGTGCAGCGCTTCGATGGTCGGCTCGAGCATCTGCATCAGCGCCTCGCGCATGGTTCGATCGTCCCGTCGCGAACAAAAAAGGGGACCATCGGCCCCCTCTTAACGAAAAAGCCCCTTCGCGGGGGCTTTTTAAGAAAAAAGCGTTCTTCGGCACGCCCCACTACGGGAGCGTCCGCAGGAGCGTGACGTCCGCCACCATCCCCCCGCCGAGCGACGCGATTATACGGCTTCGCCCCGCCGGGGGTAAACCCCGCCAGCCCGTCAAAAGCGCCGGGGCCGCGCGTACGCGGCCCCGGCTGCTTCGAGAAAACCCGTCGAGACGAGTCTTACCAGCGCTTCGGGCCGCGGGAACCGCCGCCGCCGCCACCACCGCCGCCGGAGCGCTCTTGCGCTTCGTTCACCTTCAGCACGCGCCCGGAGACCTCCTGGCCGTTCAGCGCCTGCATCGCACGCGCCGCATCCGCGCTCGCCATTTCGACGAACCCAAAGCCGCGAGGACGGCCGGTGTCGCGATCGTTGATCAGCGCCACGGACTGAACCGGACCATGCTTCTCGAACAGACTGCGCACAGCGGCCTCATCCATCGAGAACGGGAGATTGCCCACATACATCTTCGTCATTAAGAAAACCCTGCAATACGAGTAAAGACTAACGACCGGTCATGCACGTCGAACCGCGCGGGTGCGAGCGGCATGCCTGCCACCTGGATCACGAAAACTGCTTGGTGGGTTATGGCCAGGGCAGCGCGACGAGCGCGTGTTGGCCAGCAACGTCCGAAGTAGAAGTTCACGAACCGGCGCCAAGCATACACGAATCCAGGTAAAAATCACGAATAAGAATGATTTTCATCCAGAAATCGATTGCAGGACACCGCAGCGAGCGGCCCTCCTCCGGCCGCCGGGCACTCCTAGTCCCAGATCGAGAGGATCGGCTCTCGGGTCCGGTGGTTCGCCAGGGGCGATCGCACGACACCCTGATGGCGTAGCCGCAAGCCCGCCGCGCTGCACAACTCGCGTGCACCGCAAGCCTCGGATTCGCCGTGGTTGATCATCACGAACAGACCGCCCGGCCGCAGATTGTGACGGACGCGCCGGAACAGCGCCTGCGGCCGCAGTAGCGACAATGGCAGACGCCAGGCGAGGAGCGCTTCGCCGTTGATGAACGGAAACCAGGCCGAGATCAGGTCGGCGGGAAGATCGAGTTCGGTGTAATCGGCGATCAGGAAGCGCGCGTGGGGCAGACCCTCGAGATAGCCGCAGGCATAGTCGAGGCGCGAATGACCGTCCGTGTAGCGCCGATAGCCTTCCACCTCGACGCCGAGCAGTTCCGCGGGCGCAAAGAACACCTCGAGCACGCGCGCGTACCAGAAATTCGCGCTGCCGACGTCGCTCAGAACGCCACCCCGAGGGGCGCGCAGCCCGGCCGCGTCGAAACCGCGATGCAAAATGTCCAGGTACTCGTAGCAGCCGAGCGCGGTCCTGGCGCAATGTCGATCGGCGAACTCCTCGCCGTACAGGCCGCGCAGCCGCGCGACCGACTCGGCCGCGGCCTCATCGAGCGGCGGCAGCTGGCGCGCCGGGACCTCGCGATGGATTCCGCGGCGCCGGCGCAACCGCTCCGACAGACGGAAATCGATGGCGTGGCGCAGAGACCTCAGGCGCTGGAACAGGGTCGGCACGATCGGCGCAGTCTAGGACGGTCCTCGCGCGGCACGCCACTGCCGGTGGATACCCGAGGCCGCGCCCCGTGCGACCCGCATCCCGCCGTTCGAGTATCCTAGCGGGCTTTCGCCCCCGGGAGCCCTGAAGTCATGAGCAGCCAGATCGACGCCACCTTGATCCCGGGCGACGGCATCGGACCGGAAATCGTCGAGTCCGTGACCATCGCTCTCGATGCGCTCGGCGCGCCGTTCCGCTGGGAGCGCTGCGTCGCCGGTCTGGAGGGGGTGCGCTCGGCCGGTGACCCCTTGCCCGCCGCGACGATCGACAGCATCAAGCGGACCCGCCTCGCGCTCAAGGGACCGCTGGAGACGCCGTCGGGCGGAGGCTACCGCTCCTCGAACGTGCGCCTGCGCGAGGAATTCAAGTTGTACGCGAATCTGCGGCCCGCTCGCACGCTCGTTCCCGGGGGCCGCTTCGAGAACCTCGATCTGGTGGTGGTGCGCGAGAACCTCGAAGGGCTCTACATCGGCCACGAGCACTACATCCAGATCGACGACGATCCGCACGCCGTGGCGATCGCGACGGGCGCGAACACCCGCCAGGGTTGTCGCCGGCTGCTGGAATACGCGTTCGAGTACGCGATCGCCAACGGCCGTCGCAAGGTCTCGATCGTCCACAAGGCCAACATCATGAAGGCCCTGACCGGAATATTCCTCGAGACCGGGCTCGAACTGTACGAGCGCAAGTACAAGGGGCGGTTCGCCATCGATACGGTGATCATCGACGCCTGCGCAATGAAGCTGGTCCAGAACCCGTGGCAGTTCGACGTCCTGGTGACCACCAACCTGTTCGGCGACATCCTCTCGGATCTGGTGGCTGGACTGGTCGGCGGTCTCGGCATGACTCCGGGAGCGAACATCGGCGCCGACGCGGCGATCTTCGAGGCCGTGCACGGCTCCGCCCCGGACATCGCCGGCAAGGGCGTCGCCAACCCGACCGCGCTGCTGCTCGCGGCGGCGATGATGCTCGAGCATTGCGGTCGGCGCGAACAGGCGGCGCGCCTGCGCGCGGCGATCGATGCGACGCTCAACGCCGACGGGGTCCGCACCGGCGATCTCGGCGGCCGGGCGGGCACCTCCGAATTCACCCGCGCGCTCGTGGCGCGGATCCGCGGCGCCTGAGCCTCAGGAGCGCCGCAGGCCCATGCCGCCGGCCATTTCGATCGAGGGACTCGGCAAGCGCTACCTGTCCGGTCACGTCGCCCTCAGCGGGATCGACCTGCAGATCCGCCGGGGAGAGATCTTCGCCCTGCTCGGACCGAACGGCGCCGGCAAGACCACGCTGATCAACATCGTCTGCGGGATCGTCACGCCGAGCGAGGGTCGCGTGCTGGTCGACGGTCACGACGTCACCCGCGACTACCGAGCCGCCCGCGCGAGAATTGGCCTCGTTCCCCAGGAACTGGCGACCGACAACTACGAGACCGTCCACGACACCGTCAGCTTCAGCCGCGGACTGTTCGGCCGGCCGCCCGACCCCCGACTGGTCGACGCGATCCTCGAGGACCTCTCGCTCGCGGACAAGCGCGACGCGCGGATCATGACCCTCTCCGGGGGAATGAAGCGGCGCGTGATGATCGCCAAGGCGCTCGCCCACGAGCCGGCGATCCTGTTTCTCGACGAACCCACGGCCGGCGTCGACGTGGAGCTGCGCCGGGAGAT
>JAGWPY010000170.1 GCA_028870275.1 Gammaproteobacteria bacterium | reverse complement strand
GTGATCTGTTCACCGAGCCACATCACGAACATGGTGCCGGTGGTGATCGAGATGGTCGCGACGAACAGGAACTGCGGCCCGGGGTTCGGCACCAGATGGTTGCCGGAGTTCTGGATGGCGAGTGCCGCGCCGAAGCCCTGAAAGGCCGCGAGACCCACGGTACCGACACGGGTGTAGTGGGTGAGCTTACGCCGGCCCGACTCGCCCTCCTTGCGGATCTGCGCCCAGGGCGGATAGACCATGGAGGCCATCTGCACGATGATCGAAGCGGTGATGTAGGGCATCACGTTCAAGGCGAAGATGCTGAAGCGCTGCAGCGCACCGCCGGAGAACATGTTGAACACGCCGAGCAGGGTGCCCTGCTGCGTGGAGAAGAACTGCGCGAACCGCCCCGCATCGATTCCGGGCACCGGAATGAAAGTGCCGACCCGGTAAACGACCAGCGCGCCGACCAGGAACAGGAGACGCCTGCGCATCTCCGCAAAGCGCGTCATGTCGCCGAGTTGGGCGATATTGGTGCTGGAGCTTGCCACTTCGCTTGCGTCCCTGGTTACTTACAGGTCCTGGCTCAGACTTCGAACCGGCCGCCAGCCGACTCGATCGCGGCCTTCGCGCCCT
This sequence comes from Gammaproteobacteria bacterium, assembly GCA_028870275.1. Classification (GTDB taxonomy): domain Bacteria; phylum Pseudomonadota; class Gammaproteobacteria; order Steroidobacterales; family Steroidobacteraceae; genus Bog-1198. The sequence continues at coordinate 3,872 of JAGWPY010000170.1, read as the reverse complement.
TGGTCGCGCCGATGCCGGCACCCTTGATCGTGTAGGCCTTGCTGACCGAACCCGACAGGATGATCTTCACGAGTTCGGTCTGCGCGGGCACCAGGCTCGCGTCGATCAGCGTCTGCAGAGTGACCACGGGTTCGCTCACGCGCATCAAATCGCCGAGCGTGAGCTCGGCGCGGGTCGCCTTGATGGCCGACCGGAAACCCGTCTTCGGCAGGCGCCGCTGCAGCGGCATCTGGCCGCCCTCGAAGCCGGTCTTGTGATAGCCGCCCTTGCGCGCCCGCTGCCCCTTGACACCGCGGCCGCAGGTCTTGCCCTGGCCTGCGGAGGCGCCGCGTCCGACCCGCAGGTGCTCACGCTTGGCTCCGGCGGCCGGCTTGATCGTGTTCAGTCGCATTAGTGCTTCTCCGAGCCCTTCGCGGGCTCCACCTTCAGCATGTGGATCGCGGTTTCGATCATGCCGCGATTGGACGGCGTGTCGGCGACGACGACGCTGTGGCCGATGCGGCGCAGGCCGAGACCGCGGGCCGATTGGGCGATGTTCGCGAGCTGCCCCGCGAGGCTCCTGACGAGCGTGACTTTGACGAACTTCTCGCTCATGGCGCTATTCCGTGATCTCGGCGACGGTCTTGCCGCGCTTTGCGGCGATGTCGTCCGGCGAACGCAACTTGGTGAGCGCATCCATGGTCGCGCGCACCACGTTGATCGGATTGCGCGAGCCGTAGCTCTTCGCGAGCACGTTGCGCACGCCGGCGCACTCGAACACCGCGCGCATGCCGCCGCCGGCGATGACGCCGGTACCATCCGCGGCGGGCTGCATGTAGACGCGCGTCGTGCCGTGCCGGCCCTTGACCGCGTAGAACAGCGTGTCGTTCTTCAGCGAGACGTTCACCAGGCTCTTACGCGCCTGCATCATCGCCTTGGAAATCGCCACCGGCACCTCGCGGGCCTTTCCGTACCCGAAGCCGACCCGCCCGGCACCGTCCCCGACCACGGTGAGCGCGGTGAAGCCGAACTGCTTGCCGCCCTTGACCACCTTGGCCACGCGGTTCACCGCGACCAGTTTTTCGAGCAAATCGTCGCCGGAAGCCGGCTTCTCCACTCTTGCCATAGCGCTGTGACCCTTTTCCTTAGAACTCGAGACCGGCTTCGCGCGCGGCATCGGCGAGCGCCTTGACGCGCCCGTGGTACATGAAGCCGGACCGGTCGAATGCCACCTTGGAGATGCCCTTCGCGCGGGCCCGTTCCGCGATCGCGCGGCCAACGGCCTTGGCCGCTTCGACGTTGCCGGTGTTCTTCAACTCGCCGCGAACCTCCTGCTGGAGCGTCGAGGCCGCAACCAGCACCTGGTCGCCCTGGGGCGAGAGGATCTGAGCGTAGATGTGCTGCGGAGTCCGGTGCACCGACAGGCGCAACGCACCGAGTTCCTTGATCTTCATACGGCCCCGCAGCGCGCGGCGCAGACGGGTTACTTTCTTGTCTGATTTCATGACTTACTTCTTCTTCGCTTCCTTGAGCGAAATCTGCTCGCCGGAGTACTTCACGCCCTTGCCCTTGTAGGGCTCCGGCGGCCGGAAACGGCGGATCTCGGCGGCGGTCTGGCCGACCCGCTGGAGATCGATGCCCTTGATCACGATCTCGGTCTGGCTCGGCGTCTCGATCGCGATACCCTCGGGAATCGGATAGTTGATTGCATGGGAGAAGCCGAGCGTGAGATTCAGGCTCTTGCCCGCGACGGCGGCGCGGTAGCCGACGCCCACCAGTTCGAGCTTCTTCTCATAGCCTTTGGAGACGCCGTCGACCATGTTCGCGAGATTCGCGCGGGTCGCGCCGGCGATCGCCACGAGACCCTCGGCGGAGCCGGTCGCCTCGACGGCCAGCGACTTGTCGTTCTGCACGACCTTGATGCCGTCCTTCAGCTTGAGGCTGAGCGAACCCTTCGCCCCCTTCACCGTCACGCCGTCCGCGGCGATCGTGGCGCTCACGCCCTGCGGGAGATTGACGGGCATTTTTGCGACTCGGGACATTTTTACAAGCCTCGACCTGGAGACGATTAATGAACGACGAAGAGCACTTCGCCGCCGGTGCCCGCAGCGCGGGCCTGACGGTCGGTCATGATCCCCTGCGGCGTCGACACGACGGCGACGCCCAGGCCACCGAGCACCTTCGGCAGTTCGTCCTTGCCGCGGTAGATCCGAAGTCCGGGCCGGCTGATGCGCTCGATACGGTCGATGACCGGTCGGCCGTCGTGATATTTCAATTCGATGGTCAACGTCGACTTGGCGCCGTCGGCCTCGATTTGGAATCCGCCAATGTAGCCCTCGTCCCTCAGCACCTTGAGGATCGCGGACTTCAGCTTCGACGCCGACACGCCAACAGTGGGCTTGCGCGCCGCCTGCGCGTTGCGGATGCGGGTGAGGAGATCGGCGATGGGATCAGTCATGCTCATGATGCGCCCCTCACCAGCTCGACTTCGACAGGCCCGGGATCTCCCCGCGGCTCGCCGCCTCGCGCAGCTTGGTGCGCGCGAGACCGAACTTGCGGTAGACGCCGCGCGGCCGCCCCGTGATCGCGCAACGGTTGCGTTGCCGCGTCGCCGCCGCGTCGCGCGGTTGGCGCTGCAGCTCGGCCAGGGCCTCGACGCGAGCCTCCGGCGAGGTCTTCGGGTTGCGGATCAGCTCCTTGAGCTCGGCGCGCCGGGCGGCGAATTTCTTCGCGACCTTGAGGCGGCGCTTCTCGCGCATGAGCATGTTGGTCTTTGCCATGGGCTGTTAACCTACTTACGAAACGGAAAGTTGAAGGCTTCGAGGAGCGCGCGACCGCGCTTGTCATCCCCGGCCGACGTCGAGATCGTGATGTCCATGCCCCGGATCTGGTCGATCTGGTCGTACTGGATCTCGGGAAAGATGATCTGTTCCCGGACCCCGAGGCTGTAGTTGCCGCGGCCGTCGAACGAACGCGCGCTGATGCCGCGGAAGTCGCGGATCCGCGGGATCGCGATGTTCACCAGACGGTCGAGGAACTCGTACATGCGGGCGCCGCGCAGTGTGACCTTGCAGCCGATCGCCTGACCGTCCCGGACCTTGAACGTCGCGACCGACTTCTTGGCGCGCGTCACGGCCGGCTTCTGGCCGGTGATCTTGGTCATGTCGGCGACCGCCGCATCCATGACTTTCTTGTCGGCGACCGCCTCGCCGACACCCATGTTCACGGTGATCTTGAGTATCCGCGGAACTTCCATCGTGTTGGTGATCCCGAGGCTGCGCTTCAGCTCGGGCACGATCTTCGCGCGGTACGTTTCCTGCAGTCTTGCCATGTCTGTTTACCGTGTCCTACTTCGTGTCGACCATTTCGTCGTTCGACTTGAACACTCGGACCTTCCGGCCACCGTCGAGGGTCTTCACGCCGACGCGGTCGCCCTTCTGGGTCGCGGGGTTGTAGAGCTGCACGTTCGAGATGTGCAGCGGTGCCTCGCGCTCGATGATGCCGCCCTGCAGCTGCGCCTGCGGGTTGGGGCGCTGGTGCTTCTTCGCCATGTTCACGCCCTCGACGCGCACGCGATCGTCCGCGAGCACTTCGATGACCGCCCCGCGGCGGCCCTTTTCCCGACCGGCGATCACGATCACCGTGTCGCCCTTGCGAATCTTTTTCATCGACGCATTCCTGAGATCAGAGTACTTCGGGCGCCAGCGAGATGATCTTCATGAACTGCACATTGCGCAGTTCCCGGGTGACGGGCCCGAAGATGCGGGTGCCGATCGGCTCGAGCTTGTTGGTGAGCAGCACCGCAGCGTTCGTGTCGAAACGGATCAGCGACCCGTCGGCGCGCCGCACGCCACTGCGCGTGCGCACGACGACCGCGTCGTAGACCTCGCCCT
>JAGWPY010000169.1 GCA_028870275.1 Gammaproteobacteria bacterium | reverse complement strand
CGGTCGCGATAATGCCGAGAGCGGCGGCAACGAGGATCACAGGGCGCTTCATGTGCGGACCGCCGGGCGCAACGGCGGTTCGCCCGAGCGACCGGGGAACTTCAAAAACCCTGCAATCACGACACGCTTTCCCGAATTCGTGTTACGCGGCCTTCTGCCGTTCACGCAGGAACTGGAAGAATTCCACGCCCTCGCGCAGGCGGCGCTTGGTCAGATCCCAGCTGGTGAGCATCTCGGCCGTCAGCTCGACGATCTTGCGCGGGCGGAAATAGAAACGCTTGTAGAAGGTCTCGACCGCATGGTGGATCTGCCCGGCGTCGAGGCCGGGGAAAGACAGGGGCGCGAGCTGCACACCCTCGCTGTTGACGAGATTCAGTCCCTCGTTCTCCTTCAGCCAGCCGTTCGCGACCGCCTGGGCGTAGAGCTCGGTCCCTGGATAGGGCGCGGCCAGCGAGACCTGGATCGTGTGCGGATTGATGTCCACCGCGTACTGAATGGTCTCGCGGATCGTCTCCGGCGTCTCGCCGGGAAGTCCGAGGATGAAGGTACCGTGGATCTGAATGCCGAGCTTGCGGCAATCGCTGGTGAAGCGGCGCGCGATGTCGGTGCGCAGCCCCTTGCGGATGTTGTGCAGGATCTGGTCGTTGCCGGATTCGTAACCGACCAGCAGCAGCCTCAGGCCGTTGTCCTTCATCACCTTGAGCGTGTCGTAAGGCACATTGGCCTTGGCATTACAGGACCAGGTCACGCCGAGCTTGCCGAGGCCGCGGGCGATCTCCTCGGCCCGGGGCCGGAAGTCGGTGAACGTGTCGTCGTCGAAGAAGATCTCCTTGACCTCCGGCATGTTCTCCTTGATCCAGCGCACTTCGTCGACGACGTTCTGCGGGCTGCGCACGCGGTACTTGTGGCCGCCGACCGTCTGCGGCCAGAGGCAGAAGGTGCACTTGGAGCGGCAGCCCCGGCCCGTGTAGATCGACACGTAGGGGTGTTGCAGATAGCCGATGAAGTAATTGGGGATGTTCAGGTCGCGCTTGTACACCGGTGCGACCCAGGGAAGCTCGTCCATGTCGGCGATCAACGGCCGAGCGGCGTTGTGGTGGATCCGCCCCTCGGCATCGCGATAACTCAGGCCGAGGATGTCGGCGAAGGCCCGACCCTGGGCGACCTCCTGACAGGTGTAGTCGAATTCCTCGCGTGCGACGAAATCGATCGCCGCGGAGGCGCCGAGCGAGCCGTCCGGATCGACCGCGACCTTTGCGCCCACCATGCCGATCAGCAGGCGCGGATTGGCCTCTTTGAGCAGTTCCGCCACCTTCGCGTCCTTCGGAAAGGATGGCATGCTCGTGTGCATGATCACGAGCTCGTATTCCTTGGCGAGCGGCAGTACCGCGTCCATGCCGAGCCCGTCGGCGGGCGCATCGAGCAGCCGGCTTCCCTCGACCATCGCCGCGGGCTGCGCGAGCCAGGTCGGATACCAGAACGAGCGAATCTCTCGTTTCGCCTGATAGCGCGCGCCGGCGCCGCCGTCGAAGCCGTCGAATGACGGCGGATGGAGGAACAATGTCTTCATCGGGTGAAATCCTCGTTACGCCGCAAGGAGCCGTCGCCGCCCACCCGGTAATGCCCTTCGCGCCAGCGCACCGAGCGCGCGGCGAAACCGAAGCACCAGAGAACGAAGCTCAGCGAATCGCCGAGCGGAAGCGCGAGCCAGTGCCACGGCGGCGCGCCGCGTACACGTACCTGCCAATGTAGCACGAAACGGGCCGCCGCCGCGATGCCTGCACAGGCGAGCGCCGCCGGTCGGCCCGCCGAGAGCAGTACGCCGAGCAGGGCGAACGGCACGCCGAAGGTCACGCCGGAGAGCGCGTAGCCCCAGGGTTGGACCAGGCGGATGGTGCGCAGCCAGCGCAGCTCGTGGCGCAGCAGCGAGCGGAAATCGGCCTCCTCCACCACGGTCTCGACCTGGAGTTCCGACAGCACCGTTCGCAGGCCGAGTCCGCGCGCGAGCTCGCCGATCCGGTAATCGTCCGCCAGGTGATCGGCCACGGCCTCGAACCCGCCGATGGCGTTCAGGGTATCGCGCCGCAGCGCGATGGTCGCACCGAACGCGAAAGCCCGGGAGCCGAACCAGGCCGCGACCCGCACCGAAGGCAGGAACCAGTCGTTGACGAAGCAGGCGCCGAGGATCGATGCCAGCCCGGGTCGCGGCACGCCCGCATAGGCGCAGGTGACGATGCCGACTTTGGGATCGGCGAGCGGCGCCGTCACGATCCGCAGGTAGTCGGGCGGCACGCGGATGTCGCTGTCGGCGAGCACCAGCAGGTCGTGCTCGGCCGCGCCGAGCATGTTGAGGAGATTGCCGACCTTGCGGTTGCCGCCGTGCTGACGCGGATCGACGACCACACGAGCCGCCACCCCTGGGAACTCCCGCTCGAGACGCTCGAGGACCGACAGGACCGGATCCGCAGGATCCTGCACGCCGAACACGATCTGGTAGCGGGGATGACGCTGCAAAAAGAACGAGCGCAGGCACTCGTAGGTTCCGGACTCCACGCCGCACAGCGGCTTCAGCACGCTCACCGCGCCGGGCGGCGCGGAAAGATCGCTCCGGTCAGACGGGCGGCGACTCACGGCGAGGACCGCAATGCATAGGTATGCGGCCGAGGCCAGCGCACAAGCCAAACCGAGCGCGCCGAGCGCGGCACTCATGAACGTCGCCGCCTTCGCACATGGACCGACATGGCGGCGTCGGCGTTCGGCGACGGTCGGGGCGCGAAGCTGAGAAAGCGGTACATGCGCGGCTGATGGGCGAGGTTCCGGGGCCGCGAATTATAGTAGAATGGTCGGATGGGTATACCTCTACTGCAAGTCTATCGCGTGGCCCGTTATCTGGCGGGCCGCAAGCTCCGCGGCGACCGGCGCTATCCCCTGGTGCTGATGCTCGAACCGCTGTTCCAATGCAACCTCGCCTGCGCCGGCTGCGGCAAGATCGACTATCCGAAGGAGATCCTGCAGAAGCGGGTGAGCGTCGAGGACGCGCTGCGCGCGGTCGACGAATGCGGCGCGCCGATCGTATCGATTCCGGGCGGCGAACCGCTGATCCACAAGGAGATGCCGCAGATCGTCGCCGGTATCGTCGAGCGCAAGAAGTTCGTGTACCTGTGCACCAACGCGATCCTGCTCGCCAAGCACATCGATGAATACCGGCCTTCGCCGTATCTCACGTTCTCGATTCACCTCGACGGCAACCGCGAGCGTCACGACGAGTCGGTCTGCCAGGAAGGGGTGTTCGACAAGGCCGTGGCGGCCATCCGGCTCGCGCGCGAGAAGGGCTTTCGCGTCACGATCAACTGCACTCTGTTCAATGGCGAGGACCCGGACGACGTCGCCGCGTTCTTCGACACCGCGATGGGACTCGGCATCGAGGGGATCACGGTCTCTCCGGGTTACAGCTACAGCCACGCGCCGCGCCAGGACGTGTTCCTCGGCCGCACCGCTAGCAAGCAGCTGTTCCGCGAGATTTTCAAGCGCCGCCGCAATGCGAAGCGCCGCTGGGTGTTCAATCACTCCGGCCTGTTCCTCGACTTCCTCGCCGGAAATCAGCGCTACCAGTGCACGCCCTGGAGCAACCCGACCTACAACGTGTTCGGTTGGCAGCGGCCCTGCTATCTCCTCTCGGACGAAGGCTATGCTCCGAGCTATCGGTCGCTGATCGAGGATACCGACTGGGATCACTACGGCGTCGGCCGCAACCCCCGCTGCAACAACTGCATGGCGCACTGCGGCTTCGAGGGCACCGCGGTCGACGATGCCTTCGTCCATCCGTTCAAGGCCATGATCGCCGCTCTGCGCGGACCGCGCGTGAGCGGCGCGATGGCCCCCGAATTGCCGCTCCAGTACACGCCCTCCGCGACCGACTCGCCCGCAGCGCCCGCGGTCGTGACGGTATCGCTCGATCAGATCCGCCGCCCGCAGCGCGACACGGCGATCTCTCATGCGACGGAGAAGCCCTCGGCATGACCAGCGCCGTACGATCCGCCGCCGCGGCGGATTTCGACGCGCGGATGGAATCCTGGCGCGCACGCATGGAACGGGCGCTCGATGCGCGTCTGCCGGGCGCAGATGCGGTGCCCTCGCGTCTGCATGAAGCGATGCGCTACGCAGCCTTAGGCGGCGGCAAGCGCGTTCGCCCCGCCCTGGTGTTCGCGACCGCGGCGACCCTCGGGATCGACGAGGACACGGTCGAGGCGGCCGCCTGCGCGATCGAACTGGTGCACGTCTATTCGCTGGTCCACGACGACCTCCCGGCGATGGACGACGATGACCTGCGTCGCGGCAGGCCGACCTGCCACAAGGCCTATGACGAGGCGACCGCGCTACTGGTCGGCGATGCGATGCAGCCGCTCGCCTTCCACTGGCTGGCCACCGATCCAAAGCTCCCCCCCTCGCCGGCGGTGCGCTTGCGCCTGATCGACCTGATGGCCCAGGCGATCGGTACCGCCGGAATGGCCGGCGGACAGGCGATCGATCTGCAGTCCGAGGGCAGGACCCTGAGTATCGCCGAGGTCGACGACATGCACGCGCGCAAGACCGGTGCCGTGATTCGCGCGAGCGTAATGCTGGCCGCCGAGTGCGCACCGCAGCTGCCGCCGGAGCATCGTGCTTCGCTGGAGCGCTTCGCCGCGGCGGTCGGGCTCGCGTTCCAGATCCAGGACGACCTGCTCGACGTGATCGGCGACGTTGCCACGCTCGGCAAGGCGACCGGCGCCGATCGGGAGCGCGGCAAGCCCACCTACCCCGCGCTGATCGGCGTGGAAGCCTCACAGGCTCGCATGCGCCGACTCCACGAGGAAGCGCTGAGCGCGCTCGCTCTCTTCGGCGATGGCGCCGCACCCCTCGTGAATCTGTCGAACTGGCTGTTGTCGCGCGAGTATTGACCGTCGCACCGCGCGTTCCACGCGCGGTTCAGCCGAACACACCCTCGGCGTACGACTCCGGCGCGAAGTTCTCGAACTTGGTGAACTGGCCGAGGAAGGTGAGTTGCACCTCGCCGGTCGGACCATTTCGCTGCTTCGCAATGATGATGTCGGCGATGCCCTTGCGGGTGGTGTTCGGCTCGTACACTTCTTCGCGATAGATCAGCAGGATCACGTCGGCGTCCTGCTCGATCGCGCCCGACTCGCGCAAATCCGACATCACGGGCTTCTTCTCGACGCGCTGTTCGACGCCGCGATTGAGCTGCGAGAGGGCGATCACCGGCACTTTCAATTCCTTGGCGAGCGCCTTCAGCGAGCGGGAGATCTCCGAGATCTCGGTCGCGCGGTTCTCCTTGGTCCCCGCCACCTGCATGAGCTGCAGATAGTCGACCACGATCAGGTCGAGTCCCCGCTCGCGCTTGAGGCGCCGCGCCCGCGCGCGCACCTCGGTCGGGGTCAGAGCCGGCGTCTCGTCGACGAAAATGCGGGCGTTCGACAACTGGGTCATCGCCGAGTCGATCCTCGGCCAATCGTCCTCATGCAGCCGGCCCGAGCGCAGATTCGCCTGGTTGATGCGTCCGAGCGAGGAGATCATGCGCAGGGTGAGCGACTCGGCCGACATTTCCATGCTGAAGATCGCCGCGGACTTGTCCGATCCGAGCGCGGCGTTCTCGGCGATATTGACCGCCAGCGTGGTCTTGCCCATCGACGGACGGCCCGCCACCACGATCAGGTCGCCGGGCTGCAGACCGGAGGTCATCTCGTCGAGCGCTTTGAATCCGCTCGAGATGCCGGTCATCTTTCCTTCGGAATTGTAGAGTTCGTCGATGCGGTCGACGACCGCCGGCAGCACGGCCTTGACCGGCTGGAACCCCACCCGTCCGCGCGAGCCGCGCTCGGCGATCTCGAACACCGCGCGCTCGGCGTCGTCGACGATCTCGCGTGCCTCGCGGCCCTCGGGCTCGAGCGCCGCGGAGGCGATGGCGTTACCCGCCGTGACCAGCTGACGAAGGATCGAGCGCTCGCGGACGATGTCCGCGTAGGCGCGAATGTTGGCGGCGGTCGGAGTGTCACGCGCCAGCGCGCCCAGATAGGCGAGGCCACCGACCTGCTCGCCGAGGCCCTGGCTGTCGAGATGACCGGAGATCGTGACCGCATCGCAGGGTTGGCCACGTTCGATCAATCCGGCCGCGGCCTCGAAGATCAGACGGTGGTCGTGCCGGTAGAAATCCTCGGCCGAGACGCGGTCGGCGATCTGGTCCCAGGCGGCAGCATCGATCATCAATCCGCCGAGCACCGACTGCTCGGCCTCGACCGAATGCGGCGGCACGCGCACTGCGGCGCCGGGGGAACGCGGGCCCTTGAACTCGGACACCTGCCTCACTCCCGCGCGACGCCGCGGCGTCGGCCGCTATTCTTCGGCGACGATCGTGACGTTGAGCGTCACGTCCACGTCCGTGTGCAGGTGCAGCTCGACCTGGTGGTCCCCCACGGTGCGGATTGGACCGTTCGGCATACGCACTTCACTGCGGCTGATCGACTGGCCGGCCTTGACCGCCGCCTCGGCGATGTCGGCGGTGCCGATCGAGCCGAACAGCTTGCCTTCGGATCCGGCCTTGGCCTTCAACTCGAGCTTGAAGTTCTCGAGCTGCGCCTTGCGCTCCAGGGCGGCCTTGAGCTCGGCCGCGGCCTTCGCCTCGAGCTCGGCCCGCTGGGCCTCGAAGCGGGCGATGTTGGCGGGCGTCGCCAGAGTCGCCCGGCCGGTCGGAACGAGGAAGTTGCGGGCGTAACCCGGCTTGACCTTGACGCGATCGCCGATCTGGCCGAGGTTCGCCACTTTCTGCAGGAGGATGATTTCCATGCTGATCTCCCGGCGCCTTAATGCTGATCGGTGTACGGCAGCAGCGCGAGGAAGCGCGCGCGACGAATCGCGAGCTGCAGCTGGCGCTGATAGTGGGCGCGCGTGCCGGTGATCCGGCTCGGGACGATCTTGCCGGTCTCGGTGATGTAGCTCTTCAACGTCGCGAGATCCTTGTAGTCGATCTGCTTGACGTCATCCGCGGTGAACCGGCAGAACTTCTTTCGACGGAAAAAACGTGCCATGTGGACTCCTTGAAGCTGAGGTTCAACGCGCGCCGGCCGGCGATTCGTCGCCGTCGTCGTCGTCGAAATCGTCGTGGCGGCGCGCGTTCTCGTCGGGCGCCCTGGCCATCGGCGACGGCTCGGTCGCCGCTTCGTCCATCTTCACGACCAGGTGGCGAAGCACCGCGTCGCTGAACCGGAATGCGCCGTTGAGCTCGTTCAGAGTCTTCTGATCGGCCTCGATGTTGAGCAGCAGATAATGCGCCTTGTGGACTTTCGCGATCGGGAAGGCGAGTTGCCGGCGTCCCCAATCCTCGAAACGGTGCACGACACCGCCGCCGGCGGTGACCATTCCCTTGTAGCGATCGACCATCGCCGGGACCTGCTCGCTCTGGTCCGGATGGACCAGGAGCACAATTTCGTAATGCCGCATTGTCGTCTCCTTGTGGATCTTGCGTTAGCCTCCCGTTGCGAGCGGTGAGGCAAGGAGTTGGGCCGGTCTCCCGGCAAAAATAAGCGCGCAACTATACGCGGCCGCCGGCATCGAGGTCAACCGGGCGAAGATCCGGCCGGGCCGGCCTCAGGCCGGCCGCGCGCGCCGCTGTCTCGAGGCCTCGAACAGAACGACGCCGGCCGCGACCGAGACGTTCAGGGACGCCACCGCGCCGGCCATGGGTATGCCGACGAGAAAATCGCAACGTTCGCGAGTGAGCCGGCGCATCCCGCTGCCCTCGGCGCCCAGCACCAGGGCGAGCGGGCGGCGCAGATCGGCCTCGTAGATCGCCTGGGGCGCGTCTGCGGCGGTGCCGACCACCCACAGCCCCTGCCGTTTGAGCCCCTCCAGGGTGCGCGCGAGGTTGGTCACGCTCGCCAGCGGCACCGTCTCGGCGGCACCGACGGCGACCTTGCGCGCGACCGAATCGAGGCTGGCCGAGCGATCGCGCGGAATCACCACCGCGTCGACCCCGGCGGCGTCGGCGGTGCGCAGGCAGGCGCCGAGATTGTGAGGATCCGTGACGCCGTCGAGCACGAGCAGCAGTGGCGGCCCCGGGCGACGTTCGAGCAGCGCGATCAGCCCGTCGTCATCGAGCGGCGGTCGCGGCCGTACCGCGGCGACGACCCCCTGGTGCGAAGCGCCGGCGCCAGCCATCGCCGCGAGGGCCTCGGCCGATGCCCTGTGCACGCCGAGGCCGACCTCGCCCGCGGCCTTCTGGATGTCCCGGACCCGAGGATCATCGCGCTCCGCCGCGATCCAAAGTTCGAGCACCCGCTCCGGGGAATTTGCGACGAGGGCCTGCACCGCATGCAGGCCGAAGACGATTTGCCGCCTCGAGACGCTCACGGATCAGCGGCGATTGCGCCGGCCGCCGCTCGAAGCGCGCCCGGTCCGCGGCCGACGCGTCGCGAACGGTGGTCGGGGCCCCTGCCCCTCCCCCTCCCCATCCAGCAGCTCGAAATCGACCTGACGCTGGGCGAGATCGACGCGTGCGAGCCGCACGCGCACCCCATCGCCCATACGCAGCCGGCGACCGGTACTGCGGCCGACGAGCGAGAGACCGCCGTCGTCGAGCTGCCAGTAGTCGCCGGGAATCGCCGAGACGTGCACCAGTCCGTCGATCGGCATCTCCTTCAGCTGCACGAACAGACCGAAATCGAGTGCACTGGTGATGGTCGCATCGAAGCTCTCGCCGACCCGCGGCTGCAGGTAGAGACACTTCAGGTATCCGAGCACGTCGCGCGAGGCTTCGTCGGCGCGCCGCTCGCGCTGCGAACTCTCCTGACCGAGCGCCTGCAACTCGGCGACTCCGTAGCGGTGCCCCGAAGCGCTCGCCGGCACGCTCGCGGCCTTGATCGCACGATGCACGAGGAGATCCGGATACCTGCGGATCGGCGAAGTGAAGTGCGCGTACTCGACCAGCGCGAGCCCGAAATGGCCGATGTTGGTCTGCTGATAGACCGCCTGCGCCAGGGCGCGGATCACCAACCCCTCGAGCAGCGCGCCGTCCGGCCGATCGATCAGCCGCTCGATCAGCTGGCGAAACTCCTGGGGCGTGGGCTGTTCGGAGAACTGCGCACCGATCTTCAGCGTGTTCATGATCCGCTGCAGCTCGGTGACGCGTTTGTCCTCGGGCTGGCCGTGAACCCGGTACAGGCTGCCGGCCTTGGCGAGACGCAGCGCGGTCGCGGCCTGCACGTTGGCGGCGATCATGCATTCCTCGATCAGCCGATGCGCGTCGTTGCGCGGCAGGGAATGGAAACCCTCGATGCGGCCGTCGGTACCGATGCGCGCCTTGACCTCGCCGCCGCGGAAATCGAGCGCACCGCGCGCGTCGCGGGCGCGCTTCAGGACCGCGTAGACCGCATGCAGGGTCTGCAGGGAATGCGCCACGTCCGGCTCGAGCACCGGGGCGGAAGCGTCCGGAGGGTCCTTGAGACAGGCGAAGGCCTGGGCGTAGGTCAAACGCGCGTGTGAGCGGATCACGGCCTCGTAGAAGCGCGCTTTGCCGAGCGCTCCGCCGCGACCGATGCGCATGTCGCAGACGAACGCCAGGCGATCGACGCGCGGCATCAGCGAACACAGATGGTTCGACAGATGCTCGGGCAGCATCGGCAGCACCCGGTCCGGAAAATACACCGAGGTTGCCCGCGCGCGCGCCTCCCGATCGATCTCGCTCCCGACCCGCACATAGTGACTGACGTCCGCGATCGCCACCACCAGGCGCCAACCGCCGCCGCGCAGCGGCTCAGCGTAGACGGCGTCGTCGAAGTCGCGCGCATCCTCGCCGTCGATGGTCACCAGCGGCAGGTCGCGCAGGTCCTCCCGGCCGGCGATGTCGGCGGGCGTGACTTCCGGCGGGAACCGATTGGCGGCCCGGACGACTTCATCCGGGAAGTCGCCCGGAAGGTCGTGCCGCAGGATCGCAAAGCGGGCGGCGAGATCCGAGGGGCGCAGGTCGCGCAGCACCTCGACGACCCGTCCGCGCGCGGCCACCTCCCCCAAGGGTCGTTGCGTGATCTCGACGATCACATAGTCGTCGTCGCGCGCATCCAGGCGGTCGCGCAACGGCACCTCGACCGGATACCAGTGGCCGGGATCCTCCGGCGAGACGCGCCCGTGAACGGGCCCCGTGTGCCAGATGCCGCCAATCCGCGCGGGCGCGTCGCCGACGCGGCGAATCAGCCGCGCGAGCGGCCGACCGCGGTCGTTCAGACCGACCACGCGCACCTCGACGCGATCGTTGTGCATCAGGGAGGCGGCGTCGGCGCGGGCGAGCACCAGGTTCGCCCCGCCGTCATCCGGCACGATCGAGATCTCGCCGCTCGAGCGGCCGCGCACCCGACCGCGAATCCGTTCAGCCTCGCCCACCGCCCTGTAGCCGTTCGGCCCGACGACCGCCTGCCCGTCGCGAACCATCGCCGCGAGACGCTTCTCGAGGGCCATGCGCAAAGACTCGTCGCCGAGTCCGAGGCGACGCGCCAGGCGTTCGACCGACAGCGGTTCGGGCGCGGCGGACAGGTGCTGGATCAGGAATTCGCGGCTCGGAATGGGTTGCGCGTAGCGGTGACGCTCGAGTTCGAGGTTCGGATCGGCGCCCCGCCAGTCCGTCGCCGGACCGTCGGCCGGGGATTGCGCCCGCGGCCCGCCATCGGGCGCGCCGGCCGCTCTGGACCTGCCCTTCGGTTTCATGATTGACAAGCCCCGGGTGTGTGCGTAAATTTCGCCGCCTGCGCCTCGTGGCGCCCCCTCCTTGCCCAGGTGGCGGAACTGGTAGACGCGCTGGTTTCAGGTACCAGTGGAGAAATTCGTGGAGGTTCGAGTCCTCTCCTGGGCACCATCACCGAACGCGCGGATGCGGGCGGTTGTTCTGCTCGCAGATTATCACATCGCGCCGATGTACGCCTCGACCGGCACGCTTGCGGCGATCGCGCGCGCGTCGGCATGCACGAGATCCTTGTGGATCTCCGCGTGCACCAGCGCCTGCAGAGTCTCCGGCAGCGCGGCGCGCAGACGTCCGAGAAACGCCGGCTCCGCCGCCAGCACCAGGCGATCGAACCCCTCGGCCGAGTGAGCGTGATGCAGGGCGTGGGCGATCCTGCGCGCGAACTCGTCGGCCTCGTGTTTGGACGGAGACCGCTCACCGCCGGTGGCGTGATGGCCGACGGCTCCGCGGCGGCGGTTTCCGGCCGCGTGATCGAAGACACGGCCCGGGCGGTCCGACTTGTAGTCGCGGTCGTGGAGCCGGCCCTGCTCGTCGTGCAGTTCCTGCTTGAGGAGCGGCAGACCGTGCGGCTCCGCCGCGTCGTAGAAGCGTGCTTCGCTGCGATCGGCCACCACGATGCGTACCCGCATGACGCTCTCCTTGCGCGGCACCCCGGCCCCGGGCCGAGGTTGCGCGTGCTAACCTTCGCTGAGAATACGGCAGCCGCGCGGCGCGGCCATCCGGCAAGACCGAATGGGCGCGCGGGGAAACCCGCATGGGCGGTCCGGCCGTAGAGGCAATAATCGACTACAGGCAGAACTTTCTGCCTCAAACGTCGCGGAACGAAGGATCCACATGCAAAAGCCGCTGCAAATCACTTTCCGTCACATGGACCCGTCCACCGCCGTGGAGACCCGGGCCCGCGAGCTCGTCGCACGGCTCGAACGCGTTCATCAGAACATCCTCGGCTGTCACGTGACGATCGACACGCCGCCGGCGCACAGCAACAAAGGCGCGCCGTTCACGGTCAAGATCGACATCGAACTGCCCGGCAGCAGCGTGCACGTCGACAGTGCGCGCACTCACCACCCGGAAGACGTCAACGCCTACAACGCGCTGCATCACGCCTTCGAGACCGCGAGACGCCTGCTCGACGAGCAGGCCCAGAAGCGCCAGGCTTTCGCTCCCCGTCCGGAAGGCGACTAGAGGCGCAGCGCGCGGCGGACCCCGGTCGAGGCCGTCTGGAAGCTACGCTCGGCGATCCGTACGAGGTCGCGCCCCTGGCTCTTCGCCTCGTACAGGGCCTCGTCGGCGCGGGCCACGAGTTCGTCGAGGGTCCGGGCGTTCTCCTCGAGCGTCGCGAGCCCGGCGCTGAGGCTGACGCGCAATCCCGCACCAGCGGGGGGCAACTGGATCGCGAGCAACTGGGCCCGCAAACCCTCCAGCACGCCGAGCGCGGCGTCGAGTGTCGTATCCGCCATCACCAGCAGGAACTCCTCGCCGCCCCAGCGGCCGAGCACGTCGCCGGGACGCAGAACCCTGCCCGCGACCCTACCCAGTTCACGCAGGACGTGATCGCCGGCGGCGTGACCGCATCGATCGTTGATCGCCTTGAAGTGATCCAGGTCCAGCACCGCGATGGTGAGCGGGCGGGCCTGCTCGAAGGCTTCCCGTAGGGACTGCGACGCCAGTTCGGTCGTTCTGCGGCGATTCGGCAGCCCGGTGAGCTCGTCGAGTGCCGCCAGGGCGAGCAGCGCGCGCCGATGACGCGCACTCGCCAGCGCGATGTAGACGAGCAGCAGGATCACGAGCAAGCCCGAAACCAGGACGATCGCATTGCGTTTCAGTTCGAGAGCCTGTCGACGCGAGCGCTCCATGGACAGCGCGAGCGCACGCTTGAGGTCCTGGTTGCGGGCGATCTCGCGGTCGGTGGCAAATCGCGCGCGCATGGCCTCGGACTCTCGTAAGCGGTCCTCATCGTAGTCGGCGACCGCACGACGCACGTACTCGGAGAGGTCCGCATAGGCGCCCCGGTAATCCTGCAGCGCCGCGTTCGCCTGCGCGCGCCAGCGATACAGCACGGCGACGCGCCGCGGCGGCAGATCCTGGCCGTGGTGGTCGAGCACCCCGTCGAGCGCCGCGAGCGCACGATCGGGATGGCCCTCCCCGAGCTCGATCCGCGCCAGAACGGCGCGCGTTTCCTTGACGACGTCGGTCGACCGCACCTTCTCGAAAACCGGCAGTGCCCGCCGGCAATCCATGCGAGCATGCGCATAATCGCGCAGCGCGACCCGGGTCTCGCAGATGCGCAGATCCTCGAAGGCGATGCCCTGCACGTCGTGCAGCGGTACGCTGAGCGCGCGGCTCTCCTCGAAGGCGGCGATCGCCGCCCCGTACTGGCGCATGAGCTTCAGGATCGTGCCGCGCACGTATTTCGAGACCGACAGGGCGAGCGTGGCCCGATGCGCGCGGTCCCAGGCGATCACCTCGTCGTTGAGCGTGAGCGCCTCGCGGTAGTCGCCGAGCCCCCGCATCACCGCCGTCAGCGCGTCGGCCGCAAGCATGCGGGCCTCCGAACCGCGCGGCGCGGCGGCCGAGCGGTAGGCCCGGGTCAGCGGGATGATCGCGCGGTCGGCCCGGTCGAGACGGAACTCGAGTATGCCTTCCGTGATGCGCAGGCACGCCTCGTTCAGCGAACCGGCCGCCTGGCGCGCGCGCGCGCCCTTGACCGCCGCGAGCTGCGCTTCGATGCGCGGGGCGTCGTAGACGTTCTCCGAATAGGCGGAGAGCAGATCGACGTGCACGGGATCGGTGGGGTTCGGCGCGAGGAGCAGGCCGCGTCGGGCGGCGGCACGCGCCTCGGCGTCGAGCTCGAGCCGGCTGTAGCTCTGTGCGAGCACCGCGTCGAGCCCGGCGATCCGCTGCGGGTCGGGCGTAGCGGCAGCGCCCAGCGCCGCGAGCCTGGCATTGACGTCGGCGACCGTGCGGGCCGCGTCCGCCGCCGACGCGGCCTGCAGCGCACGCAACTCGGGGTCCGCGCTGCCCACGCAGTCCGCGCGCACCTGCCCCGCCGCAAGGGTCAAGAGCGTCGCGAGCACGGCGGCGATCCCGCGCGCGGGCACGCGACGGGCCAGGCGGCCGACGATGCGACGGATCTCCATGGGTAGTCGAACGTTATGACGCCGAGGCGGCCTGCGTCGCCCCGCGCCGTCACGTTTTCACGCGCTGCGACGTGACCGCTTTTGCAATTCGCGCCCCGCCCCCCGGGGGGGCTGGCCGAACCCGGCCCCATTGTCGCGTTGCCTGGTTATGCTGCAGCGCGTCAGTCGTGGGCCGAGGTCGGTACCTCGTCGACTGCGGCCGAGCGCATGAAACCCTTCGCGAGCGTGTGGTAGAGCGGTTTGCGACAGACCAGAGCGCTTGCGGCGCGACCGATCAGCACGACCGCCATCAGGGGCAAGGTGAGCGCACTGTTGCCGGTCATTTCCGTGACGATCACCAGACCGGTGAGCGGCGCCTGTACGACACCGGCGAAATAGGCCGCCATCGACAGCAGCACCATCGCGCCGGCCGGTGCCACCGGCCACCACACATGCAACTGGGCGCCGATGCCCGCGCCGACCGCAAGCGAGGGGGCGAAGATCCCCCCGGGGATGCCGCTCACGTAGCACACCAGAGTCGCGAGCAGCTTGTAGATCGCGAATCCGGCGGCGGGCAGAGCATCGTACTGCACCAGGGCCTTGGCCTCGTCGTAGCCGGTGCCGTAGGTGCTGCTCGCCGACAACCAGCCGATCAAGGCGATCAGCGCGCCGCATAAGGCGGCGAACACCACCGGTCGTTCGCGGCGCAGACGCGCGATCGACGAGGGCAACGAGGTGCTCGCGAGCAGGATCCCCTGCGAGAACGCGCCGCCGAGCAACCCGCCGACGATGCCGCAGACCGGCACGCAGAGCCACATCCGCGGGTCGCTCATCACCGCGTTGGTGACGCCGAAATAGGTGTAGTTGCCGATCAGCGCGAGCGAGGTCACGCCGGCGACGATCACCGCGGTGAGGATCGTGCCGCTGGTGCGTTCCTCGAACGACCGGGACAACTCCTCGATCGCGAACACGACGCCGGCGAGCGGGGTGTTGAACGCCGCCGCGACGCCGGCGGCACCGCCCGCGAGTATCAGTCCACGGTCGATCTCGGCCGCGGAGAAACGGGCCGCGCGCCGCAGGAAATGCATGATCGATGCGCCGACCTGCACGGTCGGACCCTCGCGACCGATCGAGGCCCCGGTGAGCAGCGCGAGCAGGCAGATGAACATCTTGCCGGCCGCGATCTTCATCGACAGCAGACGGTTGCGGGCCTGCTCGGTCGGCAGCGAGAGCGCGGCGATCGCCTGCGGAATACCGCTGCCTTCGGCACCGACGAACACCTTCTGGGTGAGCCAGGCGGACAGTGCGAGACCCGCCGGCGCCGCCACGTAGGGGAACCAGGAATGCTGGATGCGCAATTGCTTGAACAGGTCCATCGCGTAGGTGCTGGCTTCCGCGAACAGCACGGCGATCGCGCCGGTCGCAAAAGCCCCGCCCCAGAATACGAGCCGCCGGCGCCACTCCTGCAACGCCAGCGTGTTCTCCAATGCCAGTCTCAAGATTGGAATCCCCGGGGGGTCACGCAAAGGGACTGCGCAGCACGATCGTCTGGTCCCGATCGGGACCGGTCGAGACCATCGTCACCGGGACACCGACCAGCGCCTCGAGACGGGCCAGATAGGCTCTGGCGTTGGCCGGCAAGTCCTCGTGATCGGCGATCCCGGCGGTGCTCTCCCGCCAGCCCGGCAGCTCCTCGTAGACCGCCGCGCACTCCCCGAAGGCCGACGAGAGCAGCGGCGGCGCCTCGACCACGCGTCCGTCGATCCGATAGCCCACACAGACGCGCACCGAGTCGAGCCCGTCGAGCACGTCGAGCTTGGTCACGCACAGCGACGAGCAACTGCTGTGCACGATGGCCCGGCGCAGTGCGACCGCGTCGAACCAGCCGCAGCGCCTGCGCCGGCCGGTCACGGAACCGAACTCGTGGCCGACGCGCGAGAGGTGCTCGCCGTAGGCGTCGAACAGTTCCGTCGGGAAAGGCCCGGCGCCGACGCGGGTGGCATAGGCCTTCACGATGCCGAGGACCTCGTGCAGCCGGCGTGGGCCGACCCCGGTACCGGCGGCGGCGCCACCCGCGGTGGTGGTCGAGGAGGTCACGAACGGATAGGTGCCGTGATCGACATCGAGCATGGCGCCCTGCGCCCCCTCGAACAGCACGTTCTTCCCCTCGCGCGAGAGGCGATCGAGAATGCCGGTCACGTCGGCGACGAGCGGCTTCAGCCGTTCACCGAGCGCGAGGTTGCTCTCGAGCACGCGCTGGAAATCGACCGGCGGCGCCTTGAAGTAGTGCTGCAGCACGAAGTTGTGGTAATCGAGGATCTCGCCGAGCTTCGCCGCGAATCGCTCTCGATGGAACAGATCCGCGACCCGCACCGCGCGTCGGGCGACCTTGTCCTCGTAGGCCGGACCGATGCCGCGACCGGTCGTGCCGATCGCATTGGCGCCCTGGGCCTGTTCGCGAGCCCGATCGAGCGCTATATGCGACTCGAGAATCAGCGGACAGGAGGGGCTCACCCGCAGGCGCTCGTATACCGGCACGCCCTCGGCAATCAGCGTCTCGGACTCCCGGAACAAGGCCTCCAGCGACAACACGACTCCGTTGCCGATCAGGCACTGGACACGCTCGTGCAGGATGCCCGAGGGGATCAGCGAGAGTATGGTCTTCTTACCGCCGATGACCAGCGTGTGGCCGGCGTTGTGCCCGCCCTGGAAACGCACCACCGCCTGCGCGGCGTCGGTCAGAAGATCGACGACCTTGCCTTTGCCTTCGTCGCCCCATTGCAGGCCGATGACGACCACGTTCTTGCCCACGGCGCACCGTCCTCGTTCAGGGGCTCGCAGCGGCCCGGCCAAAGTACTTGAAGAAATCCCCGCGCGGCGAAACGACCAGAATGTCTCCCGGCACGCCGATCGAGGTTCGATAGGCCTGCATGCTGCGGTAGAACGCGAAGAACTTCGGGTCCTTGCCGTAGGCATGCGCGTAGATCTGGCTCGCGGCCGCATCGCCCTCGCCTCGCAGCTGGGCCGCCTGCGCGGTCGCGTCCGCCAGGATCTCGGTCTGCTCGCGGGCGGCTTCGGCGCGGGTGGTCTCTGCGGCCTGCATCCCTTCGGCGCGCAGTTTCGCCGCCTGTGCCTTGAAGGTGGCGCGCATGCGATCGAACACGGAATCGCGCACCTGGGCAGGCAGGTCGATCTTGGTGATGCGCACATCGACGACGTCCACACCGAGCTGCGCCGCGGCGGGGGCTGCGTTGCGCATCATGGAACTGGTGAACGAGGCGCGGTCCGCGGTGATCACCTGCTGCAGGGTCCGCTGCGTCACCACGCTCTTGATGCTGTCCTTGATCGTCTCGCCGAGACGGGCGTTGGCGACATCCTCGGATCCGCCGGTCGCCTCGTAGTAGCGACGCAGGTTCGCGATCCGCCACTTGACGTAGAAATCGACGTTCAGCTGCTCCTGTTCGTGGGTCAGGAACCGCTCGCCCGGATAGAACTCGGTGATGATGCGCTTGTCGAATCTGGCGACCTCGTCGACGAACGGCACCTTGAAATGCAGCCCCGGCGCATAGTCGGTGCGTTCGATCTGGCCTCCGGCGGACTTGATCGCGAGCTGTCCCTCGCCGACCGTGAACACGCTGGCGCGCACCGTGAGGATCACGGCGACCGCCGCCAGCAGCGCGAACAGGACCCGGTTCTGCATCAACGATCCTCGCGGGAACGACCCGCATCCGCGGCGGACGAGGCGGCCGGCTGCGCGTCGCGCGCCGGCGCCGAGACGGGTGGTCCGGCCGTGACCGTCGCAGTCGGAGCGGACGAGCCCTCGGTCGGCTTCTCGACCGGCAGGTAGATCACGTTGCTGCCGCTCTTGGAGTCGACCACGACCTTGCGAGAGCGCCGGTACACCTCTTCCATGGTCTCGAGATAGATTCGCTCGCGCGTCACCTGCGGCGCGCGCTGGTACTGTGCCAGCACGTCGTCGAAGCGCGCCGCATCGCCCTGGGCGAGCGCGACGACCTTGGCCTTGTAGGCCTGCGCATCCTGCAGGATCCTGGCGGCATCGCCGCGCGCCCGCGGCAGAAGGTCGTTGCGATAGGTTTCGGCATCCTGCTGGTAGCGCTGACGATCCTTGTCCGCCTTGATGGCGTCGCGCTGGGCCTCCTGCACCGGTTCCGGCACATTGACGTCCGTGAGATTCACGCTGACCACGTGAATGCCCATGTCGTAGCCGTCGAGCGTGCGCTGGATCAGCGACCTCGCCCGCGCGGTGATGGAAGGATCGAGCGCGAGGGCCTTGTCGAGCGTCGTCTGTCCGATCGCCTCGCGCATCGCGCTCTCGCAGACCTGCATCAGCGTCTCGTCGACGTCGCGCACCTTGAACAGCACTTTCAGCGGATCGGGCTGCGTGTACTGGACCGCGGATTTGACCTCGACCAGGTTCGTGTCGGCCGTCAGGACGCTCTCGTCGTCGGTGATGCCATACAGGTGCGAGACGTTGACCGCGATCTTGCGCTCGATCGGCCAGGGCCAGTGCCAGTTGTAGCCCGGTCCCGTGGTCTCCACGTAGCGCCCGAACCGGAGGATCACGGCGCGCTCCTGGGCGTCGACCCGATAGAAGCCGCTGCCGGCCCAGACCACGACGATCACCGTCAGCAAGGTCGCGAGACCGATGCCGAGGTTCGCCGGCGGCCGCGCCCCGCCGCCGGTCCCCTGGCGACCGAACAAGGCGCCGATGCGCCGCTTGAGGTTGCGCAGGATCTCGTCCAGATCGCTGGGCGGCCGCTGGCGATTCCAGGGGTTACGCTTCTCGCCGGGGTCGTTCCAAGCCATCGATGACCTTAAGGTTGCGTGGGACGCGATCGGCCGCGGCCGCAATCGCGCCGAGCCGAGCCGGCCATTCTAGGCAGTGGATCCGTCGCTCTCAAGCCGATCACGCGACGCGCTTCTTCTGGCCACCCGCAGACACGCCCAGGCGCGACACGCCGCGTCGCGCAGCGAGCACCGCCAGTTCCTGCGGTGCGAGCGCGAGCTCGAGCTCCCAACTGCCGTCGTCGCGCTGCCGCTCGGCACGCACCGCGTCGCGGCGATAGAGCTCCGACCGAACCGCCGCCGCCGCGAGTTCGACGTGCAACAGGACCGTCTCGAGGTTCGGTTTCACTGCTCTGGCGATGGCCGCTTTGAGCGCATCGAGGCCGGCGCCGGTCCTCGCCGAGCACCAGACCTGGGGCGCCCGATCGTCGCCGGCCACGTGCGCCGGCTCGCCGCTGCGGTCGATCTTGTTGAACACCAGCAATTCCGGCACCTCGCCGGCCCCGATCCCGCTCAAGACCTCGCGGACCTGAGCGATGCGTTCGCTGCGCGCCGGATCCGCCGCATCCACCACGTGCAGCAGAAGGTCGCTGTCCCGCGCCTCGAGCAAGGTCGACCGGAAGGCGGCGATCAGCTCGTGCGGCAGCTGTCGGATGAACCCGACCGTGTCGGCGAGCACGACCTCTCCCGTACCCTCGAGCGGCAGCCGGCGGACGGTCGGATCCAGCGTGGCGAAGAGCTGGTTGGCGACGTAAGTGGCCGATCCGGTCAGCGCATTGAACAGGGTCGACTTGCCGGCGTTCGTATAGCCGACCAGCGCCACCGTCGGAACGGGGACGTCGCGGCGCACGCGGCGTCCCGTGTCGCGCTGGCGCGCCACTTTCTCCAGTCGCGCCTGCAGAGTGCGGATCCGCTTGCCGATCAGGCGGCGATCCGTCTCCAGCTGCGTTTCGCCGGGGCCACGAAGACCGATGCCGCCCTTCTGTCGCTCCAGGTGGGTCCAGCCGCGCACCAGCCGGGTGGAGAGGTGATTGAGCTGGGCGAGCTCGACCTGCAGCTTTCCCTCGAAACTGCGCGCGCGCTGCGCGAAGATGTCGAGAATCAGCCCGTTGCGGTCGAGCACGCGCCGGCCGATGAGCTTTTCGAGGTTGCGCTCCTGGCTCGGCGAGAGGGTTTGATCGACCAGCACGAGGTCGGCCGATTCGGCCTCGGCGCGCGCCTTGATCTCCTCGGCCTTGCCCGATCCCACGAAGTATTTGGGATCCGGCCTCGGCCTCGTCGCCAGCACGACATCGACGCATTGGCTGCCGGCCGAGGCGGCCAGCGACCGGAACTCCTCCACGTCGGCGGGATCGACCGGATGGCCGATTCCGACGCCGACCAGCACGGCGCGCTCGCCGCGCTCAGGACGCTCGAACAACGGACTCGCTGCGGACGATCACTCGACGATCGCCGGTTCCGCGACCTCGCCGTCCTCGCTGGTCGGCAGGCGCACATTGCGCGCCGGCACGACCGTGGAGATCGCATGCTTGTAGACCATCTGGCTCACGCTATTGCGCAGTAGGACCACGAACTGGTCGAACGAGTCGATCTGGCCTTGCAGCTTGATGCCGTTCACCAAGTAGATCGAGACGGGCACCCGTTCCTTGCGCAGGGCGTTCAGGAAGGGGTCCTGCAGAGACTGACCACGGGCCATGATACGGAACTCCTTGTTTTTAATGTCATTTGTCCAGTCGTGGCACTTCCCTGACACACGCGGCAAACGCCTGTCATGCTAGCACAGGCGCGACTTTCGCGGCGTCAATCCGATGAACTCACCCGCACCGATCCCCGCGCCGGGTTCGCGGCGGCGGCGGCGATGTCGCCGACGATCTGTTCGAGCGGAACCGTGCTCGGATCGACCCAGCGCGCCAGTGGCCGCCTGCGCAACCACGTCAGCTGTCGCTTGGCCAGTTGACGCGATGCGGCAATCCCGCTCTCGACCGCCCGCTCCAGCGAACATTCGCCGGCCAGGTGCTGCCACAACTGCCGATATCCGACCGCGCGCATCGACGGATGTTCCCGGGTCAGGTCACCGCGCGCCCGCAGCGCCCTCACCTCTTCGAGAAAGCCGGCCCGCATCATCTGCCGGAACCGCTCGGCGAGTCGATCGTGAAGATCCTCGCGCCGCGTGGGAGCGAGCGCGAATTCGAGATAGCGCGTGTCCGGCAGAACGGGCGTGCCAAGCCGCTGCAATTCGCTGATCGAACGGCCCGTGAGTCTGTGCACCTCGAGCGCTCGCTGGATGCGCTGCGGATCGTTGACGTGGATGCGGCGTGCCGCTTGCGGGTCGACCTGCGCGAGCTCGGCATGCAACCGTGCCCAGCCAAGCTCGGCGGCCCGCGCATCGATCTGCGCGCGCACGCGTGCATCGGCCGCGGGAAGATCGGCGATACCGGCGGTGAGCGCGTGGAAGTAGAGCATCGTGCCCCCGACCAGCAGCGGCGTCAGACCCCGGGCCCAGATCGAGCGCATCACCTGGGCGGCCTCCTCGACGAACTCGCCCGCCGAAAAATTCTCGGTCGGGTCGCGGATGTCGATGAGATGGTGTACCCAGCGGGACCTGAGCGCGGCATCGGGCTTGGCCGTGCCCAGGTCCATGCCGCGGTAGACCAGGGCCGAATCGACGCTGACGATCTCCACGGGCAGCCGCTCGGCCAACTTCAGGGCGAGGTCCGTCTTGCCGGCGCCGGTCGGCCCCATCAGCAGCACCGCGAGAGCGGACATCAGCGGCCGCGCAGGAACAGCCGATCGAGATCGGCGAGCGAGAGACGCACCCAGGTGGGACGACCGTGATTGCACTGATCGGCACGGTCGGTGCGTTCCATCTCACGCAGCAAGGCGTTCATCTCGGCGAGCGACAGGTTGCGGTGGGCCCGAACCGCGGCATGGCAAGCCATGGTGGCGAGCCGCTCGTTCACGATCTGTTCGACCCGCCGCGAGTGGCCTTGCTCCGCGAGGTCCGCGAGCACATCACCGACCAGAGTACCGGGGTCGCGCCCGACGAGCAGGCTCGGTACCGCCCGCAACCCCACCTCGCCGGGACCGAGCCGGGAGACCTCGAAGCCGAGCGCGGCGAACTCCTCGGCGTGCACGTCGGCCGCGTCCCCCTGTGCGACGCTCACCCGCAGCACCTCGGGCACCAGCAGGCGCTGACTGGCCGTCTCGCCGGCAAGCAGGCGTTTCAGCCGTTCGTAGAGTATGCGTTCGTGCGCCGCATGCATGTCGACCAGCACCAGTCCCTGGGCGGACTCGGCGAGCACGTAGATGCCGTGCAGCTGCGCAATCGCGCGACCGAGCGGCTCGGCCCCGGCCGCGCTCCCGGCGACCGGCGACGGTTCGACCCCGGCCGCGTACGCCATCGCCGTCGCGCTCGAGGCCGGCAGCTGAGTGTCCTCCTGGCGGTGATCGGCCACCAGAGACAGACCCTGCTGCATGCGAACCGCGTAATCGGCCGACGCATCGAGCCAGCCCGCCGCGCCGCCTCCACGGAAACCCTCGCGCGGCCGCGTCTCGGCGAGCGCCCGCTCGATCGAACGGAACACGAAGTCGTGAACGCTGCGTGGCTCGCGAAAACGCACCTCCAGTTTCTGCGGATGAGCGTTCACGTCGACGCTCGCGGGATCCATGGTCAGATAGAGCACGTAGGCCGGATGGCGGCCGTGGAACAGCACATCCTGATAGCCGAGTCGCGCGGCGCTCGAGATCAGCCTGTCGCGCACGCCTCGGCCGTTCAGGAACGCATACTGGAGGTCGGACTGTCCGCGCGAGAACGTCGGCAATCCGAGCCAGCCGCGCAATTCCAGGCTCTCGGTGCGATGTTCGAACCAGACCACGTGTGCCGCGAACTCCTCGCCGGCGATCTGCGCGACGCGCGCCAGGCGCTCGGCCTCCGATGCGGCGACCGGCAGGTCGAGAACCGTGCGTCCGTTGTGCACGAAGCGGAAGGCGACGTCGAATCGCGACAGCGCGAGGCGCTCGAGCGCCCGCTGCACGTACTGGAGTTCGGTCTGCGCGGAACGCAGGAACTTGCGGCGTGCCGGCACGTTGAAGAACAGGTCGCGAACCTCGACGCTCGTTCCTGGCGGGTGAGGCGCCGGGCGCGCCGCGGTGGCTTCGCTGCCGCCACCCGTCCTCGGCGACGCGGCGGACTCGCGGGGTTCGATCGCCCATCCATGCGGCTCCCCCGCCGTGCGCGAAGTGAGCGTGAAACGGGATACCGAGGCGATGCTCGGCAAGGCCTCGCCACGAAAGCCGAGGCTGCGCACCCGCTCGAGGTCGGTGAGCGAGCCGATCTTGCTGGTCGCATGGCGCGCCAGAGCGAGCGCGATCTCGTCGCGACCGATGCCGGAACCGTCGTCACGGACGCGGATCGCGGCAGCGCCGCCCTGCTCGAGCTCCACCTCGACGCGGCGCGCGCCCGCATCGAGGGCGTTTTCGACGAGTTCCTTCACGACCGAGGCCGGCCGCTCGACGACCTCGCCGGCCGCGATCTGATCGATCAGTTCTTCTGGAAGTATGCGGATCGGCAATGTGCACCTCGCCCCTGCCGTCCATGTTCGCACATCGACGGCGGCTATCGCGATCCACCCCGGCCGGGGCAGATCGCGCCGGGCTTGGGCGGCCGACGGGCCGCTAGCGCCCCTGGGCGATCAAGGTACGGGCGTGCCGGTTCCGTTCGGCCGCCAATTGCGCGATCCGCGTTCCGGCGGGCGGATTGGCGTAGAAATAGTCGCGCACGCCGTGCAGGATCGCGTCGGCGATCTTCATCTGCCGGGTCGGGTCGCGCAGCCGCATCTCCTGGCGGGGGTTCGAGATGTAGTTGGTCTCGACCAGCATCGAAGGCACGTCCGGCGACTTCAGCACGATGAATCTCGCCTGCTGCACCCGGTCCTCGTGCACCGTACCGATGCGATCGAGTGCGGCCAGGACGCGACGCGCGGCCTGTTCGCTCGCACTCATCGCGGCCGACTGCGAGAGATCGAGCAGCACCGAGGCGAGCACCTGATCCTTGTTCTCGAGCGACACTCCGCCGATCAGATCCGACTCGTTCTCACGTTCGGCGAGCCAGCGCGCCGCCTCGTCGCTCGCGCCGCGCTGCGAAAGGATGTACACGGAAGAGCCGTCGACGCTGTGATCGCGGACCGAATCGGCGTGGAT
>JAGWPY010000168.1 GCA_028870275.1 Gammaproteobacteria bacterium | reverse complement strand
GCCGCGTACAGCGGCTACAACCGTCGCGGCAGCAAGGACAGCCAGTTGCGTTGAGCGGCGCGGGCCGCGCCCTCGAGCGGGCCTCACCCGCCGAACATCCGGGCGACGGCGCGAAACGCCGGCAGGGTAATCGGATCGTTCGCGGCGCTGGTCGCCACCGGGTGGGATGCGAATCGCGCGATCACCAGTTCGGCCGCGGGCGCCACCAGCAGGCGTTGGCCGTGGATGCCGCGCGCCTCGATCGAGCCGAACTCGTCGTGTGCGACCCACCACATGCTGCGATAGGAGTATCCGGGCAGCAGCGGGTACTCGCCCGCCGGAAATTTCGCGCGATCCGAGCCGCGGTGAATGTCGGCGATCACGGCCGCCGGCAGCACCTGTGCGCCAGCCCAGGCGCCGCCGGAGCGGATCAGTTCGCCGAAGCGGGCGAGATCGCGCAGGCTGGTGCTCAGTCCCCCGCCGCCCATTTCGACGCCGATCGAGTCCACGCTGAGGTAAGCGTCCTCCTCGCAGCCGATCCGCGACCAGATGCGTTGCGACAGCGTGTCGGCCAGGCCGACGCCGGTGACGCGCTTCATGATCCAGCAGAGCACCTCGGTGTTCACGGTCTTGTAGTCGAACACCCGTCCGTGCTCCCCGTCCTTGCGCAGGGTCGCCAGGAAATCGTAGTAGTTGCCCGGTCCCGAGTAGCCGGCCGGACGCGTTCGCAGTCCTCCGGCACGTGCGTAGGCCCAGATTTCCGCGCGTGGGTCCGTGTACTCCTCGGAGTAGGCGACGCCGACCTGCATGTCGAGCAGGTCGCGCAGTGTCGCGTCCCGATACGCGGTCTGCGCCAATTCCGGCAGGTAATGCGGCACATGACGGCTCTCCTCGAGCGCCCCCTCGTGGATCAGCGTCGCGGCGATCGTGGCCGCGTAGCTCTTGGTGATCGAGAAGCAGGCGTGCGGCCGATGCGGCTGCAGCGCCCCGAAGTACCGCTCGTAGACGCGCCGGCCCCGGTGCAGCAAGACGATCCCGTCGGTGTAGGTGTCGGCGAGCGACTGCGCCCAGCTGCGTTCGGCGCCGTCCAGGCAGGCGACCCTCAGCGTATCGATCGCCGCCTCGATCGCCGGGTCGACCGCGGCCAGCGGCGAAACCGGTCCGGATCCCCGCCAGACGTTCGCGGTCGGCAGGAGTTCGCGCATGTGCGAGAGCGACCAGCGCAGGCGCGGGAACTCGAGGAACCGGTCGTCCTCGAACCGTATCCGGCGGTCGGCGGGGGGCGGTGAGCCCTGCATCCAGCCGAGATGCACGGGATCCGAGGCGGCGCCGTCGAGATAGTCGGTGCCGTCGAAACGCAGCGTGGAAGTCTTCATCGAGTCGACAAGGATAATTCACCCCAGCGCCGAACGCACGGCCGCCGCGCTCAGGCCCGAAACCTGCAGTCGCTTGCGCCGCGATCGGGCACCGGAGACGATCCGTATCCGCTGTGGCGAGATGCCGAGCCGGCGGGCGAGGAATTCGACCAGAGCGCGATTGGCGGCGTCATCCACGGCCGGGGCGGCGATCCGGATCTTAGGCAGGCCGTCGTGCAGGCCCGCGATCTCGGTCCGCGACGCGCGTGGCTGAATGTAGACTTCGAGCAGCGCCGGCGCGAGCCGGTCGGCGGAATCCGTACTGTGCACACGATCTCCTTCCGGCAGTCGAGTCTGTTCAAGCGCGGCATGTGGGCGAGCGCGGCGGCACTGATCGCCTTCGTCGTGCTGTCGACCGCCAATGTCGGAGGGCGGCCGATGCGGATTCGCGAGAGCCTGTTCGCGGGCGCCGCGGCGGGCCTGTTCGCATTCTACTTTCTGCTGAAGCTGCGCATCCATCGGTTGGTCGATGAGGTGCAGGATGGCGGCACGAGGCTCGTCGTGCGCAAAGGCCGGCGGGAGGAGACCGTCGATTTCTCGCGCATCGCCGGATGCTGGGCCTCGGCGGGCGGAGGATTCCACAGGATCACGGTGCGGCTGCGAGAGCCAGGCCGCTTCGGCGGCGAATTCGACTTTCTGCCCCCGGCACAGCTCTGGGGCAACGCCGCCGCGGTGCGGCGGATGGCGGAGGCGCTCGCGGCCCGCCGCGGAGAGGGCCCGGCCCGAAAAGACCGGTGACCCTTCCGCAGCGGGGGTGAGCCGTTCAGTCGATCGCCGGCGGCGATGCCACGACGATCGGCCCGCCCGCGGCCAGCGTCGGGGCACCCGCCGCGAACGCCGCCTGGTCGTAGGCGGCCACGTCACCGGAGAGCAGTGCATTGAACGCATCGAGCTTGGCCTGAAGCTCGCCGGCCACTTCCTTCTCGATCGCGAGCAACGGCGGCGTGGGCGCCTGGGTACCGAGATCCGCGAAGTTCTCCGCATTCGTCTCGACCGCGCCGTGCAGGTCGGTGAGCTGATGCAATTCGTCCTCGAAGACCTTGTGCTGGACCTTGGGGTCGTACACCGAGTCCTTGAATTTGCCGAGCTCCTCGCCGAGCGACTTGGCGCGTGCGACCAGCGGTTGCCGGGCCTTGGCCTCGGCCTTGAGCGCCGGGTCGATGCTCTGCGATTCGGCAGCGACGGACTTGCAGTACGCTTGCAGAGCATCCTGCATCGCGCTCACGCGATTCAGCATCCGGTTCATCGCGTCCGCCTGGGCACGGGCAAGCAGCGCAAGGCCGATCGAACTGCGTTGAGCGGCGGTCGCATCCGGCTGGTTCGGATCGGCGAGCACGCGCGCCTCGGCGTGCCGCGTCACTCCATTTGCGGTCACGTCGATGGCGTAGGTGCCGGGCAGCACCTCGGGACCCTGGATGCCGCGCGCCCAGGACGGTTCGCCGCCCTCGATCGCGGGCTTCTCAAAATCGACATCGGCGGGCCCGTCGTAGCGCATGTCCCACACGAACCGGTTCACGCCGAACTTGGCGGTGCCGTAACGCGTGGCGATCAGCCGACCCTTGGAGTCGCTGATGCGGATCTCGACCGGCGTCTGATGGAGCGACTTCTGTTCGGCGCTCGCCTCGAGTTTCTTCGGCAGGCTGTAGTCGATCGTCACACCGCCAGGAGCGTTCGGTGCGACGTAGGCGGGCTCGGCGCCCTCGCCTCGATTCCAGCGCTGCAGCTCGACCCCGTCGCCCGGGGTGTAGAGCGCGAGCCGGTTCGGCAGCGAGTGTGGGTCGAGCTCGGCGACGGCCGCGAAGTGATCGAGCACCCAGAGGCCGCGGCCGTGGCTCGCGAGCACGAGGTCATCGCGCACGAACTTCAGGTCGAAGATCGGCATGGTGGGCAGGTTCGACTTGAGCTGAGTCCAGCTCCGGCCGGCGTCGCGCGAGATCCACAACCCGCGCATGGTGCCGGCGGCGAGCACCTGGGGACGGGCCGGATCGGCGCGCACGACCATCACCGAAGCGTCCTTCGGCAGGGCCGCGTCGATGCGACGCCAGCTGTGGCCGTAGTCGTCGGTCGCGTACGCATAAGGAGCGTCGTTGCCGAGTTCATGCGCGTCGAAGGCCGCATAGGCCGTGCCCGGATGGTCCGGCGAGACGTCGATCTGGTAGACACGCGCCCATTCGGGCGCTCCGGCCGGCGTGACCCGCGACCAGGTCTTGCCACCGTCACGCGTGACCGACACCACTCCGTCGTCCGTGCCCACCCAGATCACCTGCGGATCGCTGTGCGCGACCTGGATCGAGAGGATCGTGTCGTAGGTCTCCGCTCCGGAGAGGTCGTAGTTGATCGGTCCGCCGGAAAGCTTCTGCTTGGACTTGTCGTTGCGCGTCAGGTCCGGGCTGATCGCTTGCCAGTTCAGTCCGCCGTCGGCCGAAGCGAGCAGCTGGCTGCCGCCGATGTAGACCTTGTCGGCGTCGTTCGGGTCGACCGCGATCGGCGGCGTCCAGTTGAAGCGGATCTTCTGCGCCGAGGTCGGCAGGTCGTCGATGTAAGCCGGGCCGTGCAGGTAAGGCATGATGAACAGCTGCTGCTTCGTCTTGCGGTCGAAGCGCACGATCGCCCCGTCCTCTGCATCGGCGTAGACCACGTCCGGGTTGGACGGGGCCGGCACCACGTATTCGCCGTCGCCACCGACCACCGTGTACCAGTCGTTGCCGGAGACCACGTGATCGGCGAGCGTCGAGGACGGCCCGCACCAGCCGCTGTTGTCCTGCAGGCCCGTGCACAGTCCGTATGGCGTATGCGAGTCGGCCGCGACCATGTAGCTCTGCTCGATCGGCATGCCGTCGAGGAATCTCCAGGTCTTGCCGCCGTCGAACGAGAGGTAGGCGCCGCCGTCGTTGCCCTGGATCATGCGTTGCGGATTGCTCGGGTCGATCCACATCGCGTGATGGTCGACGTGCACGTCGGCATCCAGCACACGCACCGTCTTGCCCCCATCGTCGGATTCGGCGAGCTGGAATCCGAGGAAGTACAGGCGGTTGGCGTCGTTCGGCGCGACGGTCATCGTCGTGAAGTAGAACCCGCGCACGTTCAGCGCGTGGTTGTCGGTCACCTTCTTCCAGTGATCACCGAGGTCGTCGCTGACGAACAGCGAGCCCTTGCCGATCGGCGCTTCGAGCACCGCATACACGCGCTCGGGATCGCTCGCCGCGATCGCGAGGCCGATCCGTCCGATCGGCGACGGCGGCAGGCCTTTGGACAGGCGCTTCCAGGTGTCGCCCCCGTCGGTCGAGCGCCAGATGCCCGAACCCGGACCGCCGTCGTTCAGGATCCAGGGACGTCGGCCCGCCTGCCAGGTCGCGGCGAACAGCACCTGTCCGTTGCCGGGTTGCATCGCGACGTCGATCGCTCCGGTGTGATCGTCGACGAACAGCGATTTGCGCCAGGAGCGGCCGCCGTCGCGGGTCACGTAGACGCCCCGATCGGCGTTGGGCTGCCATTCCTGACCGAGCGCCGCGACCACCACATGGTTCGGATCATGCGGGTCGATGACGATCCGGCCGATCTGGCCAACGTGTTCGAGGCCCATGCGCTTCCAACTCTTGCCGGCATCGGTCGACAGATAGACTCCGGCGCCGGGAATCACGTCGTTGCGGATATTGGCCTCGCCCGTGCCGACCCAGATCAGGCTGGGATTCGACGCCGCGACGGCCAGAGCGCCGATCGAGCTCGTCTGCTCGTGCTCGAAGATCGCCTTCCAGTGCAACCCGCCATCGACGGTCTTGAACACCCCGCCGCCCGCGCCGCCCACGTAATAGACGCGCGGATCGCCCGGAATTCCGGCCACCGCCGTCACACGGCCGCCGGCGATGGCCGGGCCGAGATTGCGGAACTTGAGTTGCGCGAACGGATCCTTCGGCTGCGCCGCGTCGGTCGGACGGGGCGCCGCGGCCGACGTCGCCGCGCCGGCCGCGCCGGATAGCAGGGTCAAGACCAGGAGGGAGGAACGAAGCAACCAGGAAGCACCTTTCATCGTGGACTCCTCTGTGGGCGCCTCTGCGGACGCCGGATCTCGTTGATGGCGCGTCTTCGACGCGAATCCAGGCCGGCCATGGTATATGCAAGACCGCCGCGCACCAAACGCGATTGGCAATCGCTCAGGATCGATGCAGCAGAGCGCCCGCGCCGTCCCAGATCATGTGCAGGGCCACGTAGAGCACGATCGAGAGTCCGAGCCATGCGATCCAGCGCTGCCGCTCGAGCACCCGGGCGATCCAGTGCGCCGCGAAACCGGTCAGCAGAACGGACAGGGTGAGTCCGGCGACCAATACCCAGGCATGGCCGCGCGCCGCGCCCGCGACCGCGAGCACGTTGTCGAAGCTCATCGAGAGGTCGGCGAGCATGATCTGCAGCATGGCTTGCGCGAGCGACTTCGAGCCGATCGCCGCGCCGGCGGCGGCCGTCGAGCGGCGCAGCTCACGCAACATCTTCCAGGCGACCCACAGCAGCAGCAACCCTCCGGCGAGCGCGAGACCGACGATTTCGAGAAGCTGCAACGTGAACAGGCTGAGGCCCACGCGCAGCAGCGCCGCGCCGAGCATGCCGAGCAGGATGGCCCGCCTTTGCTGCCGGGCGGGCAGGCCGTGAACCGCGAGTCCGATCACCACCGCGTTGTCGCCGGCGAGCGCGAGGTCGATCAGCAGCACCTGCAGCAATGCGGTGAGGCCATGTAAAGTGGCGCCGTCGATCATCACGAGGCCATTGTAGGTCATGGCGGGCGGACCGGCGGCTGCGCCGGGGCACCGGACCCTTGCACGAGGAAATCAGCGATGAGCGTGACCGTATACGGCCTGCCGAACTGCGATACCTGCCGCAAGGCCAGAAAGTGGCTGGAACGGGCCGGCGTGGCCCACCGTTTCGTCGATTACCGCGCCGAGCCGGTCGCCGCCGAATCGCTGCGCGAGTGGGCGAGGCAGCTCGGGGGGTGGGACAAACTCGTGAATCGCAGCGGACCGACCTGGCGCAACCTGCTGCCCCAGCGCAAGAATCCGGCAAGCGAGCCCGAGTGGCTGCTCCTGCTCAAGGAGCATCCGGCCCTGATCCGCCGGCCGGTGGTGGTCCGCGGCGCCGGCGAAATCACCGTCGGATTCGCCGCCGAAGGATTTCGCAAGCTCTTCCCCGGATGAGACCGCCTGGCCGTCGCCGATCCGGCTGCGGCGCCTATCTGGGGGGCGGACCCTTGACCGCGGTCACGAAGCCGTCGGCGCGCACGTGCGAGGCGTACGCGGCCCGCACATCGTTCGCGTCGAGGCTCAGATAGCGCCGCGCCGCGATGGTCATCTCGTCGAGCGGCTT
This sequence comes from Gammaproteobacteria bacterium, assembly GCA_028870275.1. Taxonomy (GTDB): domain Bacteria; phylum Pseudomonadota; class Gammaproteobacteria; order Steroidobacterales; family Steroidobacteraceae; genus Bog-1198. The sequence continues at coordinate 21,485 of JAGWPY010000168.1, read as the reverse complement.
GTGTTCCACCGCGAGCTCGAGAAGCTGGCCGCCGATCGCGTCGAAGCTCGACTCGCCGAGGGGGATCCTGCGCAACAGGATTCCCTTGGCCCTGGCGAGGTCGGCCGCAGCGATCGGCTCTCGGGCCATCTGGGCGAGATCCCGCTCGATGATGGCACGTGCCGGAGCAACCTTGTCCGGATCGGCCCCGAAGGACACCGTATAGGTGCTGCGGTCCTTGCCGAGGTCGAAACCGGTCCCGACGCTGTAGACGAGGCCCGTGCGATCGCGCAGGTCGCGATACAGCCGTGAGGCGTAGAAGCCTCCGCCGAGCACCTCATTGCCGAGGCTCAATGCGAACCGGGCCGGGTCGTTGCGCGTGACGTCGACGGTCTCGCTCATCTGCACGCTGTCCTGGGTCGCGCTGTCGTCCGGGACGTAGATGCGTCCGGCATGATTTGCCGGCACGGACGGATAGTCGACGACCGGCCGGGGTCCACTGCCGCTCCAGCCGCCGAAGCTGCGCTCCACGATCCGCTTGGCGGCCGGCGCGGAAATCCTGCCCACGACCACGATCGTGGTCATGTCGGGCCGGAAGACCCGCGCATAGTAATTCCTGACCTGCGCGAGCGTCAGAGACGATACCGTCGCCGGCTTCGCGTAGCGCAGCTGCGGATCGCCCGCGGGCAGCAGGGCTTTGCTGAGACCGAGTTGCGCGAGGAAGTCGGGCGACTGGATCTGTCCGGCCACGAAACCGGCCTGTTGAGCGCGCACGATCGAGAACGCGGCCGGCGGCAGTGCCGGGTGCAGTTCCGCATCGGCGAGCAGTTCGAGGCCCCGCGCGAAGTGCCTGGAGGGAACGGCCAGCGAGAAATCGGCTCCCGCGTGCGCGGTCGCGCTGATCTCGTCGAGGGCGCGCTGATAGGCGAGCCGGTCGAGGTGCCGGGTGCCGAAGGCGAACAGGCCGTCGAGCACGTCCGCGACTCCTTCCTGTCCACGGGGCGCCTGCAGGTCCTGATTGGTCGCGACCCTGCCATAGACCTGGACCGTGTCGCTGATGCTCTCCGGTTGCACGATCAGTCGCAGTCCGTTCGGCAGACGGTAGCTGACGGGGTGCAGGGTCGAGCGTGGCACGGACAAATGCGCAAGCTCGCGCCTCGCCCATTCGGGCAGCCGTACGGCCTGATCGGGGCTCGCGGCGAAGCTCTCGGCGCCACCGAAGCCCTTGCCCGCCACCGGTTTGCCCGAGCTGCGTGGCGTGAGAATCGCGGTCACCGCATGACCTTCCACGAGGGTTTCCCGGGCGAGCGCGTCGACCTCGGCGGGAGTGACCGCCGCGATGGCCCTCTTGATCTCGTCCGGCGAGGACAGTCCCTGGAATGCGAGCGCGCCCGACCAGGCATTGGCCAGGCCGTCGACGGAATTGCGCTGGAACTCGAGGCTCGCGATCGCATTGCGCTTCGCGGCCTCGATCAGTTGCGGGTCGAGCCCCCGTGAGGCGGCGTCGGCCAGGATGGCCCGCATCCTCGCGAGCAGGGGCTTGGGGTCGCTGCCGCGCGCGAATATGCCGATCGCCATGCCGATACCCGCTTCGGGCATCGGTTGATCGAAGAAGCCGCCGAACAGTGCGGTTCCGTCCATGCCCATCCCGTACAGCGCGGCGCGCTTGGATCCGAGCGCATCGCTCAGCACCAGCGACGCGGCATACTGCGGCGACTTGAGGCCGGGCATTCGCCAGGCGAGGTAGACCGAGCCATAAGGGCTGTCGGTCGGCAGTTTCACCGTCTCCGCGGCCACCTGCCGGAAGTCGAAGTGCGGCCGCGACGGCAGGATCTTCGGCGCGATCGTGCCGAATTCAGCGCGCACCTTGGCCAGGGCGGCGGCCGGATCGACGTCTCCCGCGATCACCAGGATCGCATCGTTCGGCGCATACCAGGTGTCGTAGTAGGTCTTCAGCAGCGCGGCGGTGGTCGCGTCGAAAGAGGGGCGCGTACCGAGCGGGGTGTGCGCGTACGGGGTGCCTGCGAACAGGCGGGCCTGCAGCTGCTCATAGAACTTGTACGAGGGATTGGACAGGTCGCGCGAGACCTCCTGTTCGATCGCGCCGCGCTCCTTCGCCCATTCGGTGGCGGAGACGTCGAGGCCGCGCATGCGCAGGCTCTCGATGTGCAGGGCGAGATCGAGATCCTGTGCCGGCGTCACGAAGTAATACTGGGTCACCGACTGGGTGGTATCGGCGTTGAACGCTCCGCCCATGTTGGCGGCGACCGCGGCCAACTGGTCCTTGGTCAGTCCCGGGCTGCCGCGAAACATCATGTGTTCCACCGCGTGCGCCGTGCCGGGGAACTCGGCCGGAGCCTCATCGGACCCGGCGAGATAGTTCACCTCGGTGGTCACCACCGGGGCGAGCGGATCGCGCACCACCACGACTCGCAGGCCGTTGGCGAGCGTCGCGCGGGCAACTTGCGCCGCACCCGCCGCGGCATGGGCGGCCTCGTGCGCCGCATGGGCGGCCTCGTGCGCGGCGGGGGCTGCGGCGAGCGCGGGGACGGCGATCGCCGCCGACAGGGTCAAGGCCGTCGCGGCGTAACGCCGGGTCTTGCGCATCACGATCGAGTCCATCCGCAGCTCCTCATGGTTCCAGCAATATCCCGCTTCGACAACGAAGCCGCGATCTGGTGCCCCGAAAGCTTACAATATGCGCGGCCGGACTGCCGCCGGCCGGGGCGAGCGCCTCGACGACGAGACCTGAGGGAGTGCTGCGGTGGTTCCAGGTGATCGCTTCGGTGCCGATTTCAGCACCGCACGCCAGTTGTTCGTCGCGGCCGCAAGCCGCGCCGGCGCTTCGCTCGAGCGGATCGCACACCCCGAGCACGGACCGCGGGGCGAGAGCCTGTCCACCGATGTTGCCTGGCTCGGTCCGCGCGACGCGCAGAACGTGCTGGTGATGATCTCCGCGACCCACGGTGTCGAAGGCTTCGCCGGCTCCGGCGCGCAAGTCGACTGGCTCGAGCGCGGCGAGGCTGGGCGGCTGCCGGGCGGATTCGCGGCGCTGCTGATCCACGCGATCAACCCCTACGGATTCGCCTGGTTGCGCCGAGTCACGCAGGAAAACGTCGATCTGAACCGCAATTGGATCGATTTTCGCCTCCCCCGACCGGGCAATCCCGGGTACGACGCGCTGAACGAGGCCATCTGTCCACGGGAGTGGACCGCGGAATCGATCGCGGCGAGCGATGCCCGCTTGCGCGAGTACGCCGCGCGCAACGGCGCCGCGGCTCTACAGGCTGCGATCAGCGCCGGGCAATATGATCACCCGCGAGGCATTTTCTACGGCGGCGACTCGCCAACGTGGTCGCGACGCACGCAGGAGGCGATCTTCGCGAGCTATCTGCGCGGTGCGGCCCGGGTCGCGTTGATCGATTTTCACACGGGTCTCGGCCCCCGGGGATTCGGCGAACAGATCGTCACCGACCGGCCTGGCTCGGCCGCGCATCGGCGCGCCGCCACGTGGTTCGGCGCGGCGATCACCTGTCCTTTCGATGCGACTTCGACATCGGCACCGATCGTCGGCGATGGCCTCAGCGCCGCGGCCGCGCTGCTTGCGCAGGCCGAGGTGACCGGCATCGCGCTGGAATTCGGTACCCGGACGCTCGAAGAGGTGCTGTTCGCGTTGCGCGCCGATGCATGGCTGCACGCCCATGGCGATCCCGCGTCGTCCGTCGGCGAGGAGATCCGGGCTCGCATGCGCGCGGCGTTCTACGGGGACGCCGATGATTGGCGCGGCATGATCCTCGGCCAGGCCCTGCTCGCGGCCAGGCAGGCCGTGGCCGGACTGAGCGCTGGCCGGACGTGACGACTGTCGGGCGCCGCGGAGCCATCCCGGTTCCCGGGAGAGGCTGATGGACGGCGGGCTTCGCCAAGGCGCGATCGGCTGGCTGTTGCTGGCGAGCCTCGGCGTCTCCTACGTGATCGCGGGGGATTATTCGGCCTGGAATTTCGGAATGCAGCACGGCGGTTGGGGCGGACTCGCGCTCGCAGTCGTGTTCGGCGCGGCGATGTATTTCGCGCTGCTCGCTTCGCTCGCCGAACTCGCCACCATCATCCCCGAAGCGGGCGGCGGCTCGGCGTTTGCCGAACGCGCCTTCGGCCCCGTGGCCGCCTGCATCACCGGCGGTTGCATTTTCATCGAGTATTGCGCGGCAGCGGCGGTGGTGGCGGTCTTCGTCGGCGCCTATACGCGGCCCTTGCTCGGAATAGGCGGAGCACCCGTGATCGTCGGCGTGTTCCTGCTGTTCGTCGCGATCCACGCCGCGGGCGTCGGCGAGGCGATGCGCGTGCTGCTCGGCATGGCGTTGATCGCCTTGCTGGGGCTGATCGTCTTCGTCGCCTCGACCGCGCCGTCGTTTCACGTCGCCCACCTGACCGATATCGCGCCGCTGGGCCTCGCCCGCAGCCGCTGGTTGCCGCACGGCTGGCTCGGGGTCTGGGCGGCGCTGCCGTTCGGCACCGCCTTCTTCCTCGCCGTCGAGGGCGTGGCCATGGCCGCGGAGGAGACCCGCGATCCGCAGCGCAATCTGCCGCGCGGCATGTTCGCCGCGCTCGCGGTGCTCACCCTGTTCGCGATCGCGATCGTGCTCGCCGGTCCGGGCGCGGCCGGAGCGCGCGCGCTTCAATATGCCGACGATCCGATCGTGGCCGGTCTGCAGGTGGCGGGCGTCGCTCCCTGGGTCGTGAGGTTCGTGAACGTCTGCGGGCTCGCCGGACTACTCGCCTGTCTGTTCTCGGCGATATACGGTTATTCCCGCCTGGCGTTTGCGCTCGCGCGGGCGGGCTATCTGCCGGCGGCGCTGGCGCGCACCAACCGGCGGCGAGTGCCGCTGAACGCGATCATCGCGCCCGGCGTGCTCGCCTGTACCCTCGCCCTCACCGGCGCGGCCGATCAGATCTTCGTGATGATGGTGAGCGCCGGCACGCTGTCCTACCTGCTGATGCTGCCGGCCCACTGGATCATGCGTCGACGCGAGCCGGGGTTGCCACGCCCCTATCGAACACCCGGCGGAACCTGGACCGTGCGCTTCGCCTGGGGCGCCGCGGCGCTGTCCTTCGTCGCCTGCTTCGTCGCCAACCCGCTCTGGTCTGCGGTCACGCTGGCATTGCTCGGGCTGTTCCTGGCCGGCTACGCGTTGCGTCGCCGGCGGCAGCTTCAGCCGAGGGGATAGATCCGCAGCGCATTGTCGCGGGCGATTCCCGAAAAGATCGTCTCGGCGTCGCGTGCGGTGCAGTCGCCCGCGCGGATCCAGCCGTCGAGCACCGCGCAGAGGTGCCGGCGGAACAGCAGGGCACCGAGATAGTGAAGTTCGGCCAGGCCGAACGCGTCGGAGCTGTAGACCTGTTTGGTGAACGGTCCGACCTCGAGCGCTTCGCGGACCATGCGTTCGCCCGAAGGCCCGGTGAAGTTCACGATCACGCCGACGTCGTAATAGACGTTCTGGAAAACCTCGGCCATCCAGGCGGCTTCGCGGATGAACGGGTAGTTGTGCAGCAGGGTGATCGGCACCTCCCAGGACTCCATTGCGCGGACGAAATCCGTGAAGTGGGTCGGATCGCAGGCGTGCATGTAGACGTCCGGGTCGCCGAAGCCGACGTGCAGCTGGATCGGCAGGCGACGTTCGCGGCAGATCTGTGCGGCGGTCCACAGTCCATGGCGGATCAGCACCGGACAGTCGATGCGGGGGCGGGCCGAGCCGATCGCGCCGAGCCAGCGGCCGGCGGCGCTGACGACCTCGGCGGCCGACGGCGCGCTCTGTTCGATGCGAAACGTGGTTCTGTACGCCACGATGCTCTTGAATCCGACCGCCGTTTCGCCGCGCCGTTGCAGCGCTTCGGCGAACCGCGTGGCGAATTGCGATGCCTCGACTCCGGAGGCTGCGACCTCCTCGGCGACCGCTTCGATGCGCACCACTTCGCGCACGCGGTGAGTCGAAATGCCGGCGAATTCCCCGACGCCGGTGATCTCCGCGGAGCGATGCCCGGTATCGAGCAGATGCAGGTCCACGCTGGTCGCGGCGAGAAGGCGGCGGTTCACTTCCGCCGTGCCGAGTTGCCTGCGGCGCTCGACGTAGGCTTCGGTCGGGGCGAGCGGCTCGAGGCCGAGGATCGGCGCGCAGTGCCTGCGGATCGCCAGTCCGAGCGGTTTCTGGAAATGGCTGGTTCCAGCCGGCGGCGGACGATAGCTCTCGCTCATCAGACCTTCGAGCGAATCGCGCTCGAGTTCCCGGGTGACGACACCATGGCAGTGGTGATCGATGAGCGGCAGTTCGCTGGTGAAGTCGGCTCGTTGATGCACTCTGCGGTGTCCTCTAGTAGCGTCGTACGTAGGCGGCGCACATCTGCGCCGCAGTGGCAGACTCCTGCGCGGCCGCCTCGGCGCGCTTGATCGACACGAAGGTCGAATGCAGGGTCGGCGGCATCCACTCGCGCGCCAATCGGTCCTCAAGCAGCGCAGCGAGCGCCGCCTCGAGGCTCGCCGGCAGCGGCTCGACCCCGAGCCGGCGCCGCTCGTCTTCGGCGAGCCGCGCCGGATCGCCGGCGACCACCGGCGGTAGCGGCAGCCGCTCGCGCATCCCTTCGAGTCCCGCGCGCACGAGAGCGCCGAGCGCCAGATACGGATTGCAGGTCCCGTCGGGTATGCGCAGTTCGAGATTGGTGGCGGCCGCGGCGGCTTGCGGCGAGGGGTCCGCCGACGGGCAGACGCGCAGTGCCGCCTCGCGATTCTGCACACCGAACGCCCCATAGCCGCAGCTCCAGTGACCCGGGCCGAGGCGCAGGTACGAGACCGGGCTCGGTGCCGAGATCGCGGTCAGCGCCCCGATGTGGCGAATCACTCCGGCGATGAAGCTCGCCGCATCCGCCGACACGGTGGCCGGAGCGCGCGGATCGTACAGCACCGCCCGGCCCCCCCGGTCGCGGAAACTGAAGTGCACGTGCATGCCGCTGCCGACGCCTTCCGGGGCGGGCTTCGGCGAAAACGTGATCCGCAATGCGTGCCGCCGCGCGACCTCGCGCAGCACCTCGCGGGCGAGCACCGCGCGGTCGGCGCCGCCCACGCCGACCGCCGGGGCGAAGCTCGCCTCGAACTGACCATGACCGAATTCGGGTTCGAAACACTCGATCGCGAGGGGCCGCAGGGCCGCGACGGACTCGTGCACGAACGGTGCGATCGAGCGCAGCGCTTGCACCGAATAGACCGGACCGAAGCGCAAGGTCGGCTCGATGACGGTGAATTCGTGCTCGAACGCCGACCAGAGGGTCCATCCGGTCTCGGCTTCGAGGGCCTCGACCGCGGCCTGGCAGAAATTGCGCGGACAGAATTCCCCCGGAGTACCGTCGGCGGCGAGCGCGCGGCTCAGGTGCAGGTGCATCGCCGGGTGCATCTCTCGCGCCGCCACGGCGATTTCGGCTCCCTCGACGGGCACCAGGCGCATTTCGTCCATGGGACCCCAGGGATTCTCGACGATGCCGTCGAACGGGGTGATCGCCACCCCCGCGGTCGCGTAGCCCATGCCGAATCGCCGCCGGGAGTCCAGACGATCGAGGGGCACGGGCCGCGTGCGGACGATGGAGCCGAGATCGCACCATCCGAGCATCGCCAGATCACCATCGCTCATGCGTCCCCTCCAGAAGTTCGGCGTCGCCGGAGATTCGCGCCACATTCTACGTAGCCGGATGAGTGCTTGTAACGCGTAGCCAGGCTGCGTCGTTGTGAGGCGCTGGCGGGCAGGGCGTGCACCGTTTGGGTGCCTTGCGCGCCCGAAGCATTCCCGCTTCGCCGCGCAAATGCCTGATTCAAATGGTTCGGTGACTCCTGGCACGGCGGTTGCTTTCGATCTCACCGAGTCGCCGCGACGCATCTGAGGGAGTTGCAACGATGAAATTGATCACCGCCATCATCAAGCCATTCAAGCTCGACGACGTGCGCCAAGCAGTCGGCGAGGTTGGCGTGCAGGGCATCACCGTCACCGAGGTGCGCGGCTTCGGCCGTCAGCGCGGCCACACCGAGATCTACCGCGGTGCCGAATACGTGGTGGAGTTCGTGCCGAAGACCAAGGTCGAGATCGCGGTCGAAGATTCGATCGCCGATCAGGTCATCGAAGCCATCACCCGGGCCGCGCAGACCGGCAAGGTCGGTGACGGCAAGATCTTCGTGTTCGACCTCGCGCAGGTCGTGCGCATCCGCACGGGCGAGCGAGACGCCGCCGCCATCTAGTTGAAACCAGGGGGATTCGCATTGATGAGAACGCTGCTGAAACTGTTCCTGTACTGCGCGCTGATCACCGTCCTGCCATTGCGCGCGACCTGGGCGGACGACGCCTCGAGCGCGCCGGCCGCGCCGACCTCGGCGGCCAGTGCCGCTGCCGCGTCCGTCGCCGCGCCGGCGAGCACGGCCGCTGCGGCTCAGACGGCCGCGGCTGCACCCGCTCCTGCGGCCGCACCCACCGCGCCGTTTCTGGTCGGCTTCGACAAGATCAACTCGGGCGACACCGCCTGGATGCTCACCTCGACGGCGCTCGTGCTGATGATGACCATCCCCGGGCTCGCGCTCTTCTATGGCGGCATGGTGCGCAAGAAGAACATCCTGTCGACCCTCATGCAGAGTTTCGCGATCACCTGCGTGGTGACGATTCTCTGGTGGGCGGTCGGCTATTCGCTGGCGTTCACGCCCGGAAGCACGCCCTACATCGGCGGTCTGTCGCGCGCGTTCTTCAACGGCATGGTCTATCTGCACGATGCGGGCAAGGAGAGCGTCTCGCACCTCGCGCCGACCATTCCGGAGACCGTGTACGCGATGTTCCAGGCGACCTTCGCCATCATCACGCCGGCCCTGATCTGCGGCGCATTCGCCGAGCGCATGAAGTTCTCCGCGATGCTCTGGTTCATGTCGATCTGGCTGATCGTGGTCTATTGTCCGGTCGCCCACTGGATGTGGGAGCCGAGCGGCTGGCTCGCCTCGACCCAGCTCGACTTCGCCGGCGGGACGGTGGTGCACATCAACGCCGGCATCGCCGGGCTCGCCTCGGCCCTGATGCTCGGCAAGCGCGATGGACTCGGCAAAATCGCGATGGCGCCCCACAACCTGACCCTGACCGTGATCGGCGCCTCGCTGCTCTGGGTCGGCTGGTTCGGGTTCAACGCCGGTTCGGCGGTCGTGTCAGACGGACGCGCCGGCATGGCTTTCGCGGTCACTCACGTGGCGACCGCCGCGGCCGCGATCGCCTGGATGTTCACCGAATGGACCCTGAAGGGCAAGCCGAGCGTGCTCGGCATCGCCTCCGGCGCGGTGGCGGGTCTGGTGGCGATCACGCCGGCATCGGGTTTCGTCACGCCGAACTCCGCCGTGCTGATCGGCGCAGCGGCCGGGGTCGTCTGCTACCTGTCGGCGACGTCCATGAAGAAGATGTTCGGCTACGACGATGCGCTCGATGCATTCGGCGTGCACGGCATCGGCGGCATCCTCGGCGCGCTGCTCACCGGTGCGCTGGTCAGCAAGGAGTTGAGCGGCGCGACGGGCAGCGTCTGGCTGCAGCTCAAGGGCGTCGCGGCGACGCTCGCCTGGAGCTTCGCCTGGAGCCTGATCATCCTGAAGGCGCTGGATCTGACCATCGGTCTGCGGGTCACGACCGACGAGGAGCGCGAAGGCCTCGACATCGCGCTGCACGGCGAGGCGATCGAATAGACGTCTGTTGCCGGCGGCGACCGCCGGCTCTTCGCCCCCCGGCGGCCGTTGTGGCCGCCGGGGACGAGAGAAAAATTTAACGCCCCGCGGTCGCGGAGCGCTGGATCCTCTGCACACGACATCCCAACGGAGGCATGCCGACATGAACCGCCATTGCGCATTCGCCGCTACCACCACGCTGCTGCTCGTTGCCGGAGGATCGGCCGCCGCGGCCGATCCTCCCGCGGCACCGATCAGTCTGTCGAGTCTGCTCGCCGCCGACGGGATTGTGGTGAGCGGCTACCTGGATGCCGCCTACGAGCATCAGAGCGGCGCCGGAGAGTTCTCGAGCGGTGTGCCGGATCGCGTGTTCGATGCGCGTGCAGACAGTTTCGCGCTCCATCAGGCCGCCCTGACCATCGCCAAGCAGCCGCAGGAGGGTTTCGGTGCGGTCGTGAACCTGACCGCCGGTCAGGATGCCGAAGTCATCAAGTCCTATCCCCTGCAGGGCGGAGCCAATTTCGATCTCACCCAGGGCTTCGTGCAATACGCCCACGGACCCCTGACCCTGATGCTCGGCAAATTCGTGACGCTCGCCGGCGCCGAAGTGATCGCCTCGCCCGGAAACAGCAATTTCTCGCGCTCCATCCTGTTCGGGTACGCGATTCCGTTCACTCACACGGGCCTGCGGGCGACCTACGCGATCGACGATCGGTGGACGCTCGTGCTCGGCGTCGACAACGGCTGGGACCAGGTGAGCGACGCGAACCGGCAGAAGACCATCGAGTATGGCGTGACGTTCACGCCGGCGAAGTCGGTCACCTTGCTGGTCGACGGCTACGTCGGCCGCGAGCCGCTCGCCATCGTGAACAACGCGCCGAGCGCGGCACAGGGCCAGCGATTCCTGGTCGACGTCGTGGCCACCTGGAACGCGACCGCGAAACTCACGCTGGTGTTGAACTACGACGATGCCTCCCAGAAGGACGACAGCCCGGGAGCGGTGCTGCATACCTATCGTTGGGACGGAGTCGCCGCCTACGGCAATTATCAGTTCACCGATCGCTGGCGGGTCAGCCTGCGCGGCGAGTATTTCGACGATCGCAACGGTTACCGAACCGGGGTCGTCGATCCGTCGAGCGGCCGCGGACAACGGTGGAAGGAAACGACCCTCACCGTCGGCTACGCGCCGGCCAAGTCCTTCGAACTGCGGCTCGAGGGTCGCTACGACGAATCGAGCGTGCCCGGAGCGTTCGTCAAGAGCCTCGATGGCACTGGACAGCCGCTGACCTTCGCGCGCAGTCTCGACTCGGTCGCGATCGAGGCGCTCTACAAGTTCTGAGGCGCCCCGCGGGGCGCCGCTTCGGTCCGTTATAATCGCCGGCGAAATCGCGGCGCAGTCTCGCCGCGATCCACGGGATCGCCGATGATCGCCGCCCGTACGCCCCTGCGCCTGAACCTATCGCGGATCCGCAGCGCGCGTCTGCGGCGGACGGGAGCGCGGACCGTCCGCGTCGGATGCCTGTTGGCGATGCTCGTCGGCCTCGCGGCTTCCGCCTGGGGCGCCGATCCGCTGCCTTACCGCGTCTCGTTCGCGTCGACCGGAAGCGATTCGCTCGACGACACGCTCGCGGCGACATCCGACCTCGAGTCGTTGCGGGGTGGCGCGCCGGTCGGACCCTTCGGGCTGATCGTACGCGCCCGGTCGGACATCGGGCGATTGAAGACGGTCCTCGAGAGCTTCGGCTATTACGAGTCGGCCGTCGCGATCACGGTCGATGGCCGCCCGCTCGCCGATCCGGCGCTCGCCGAGGCGCTCACCGCGCTGCCCAAGGGACGCGATGCGCGGGTCTCGGTGGCATTTTCCCTCGGACCGCTCTACCGGATCGGCCGGATCTCGGTGGACGGCGACCCGCCGCCATTCGCGCTGCGTGCGCTCGGACTCGCCGGCGGCCAACCGGCCGTGGCGGCCGCGGTGCTGGCCGGCGGGGCGCGCATGCAGGGCGCGCTGCAGGAACAGGGCTACGCGTTCGCCAAGGTCGCGCCGCCGGTCGCGACCGAGGATCCGACCAGACCCCTGCTCGACCTGCGATTCAAGGTCGTCGCCGGCCCGAAAGTGGACATCGGGACGATTCGTATCGTCGGCCTCGCGCATCTGCGCGAGGCCTATCTGCGCCGCCGCCTGCAGCTGCGTGTCGGCGAACCCTACGCACCTTCGACGATCGAGCGGGCGCGCCGCGATCTGCTCGATCTGGGGGTTTTCTCCGCGGTCAGCATACGGACGGCAGACGCGCCGGAGGCGGGGAATCGCCTTCCTCTGACCCTGGACCTGCGCGAGCGGCCGCGCCATTCGGTCGCGGTCGACGCGGCCTATTCGAGCGATCTCGGCGGCAGCGGCGGGGTGACCTGGACGAACCGCGATGCCTTCGGTCACGCCGAGCGTCTCAGCCTGTCGTCCTCGGTCACCGACATCGGCGGCACCGCGGCCACGAGTCTCGGCTACGACGTCGGCGCCAAGCTCGTGCTCCCGGACTTCGCGCGACGCGATCAATCCCTGCAGATCTCGTTGGACGCAGCCAAGCAGTCCCTGCAGGCCTATGATCAGACCGCCCTCACGACCGGGGTCACGCTGATCCGCAGACTATCGAGCGTGTGGAGCGCCACGGCGGGCGTGACCACCGCCAACGAGACGATCATTCAGCCCCCGGGCACGGCGACGCCTCGTGCCTACACGCTGGTCGCCACACCAATCGGTCTCTCCTACGATTCGACGAACCTGTCCTCGCCGCTCGAGGACGCGCTGCACGGCATGCGCGATTCGATCACGGTCGCCCCGACGCGCTCGATCGGCCGGCCGAACGCGACCTTCGTGGTCACTCAGGTCAAGTTGGCGGCGTATCTCGATCTGCATCGGTTCGGCTGGAGCGATCGCGGCCGCAGCGTGCTCGCGGGTCGCGTCCTGGCGGGATTCGCCCAGGGAGCGGGCGAGTACAGTCTGCCGCCCGATCAGCGCTTCTATGGCGGCGGCAGCGGAACGATCCGCGGGTTCCGATACCAGGGCGTCGGCCCGCAGTTCCCATGCACGCCTCCGGCGACCACCTGTGCCGAGGTTCCGATCGGCGGTACCGCGATCGTCGCCGCGAGTCTGGAATTCCGGCAGCGTTTCGGCCGCAAGTTCGGCGCCGCACTGTTCGTCGATGCCGGGCAGGTGAGCGCCAGCCTGAAGCCTCTGCCCAACGTGCTGCGCGTCGGGCTCGGCGCCGGCTTGCGGTATTACACTCCGATCGGTCCGATCCGATTCGACGTGGCCGTGCCCCGGAGGCATTACCAGGCCGGCGATGACTACTACGAGATCTACGTGGGATTGGGGCAGGCATTCTGATGAGGCTGGTGCGCAAAATCGCCGTGCTGCTCGCGATCGCCGCGACGACCGTCACGACGGTCGCGACCGGCGCGCTGATCTTCCTCGGGGGAACGCAGTCCGGCCGCCAGACGCTCGAACGGATCACGTATCTTCTCAGCGGTGGCCGTGTCCAGATCGCCGGACTCGGCGGCGGGTTCCCGCAGCGGCTGAGCGCGCGCGCCGTGATCCTGCGGGACCGCGAGGGGATCTGGCTGGTCGCAAACGATGTCGCGCTCCACTGGCGGCCGATCGGCGTGCTCGAACGACACATCGAGGTCGCCGACCTGCGCGTGGCCAGCATCGACCTGAGGCGCCGGCCCGCCGCGACTTCCGGCGGCAGCCACGCGCCGACCATCTTCACCACGATCGAGCTCCGGCACGCTTCGATCTCGCGGCTGCGGCTCGCCGCGCCGCTCGCGGGCCACGAGGCCTCGCTCGCCGTGGATGGGGAATTGCGTTGGCAATGGGGGGGGCTGCTCGATCTGCGTGCGGACGCCCGGCGACTCGACGCTGCCGGTTCCTACCAGCTTCGATGGAAGGGCGATGCGCGCCGCATCGACGCGCGGATCGTCTTGCGTGAGCCGCCGGAAGGTCCACTCGAGAATCTGCTCGGACTGCCGAATCTCGGCGGTCTCTCGGCCTCGCTGTCCCTGTCCGGGCCGAGTGATGCCGCGGGCGTCGAGTTGCGGCTGGCCGCGGGAACGCTGCACGCCACGGCCAGCGGCACCGCGGATCTGCGCCGAGGGTCGGCGGATCTGCACACGGCCGGTCAGTCGACCGCGATGAGTCCGCGAGCCGACCTCGCCTGGCGCGGGTGCGAATGGTCGGGCCGATGGCGCGGCACCTTGAACGACGCACGGGTCTCCGCGACTCTGGCGATCGACGGGCTGAGGTTGCCGGGCGGAGTCGAGATCCGCCGGCTGCAGGCCGCGCTCGGGGGACAGGACGGCGCCTACTCGCTGCACGGGAGTGCGGACGCGGTGCGTCTCAGCGCGCGTGCCGGCGCCGGCGGCGACGTCCTCGCGCACGCGCCGGTCGAATTCGCCGCCGCCTACTCGACCAAGAGTCCCCGGCAGGGCCTGCGAATCGAAGCGCATCACCCGCTCGTCTCGGTCACGGCCCGCTTGGATCCGCAGGCTGCGGTGGCGGCGAACATGCACTTCGTGGTCGCGCAGATCGCGCCGTTCGCGGCGATCGCTGGCCGGCACGTCGAAGGTCGGGCGGAGGCGGACATCGCGCTCACACGACTCGCCTCGCCGCTCGATCTGCGGGCGAACGTGCGATTCACCGGTCTGTCCGCGAACGATGCCTGGGTCGCATCACTCGGCCACGAGGTGGCGGTGAGCCTCGCGGCGCGCCTGGCACGCGCCGACCCCGGCGCCGCCGCGATCGGACGCTGGCAGGCCCGGCTCACCGTGGACGCCGCGGATCTCGGCGCAGGTACCGCGTCCGCGGCAGGCCACGCCCGCGTGGTCGGTGAATTCGAGGGATTCGGCGCCGGTTTGCGCGGTTTGCAGGGCGGAGATCTGCGCCTCACGGGCCGGCTCGATGCGGCGCCGCTCGCGGCTGCCGCGAGTCTCAGGCGCACGCCGCACGGCTTTGCCGCAAGGATTCGCGGCGGATCCTGGAAGAGCGTGGCGGCGGCCGGACGGTTCGGCTTCGACGGCTCCGGTCGGCTCGAGGAGGCGCAGGCCAGTCTCACGGTCGCAGATCTCGCCGATCTCGATCGAATCGTCGACGCCGATCTGCACGGACGGTTACAGAGCGATGCGAGCTGGCGAATCGCGGGCCGGCGGCCGCAGATCGAGTGGCGGACCATCCTGCAGCGATTCGAGAGCGGCGCAACCGCGGTCGATGCCGATGCGTTGCTGGCCGGCGCCCCGGATGCGCTGGTATTGCGGCTCGATGCCCATGGGCGGGTACGCGGCGCGGAGGTGGCCATGAGTGCGCTCGGCGGAGTCGATCCGCAACGACGACGAATACACCTGCGCGAGGCATCGCTGCGCTACGCGGGACGGAAATTGCGGCTGCTCGCGCCCGCGGATGTCGATTTTGCCGCAGGACTGCGCTCGTCCGAGCTGCGCTTCGACCTGGGGCGCGGCTCGCTGATGGTGCGCGGCCAATTCGCGCCGACGCTCGACGTGCAGGCCGAACTGCGCGACGGCGATGCACGGCTCGTCGACCTGTTCGCGCCCGGGTGGCTGGCGCGCGGACGGATCGACGCGCAGGCGCGGCTCGCCGGTCCCTACGGCGCTCCGTACGGCAGCCTGCAATGGAACGCCACGGGCCTGCGCGGCGTGGACGCGGACGGACTCGGATTGCCCGAGGTCTCGCTGCGCGGCTCGGCCCGGTTGGACTCGCACGTCTTGCAGCTGCGCGCGGATCTGCAGGCGGCGCACAAGGCGCAGCTTCGGATCGACGGCCGCGTGCCGCTGGAGGGGGCGGTGCCCCTCGCCCTGCGCGCCGACGGTAGCATCGACCTCGCTCTCGCCGCGCCCACGCTGGAGGCGCGCGGTATCCACGCCTCGGGACTGGTGCGGGTGGCGCTCGAGGTGTCCGGGTCGTTCGCCAAACCGCAACTCTCCGGCGAGCTGCGCATGACCGACGGTCAGGTGCGCGACTTCGTCCGCGGCGTGAATCTGCAGCACATCGAGGCGACGCTGGCCGGCGACGGCGATTCGCTCAACGTGAGCCACTTCGCGGCCACGACCGGTTCTGGCCGGGTGACCGTCACAGGCAGGATCGGCGTGCTCGCGGCGCAGAAGCCGCTCGACCTGCACATCCAGGCGAGCAACGCCCGTCTCATCGCCAGCAGCCTGGTCACCGCGACCGTGGACGGCGACGTGACCGTGCGCGGCGAGGCATCGAAGCGCATCGAGCTCGCCGGGCGGATCCACGTGCGTCGCGCGATCATCGGCATCCCGAATGCCCTGCCGCCGAACGTCGCGGTGCTCGACGTGCGCCGCCGCGGCACGCCGCCGGCCGTGGCGGCGCCCCAACCGCTGGTCGTGGCTCTCGACCTCACCGTCGAGGCGCCGCGACAGGTGCTCGTGCAGGGCCGCGGTCTCGACGCCGAACTCGGCGGCGACCTTCGTCTCGGCGGCACGCTCGACTCGCCG
Source organism: Gammaproteobacteria bacterium (assembly GCA_028870275.1). GTDB lineage: Bacteria > Pseudomonadota > Gammaproteobacteria > Steroidobacterales > Steroidobacteraceae > Bog-1198. Next base: position 5,272 of record JAGWPY010000168.1, on the reverse strand, counting down.
CAGGTCAGCGGCGGCTTCGATCTGCAGCGCGGCAGCTTCACGTTGGCGGGCAGCCGGCTCTCGTTCACCAGCGGCCACGTCGGATTCAATGGCGCCGGCCTTCGTCAGAGGATCGATCCGACGCTGGACTTCACGGCGCAGAGCAGTTACTCCAACGTGCAATCGACCTTGCGGATCACCGGTCTCGCCGATGCGCCTCGTTTCGAGCTGACCAGCATCCCGCAGCTCCCACCGGATCAGATCCTCGGCAACCTGCTGTTCGGCGGAACGAGTCCGGCACGGTTGACGGCGCTGCAGGCCGCGCAGATCGGCGCGGCGCTCGCGACCCTGTCCGGCGTCGGCGGCGCAGGGCTCGATCCGCTCGCCGCGCTGCAGCGAGCACTCGGGCTCGATCGGCTGACCGTCGGCGCGGCCAGCCCGACCACGAATGCGACCGCCGCGGCCCCGGCCGGCGCGAGCATCGCGGCGGGTCGCTACCTGTCGCCGCGCGTGTACTTGGAGGCGAAGCAATCGACCACGGGATTCAGCCAGCTGCAGGTCGATGTCGACCTGACCCGGCACCTGAAGCTCAGGACGCGCTTCGGCAACGGCGCCGCGATCACGCAGGGCATCACACCCCAGAACGACCCCGGAAACTCGATCGGACTGTCCTATCAGTTCGAATATTGAGCCCGATCTGACATAAGGTCTTTCCGACCGTGCACAGGTCCGCTTCCGCCGATCGGCCAGGCGAGGATAATTCCGCACCGGCGCCTGGCAGCATGACGCGATCGTCGGGGCGCCGATCCTAGAAGCAAGCCGCGCGCACGGACGCGCGCGCATCCGTCCCGGCGGACGCGCACGTTCGGTTACACTCCGGTGCGGGTTCCGGGGCGCCGCTCGGCGGCGGGAGGAGTGGTCGGTGCGCATCCGCTCGTTGATCGTCGTGGCCGTGCTGCTGCTGGTCGGCGTCTTTCTAGCGCTCAACTGGTCGGCGATCACGGCCGTCGGGCGATTCACGCTCTTGTTCACCTCGTTCGAGGCCCCGGTCGGTCTGGTCATGCTGACCATCATCGTGCTGCTGACGGCGACGTTTGCCGGGTACGTAATCCTGTGGCAGGCGACCAGCCTGCTCGAGGCGCGCCGTCACGCCAAGGAACTGCAGGCACAGCGCCAGCTGGCGGAACAGGCCGAGAGCTCGCGTCTCGCCGACCTGCGTGCCACTTTGCAGGGAGAATTCGCCGGGCTCGACGCGCGCATCCAGCGTCTCGAGGACGGACTGCGCAGCGAAGTCCGCGACAGCGGCAATGCGCTGGCCGCCTCGCTCGCCGAACTCGACGACCGGCTGCAGCGCTCGGGCGGGCGCACTTGAAGGGATCTCCGGGGTCGTCGTCCGGCGCGCCAGCGGCCGGTCTCGGCAGCCGAAGTTACGCGTTCGTCGTCGACTGGCACCTGCGGCTGCTCGGTGCGCTCATCTGGATACTGGCTGCGGTCCTCGTGCTGCATCCGCGCTGGCCAATTCCGCATCGCGACCTCAGGATCGCCCTGGTGCCGGCCGGGTGCCTCTATCTGCTCTATCACCCGCTCCTCGAGTGGCTGGGAGGCGGCGTGACCCCGGGTAAGCGCGTCGCCGGCCTGCGCCTGGTTGCGGGTGACGGTAAAGTGCCGTCCGTCGCCGCGATTCTGATCCGCAACCTGCTGCGCGTGGTCGACAGCCTGCCGGTCGGCTACCTGGTCGGACTGGCGAGCTGTGCCCTGCGCGCCGACCGGGCGCGCCTCGGCGATCTCGTCGCCGGCACGCGACTCGTTGCGGCGCAAGCGGCGGAGGATGGGGGCGGCGCAGCCGCCGCGCAAGCGATCGGTCCACTGGCCGCGGAACTGATCGAGCGCTGGCCGGCGCTCGAGCCCGAGCAGCGCCGGGCCATCGCGTATCGACTACTCGAGCGGCCGCAGAGCGACGGTCCGCTCGGGGACGGGTCGTTTGCCGACCTGCCCGACGCCGAACTGTTGCGCCGTCTGCGGGATCAGTCGGCCTGCAGCGCGTCGACCCGCCGAGCGAGATCCGCGCCCGAGCGGCGCAGTTCGAGATCGTAGAAGAGAGCGAGCTGCACGACCGCAAACCACAGGGCGAGCGCCGTGCTGGTCGCGACGCCCATGAGTCTCTGCAGGCCGATCGTGAGCGGTGCGTCGATGCCTCCGAAGGCCAGGACGAGGCTGAGAAGCATGAGGGCCGGGAGGTAGATCGCCAGCGCGATCACGACCGCGACCGTGTAGGCGGTGCTCGTCCGCCACCATTCCCCGCGGATCAAGCGGCCGCTGCGGCGCATCGATGCAACCGGGCCGGTGTCCTCGACCGCCATGGCCGTGAACGTGAGCAACCAGAGGCCGGCCAGGTAGATGCCGGGCACCACGAGCAGGAGCAGTCCGAGGGTCACGGGGATCGCGATCATCGCCGCGGCGGCGACCGCGCCAGGCAGGAGCCGCACGCCGGAGGCGAGCGCCGACCACGGGGAGAGGGTAAGGCCATTGGCGAGCGCATCGACCTGACGGATCAGGGCGAGGTTGCCGAGGAGTTGCACGAGGATTGCGATGGCCGTCGAGACGATGTATCCGGGAGTGGCGACCGCCTGCAACAGCCGTTGTGGATCGGTCAGCACGCCCGGAGGCATCCGGGCCTGCAGGCCGATGTCGATCAGCGCGACCGCCACGGCGGGGGCGAGCGCGAGCGGCCAGGCGCGCGGCACCGACAGCCGCAACAGGCGAAAGGCGTTGTCCAGCACGCCGCCGATGGTCGACGGGGTCGACGGCTTGGCGTACATCCGGCGGCTCCTCCTGCGACCTGTTCCCGGCCGCCCGCGCAAGCGTACCATGAGCGGTCGGGGGGGGGGGTGCCGCGACCGCCGTCCGGCGGGCGCCGGCTGCAACTTTCGGGGCGCAACCGGGTTAGACACTCATAGCAGAAAGCAACCCAGTGCGTACCTCACCGAATGCAAGCGCGGATCCCGGAGAATTCACCACGTTCATGCGCGCTCATCAGGACATGGTCTTCTCGACCGCCGCGCGGCTGGTCGGTCGCGACGCCCAGGCCGAGGACGTCGCCCAGGAAGTGTTCGTGCGAGCCTACGCCCACTTCGACGAGCTGCGTTCGAGCGCGAGCGCCGGAGGCTGGCTGAGAACGGTCGCGACCCATCTCGCGCTCAATCACCTGACGCGCTACCGGCGACGCTGGCTGCCGTTCGCGGAGCTGCGGGCGAGCGACGAGCCGGACGGGGACGATGGGCTCCTCGATCCGCCCGCGGCCGATTCCCCGGAGCGGGACCTGGATCATGCGCAACGCGGAGCGGCGATCGAGAGCGCCCTGCGCCGGCTGCCGGACCATCAACGCGTGCCTCTGGTTCTCTATCACTTCGAGGATCTCTCGTACGACGAGATCGCGGCCCGGCTCGGCGTATCCCTCGCCAAAGTGAAGACCGACATCCGTCGCGGCCGGGCCGCGCTCCTGCCGGTGATGCGCGCCTGCGGCATCCAGCCGGACGGAATGGAGAACTGAGATGAAAGACCGACGCATCGACATCGACGACGAAACGGCGGCCCTGGTCGACCGCGGCCTGCATACGCTCGCGCCGCGGCCGGCGCCGGCTGCGCTCGAGGCGAGGGTGATGGCGGAGTTGCAGCGCCGTGCGGCATTGCCGTGGTGGCGCCGGCCGGTGGCGGCCTGGCCGCCGGCGCCGCGGTTCGCGCTGATCGCGGCCAGTCTCGCGGCGGTGCCGTTCGCCTGGCGGGCCGGTGCCTGGACCGCCGGTGGGTTGGCGACGATCGCGCAGAGGGCGGGGGCGCCTCTCGGGCTGCTACGCGATATTTTGCATTCGACGATCGTCGCACAGTCGGCGATGCGTCTGTTCGACGGCGGACTGCCGCCGCCGTGGGTCCTGGCCTTGGTCGTGATCGCGACGACGCTGTACGCGGCGTTGCTCGGCCTCGGCGCGTTCGCGTACCGCAGCTTGTACCTGAATCCATGATACGTCGGGGAATCGTCATGAAAGCATCGAGCACCTACCGCACACTCGCCATCGCCCTCGTTTCGCTCGTGGCGCTCTGCGCGTCGACCGCGGCCATGGGCGCGGCGGCGAGCGAAGACGCCGCGAGCGCGGTGGTCGCGGAGGGCGCCAGCACGTCGCTGCCGCCGCCGCCCGCCATAGCGGCGCCGCCGCGGCACGGGCGTGCTCACGGCGACGATGCGCTGGTCAGCTTCGGCCGCGACTCGCATCTCGATGCGGACCGGCATGCACAATCGGTGGTATCGATCTTCGGTTCGTCGACCGACGAGGGGCGGGCGGGCGACGTCGTCTCGATCTTCGGCAACACCCACGTCGCCGGAACGAGCGAGGATGGCGCTGTGGCGGTGTTCGGCAACACCACGGTCGACGGGGCGGTCAGCGGCGACGCGGTCGCCGTGTTCGGCACCGTCACGCTCGGACCGAAGGCGGTGGTCGGCGGCGATGTGGTCGCAATCGGCGGCCGCGTGGTCCGCGATCCGGGCGCGGTCGTGCACGGCGACGTCAACATGGTTCGCATTGGCCCGCTCAGCGACTTCGACTGGCTGCACCCATGGATCGCCCAGTGCCTGTTGTACGGCCGGCCGCTCGCGTTCGCGCCGGGCCTGTCCTGGGCCTGGTGGTTCGCGCTCGGATTGCTGGCGTTCTACGCGCTGCTCGCGGCCGCATTCCGCGAGGGGACGGCGAGTTGCGTGCACACGCTCGAGAGCCGGCCCGGCGAGACCGTCCTGGCCGCGCTGGTCGCCACGTTGTCGATTCCGGTGCTGATCGTGCTCCTGTGCATCACCGTCATCGGCATCGCGGCGGTGCCGTTCGTGCTGCTCGGCCTGTTGATCGCCACCCTGTTCGGCAAGGTCGTGGTGCTCGCCTGGCTCGGTCGCCTGGTGACCGGCCGGCGTGCGCAGGGCGCGCTCGGCGAACTGCCGGTCGTGACCTTGATCGGCGGTGCGATTGCGCTGGTCCTGTACGTGGTGCCTGGAATCGGATTCATCGCTCATCAAGTACTCACGCTGCTCGGGCTCGGCGCCGTGATGTACACGCTGATCCGGGTGTTGCGCGCACGCCAGGGCGGGACGGGTCCCGCCGCGCCAACGAGCGCGCCCGGGCCCGACCCGACCGTCACGGCGGCACCCTCTGGAGATGCGACGCCGGCGGCCGCGGCGCAGGCCGCGGCGGGGGAGGCGGCCCCCGGGGCGGCTCCGGCGGGGCCCGGGTCGGCCGCCGGTACGCTCTCGGCG
>JAGWPY010000167.1 GCA_028870275.1 Gammaproteobacteria bacterium | reverse complement strand
CCGGCGCAGGTGCTGCAGAACTACCAGGCGGGCGTCGGCCAGCGATACTTCATGCTGTTCGACGTGAGCGCCGTCACGGGCGTGCCGCAGTCCTACGTGATGTTCACGGTGAGCCAGTACGACAGCTACAGCTACCTGTTCTCGCAGCCGACCTTCGTGTCCCTGGATCCGACCGCCACGCCCGACGGCATCGTCGTCAAGGGAATCCGCATCGGCATCAACGGGCAGATACCGAACGTCGGTCAGGCGTACATTCCGCTCGACACGACGGTCACGGCGGCCAACTACACCGCACAGGGCGAGGTGCTCTCGCCGATCGGCACCGTGATCCCGCTGCAGAACCCGGCCACCGACCAGTTCTTCCTGACCTTCGATCAGCTCGGTTCGCAGACGCATGTGGTCGTCGAGCCGGCGCCGGCGCCGCCGCCGCCGCCCGCGGACCTGCCGGCCTCCTCGGCGATCGGGCTGCGCACCTTCGCGCAGATCAACCGCACCATGTCGCAGCTCACCGGCGTTCCGACCACCCAGTCGGCGGTCGACCAGACCTACCTGTCGGTGCAGCAGCAGTTGCCCTCGTCGCCCACGCTGGACGGGTTCCTGGCCGCCAACCAGGTCGGTATCGCCCAGCTCGCGATCCAGTACTGCAGCGTGATGGTGAACACCCCGTCGCTGCAGGCGCAGATGTTCCCCGGAGTGAGCTTCGGACCGTCGCTGTTCTCGACCCAGGCCGGCATCGACTCGGTGACCAGCGCGCTCGCCGCGCGCGTGCTCGGCGCGGCACCGAACGGCCAGCCGCTCGCCGATCAGCCGTCGGCCTCGTCGGTGACCACCGAGCTCGATTCGCTGATCGGGCGCCTGTGTACCGGCGCGAGTCCGTGCAACAACACCCCGCGCGTGCTGGCCGTGACCAGCGCCGCCTGCGCTGCGGCGCTCGGCAGCGCCGACGTACTGGTCCAGTGAGACGCATCTCGCGAAGATTCGCCAGGAGTCCTGAAGACATGAGCAAGAAGCACGACAGCGGGGCCCGTGTCGGCCCGTACCGCCATCCGGACCATCCGCGGCCGCGCACGCGCCGCGAATTCCTCGCGCAGGGATTCATCTCGGGTGCCGCGACCGTGATCGCGCCCTCGCTGCTCGGACTGTTCGCGCTGCCGAGGCGGGCGCGCGCGGCGCTGGATCCGGACCTGCAGGCATTGCTCGGACCCTGCGGCATCTCGCTCGGCGCAGGGCTCGTGCCCTTCATCGGCTTCGACCTCAGCGGCGGCGGCAACGTCGCGGGGTCGAACGTGCTGGTCGGCGGGCCCGGCGGGCAGCTCGATTTCCTCACCACCGCCGGCTACAACAAACTGGGCCTGCCGGGCTCGATGCTGCCGAGCGCGAGCGCCGCCGGCAGCAACGTCGACACCACCTTCGGCCTGCGCTTCCACGCCGACAGCGCGCATCTGCGCGGCATGAAGACGCGCACTCGCGCGCTTGCGATGGCGAACACCAGCGGCACCGTGATCCCGGCGCTGTCGCAGAACGACACGAACATCAACCCGATGAACCCGATCTACGGGATCTACCAGGTCGGCGCGCGGGGCGCGCTGCTCGATCTGATCGGCACCGACAGTACCGTGTCCGGCGGCAATGCGATGGCGCCGGCGACCATGGTCAACGTGCAGGCTCAGCCGACGCGCGTGGCGAGCTCGGCGGACGTCACCGGACTCGTGAACACCGGCCAGCTGTCGACGCTGCTGCCGAACGCGGCCGACGTGACCGCGGTCATGGAATCGACCAAGCGCATCAGCGACGCCAAGTACGCAGCGGTGCAGGCTTACACGGATCCGACCGCGGACGCGGCCGCGAAGCACGTGCTCACCTGCGGTTATACCAAGGCCGCGTACGTGACCGACAAGTATTCGAGCCCCTCGGCGGTCAATCCCGATCTCGATCCCGACATCGTTGGGCCGAACGGCATCTTCAATGCGACCGAATATGCGCAGAGCTCGGAGTTCCAGAAGACCGCGGCGGTCATGAAACTGGTGGTCGAGGGCAACGCGGCGGCCGGTACCGTCGAGCTCGGCGGTTTCGACTACCACACCGGCGACCGGGCGACCGGCGAGTCCCGCGACTTCATCGCCGGCCAGTGCATCGGCGCCTGCCTGGAATTCGCCGCCCGCCGCGGCAAGCCCCTGATGATCTACGTGTTCAGCGACGGCTCGCTGGCCAGCAACGGCATGACCGACAACTCGGCGGCGGGTCGCGGCAAGGGAGTGTGGACCGCCGACAATTCGAACACGGCGGCGACCTATTTCCTGGTATTCGATCCGAAGGCCCGGCCGACGCCGGCGCAAAGCAATGCGGAGATGAGCCTGCAGCTCGGTTACTTCAACCCGGATGGCTCGGTCAACACGACCGGCAGCCCGGCGGCGAACAACGTGTTCAACCTGGTGCAGACCGTGGTGCTCAATTACATGGCCCTGCACGGCACGCAAGGCAATTTCCCGACCCTCTATCCGGCGCCCAACGTCAACAATACGCTCGGTACCGGTTCGGCGCTCGATGCGCTGGTCGCGTTCCAGCCGCTCGCGAGTCTGGTGAACGGCAAGATCGTCGGCTGAGCGCGTCGAGACGCCGGATCGAGCGTCCGCTGTCGCCTTCCAGAGACAGCGCGGACGCGCCTGCACGCTGAATTACCATAGCCGTACGGGACCCTCGCCGCGGGCGAAGCGCAGGAATTCGGACCCATGGAGCCTCACATCGACAACGGATTGACCGGCGTGCGCCGTGCTTGAGCGGGTGCGCCGAACCGGGGCCCGCCCGCTGCTGTTCGCCTTGCTGTTCGGCGTCGTCGCGCAGACGGCGACTGCCGGCGCGGCGCTGCTCGGCCGACCGGCTCCGGACTTCGTACTGAAGGATCTCGCGGGAGACAACGTCCGGCTGTCCGAATATCGGGGTCGCGTGGTCCTGCTGGCCTTCTACGCGCGTTGGGCGGGCGACTCGCGTCTGGAGATGCCGGCGCTCGGCCGGATCGACACGACCTACCGGCGCGCGGGCGTGTCGGTCCTCGGAGTGTCGGTGGACGCCGATACGGGGCGCGCCGCCGAGTTCGCCCGGGCGATGCACGTCGATTACCCCCTATTGCTGGACGGCGGAGCGCGCATCGGCCGTGCCTACGACCTTCGCAAGATCCCGCTCACGATTCTGATCGATCGATCCGGTATCGTGCGCTACGTCAAGGCCGGTTATCGGCGGGGCGACGATCATGCGTTCGTCGCCGAGATCCGCACGCTGCTGAGCGAGTGAAATTCAAGGTCAACCATGAACCGCATCCCTCGAACCGTTTCGCTGATCCTGATGGCCGCCGTTTTCGCCGCCGCGCTCTCGGCGCGCGCCCAGGCTCCCGCCACCCCGCCGGCCAGTACTGCCGCCGCGCCGGCGTCGGCTACCGCACCTGCGCCTGCACCCGCGACCGCACCCGCATCCGCGCCCGCCAGCGCGGTCGGGTCCGAGGCGGCTCCCGCTGCGGGCAGCACCGATTTCCAGACGCTCGATCAACAGGTCCAGGACGTCAAGAAACAGATCATCAATCTGAACCGCGACCTGTTCGTGCTCGAGGAGAACCTGCTGTTCCCGGCGAACACCCAGGTCGCGGTCTACCTGTCGATGGACGTCGGCACCTTCTTCAAGCTCGATTCGGTCACGCTGAAGATCGACGACAAGGAAGTCGCCAATTACCTGTACACCTCGCGCGAGCTGAAGGCGCTGCTGAAGGGCGGCGTGCAGCGGCTCTATCTCGGCAACCAGAAGATCGGCAAGCACCAGCTGGTCGCCTTCTTCGTCGGCAAGGGGCCGCACGGCCTCGACTACCGCCGCGGCGCGACGATCACGTTCGACAAGGGTATCGGCGCAAAGTACCTGGAGCTCAAGATCTCGGATCATGTCCCGGCGCATCAACCCGAGTTCCTGATCAAAGACTGGGAGTAGCGGGTGCCGCGACTCGCCGACTTGCCTGGGGCCGCGATGCGCAGGGGACTTTGCGCAATGGCCGTCGTCATGATCGCGTGCGGCGCCTGCGCGCCGGCCGTGCGCGCCGGCGACGTCGCGCCCGATCCGAACGGTCTCACCCCGCAATCGGTGCGCGATCTGCCGTACGGCGACGTGCTCTTCTATTTCTACCAGGGCGACGACTTCGACGCGATCACGCGCCTGCTCGCGGCGAAGCAGGAAGGGGAGCTCAGCCACACCGGTCCGGACGCCGATCTGCTGCTCGGCGGTCTGTACCTGTCGCTTGGCGAACACGTCGAGGCCGGTCGCATCTTCGATAAGCTCCTGGCGACCGACGCGCCGCCCGCGGTGCGTGACCGCGCCTGGTACTACCTCGGCAAGGTCTGGTACCGGCGAGGGTATCTCGCCGACGCGGAGCGCGCGCTGCAGCGGATCGACGGTTCGGTCGATCCCGCGGTGAGCGCCAAGCGCACTCTGTTGCTCGCCGAGATCATGATGCGTGAGCATCGCTTCGACGATGCGATTGCGCTGCTGCGCGATTTCCACGGCTCACCCGAATGGACGGCTTACGCGGATTTCAATCTCGGCGTATCGCTGGTTCGCGAGAATCGCCTGGACGCGGCGATCCCCTTCCTGGACAGGGTCGGCAGCATCGATCCGGGCAGCGAGGAGTTCCGGGCCCTCAAGGACAAGGCGAATCTCGCCCTCGGATTCTCCTTGTTGCAGGCCAAGCGCCCGGAGGACGCGAAGCGTTATCTGGCGCGGGTGCGTCTCGACGGGCCTTATGCGACCAAGGCGCTGCTCGGTTTCGGCTGGGCGCAGGCGATGGCCGGCCACTACCGCAAGGCGCTCGTGCCCTGGCTCGCGCTGCATGCACGGGACTTGCGCGACGCGGCGGTGCAGGAGTCCTACCTCGCGGTGCCCTATGCCTACGGAAAGCTGCACGCCGACGGACAGGCGGCCGAGTATTACAACGGCGCGATCGCCTCGTTCGATGCGGAGATCCGCGACATCGACGCCTCGATACGGCTGATCGGCGATGGCCAGCTGATCGACCGGCTGCTGGCCGCCGACCGCAAGAAGGGCGCGACCTGGTCCTGGCAGCTCCGGCACCTGCCGGATGCGCCCGAGTCGCGCTATCTGTACGACCTGTTGGCGAGCGACGACTTTCAGGAGGGCCTGAAGAACTATCGCGAGCTGCAGTTCATGAGCCGCAACCTGAGCGCATGGCGCGCGAGCATCTCGACCTACGACGACATGATCGCGACCCGCCAGGCGGCCTACGACCAGCGTGTGCCCAAGGCGGATGCCGTTCTCGCCGCCGCCCACGTCGACGACCTCCTTGCGAAGCGCGACGAGTTCGCATCCCGGCTCGACGCGATCGAGAAGACCCACGACGTCGTCGCGCTCGCCACCCCGGAAGAACAGAAGACCTGGGCGAAGCTCGAGCGCATCGGCGACTTCCTGGCCGCGCATCCCAACCTCACCGACATCGGTGACATGCGCGACAAGTACCGGCTCATGCGCGGTGTCCTGTACTGGCGGCTGTCGCAGAGCTTTCGGGCGCGACTCTGGAACGAGCGGCGCGCCCTGCACGAGCTCAGCGCGGACTTGAGCGTCACCGAGCGGCGCGTGGTGCGGGTGCGCCGCGCCCGCAAGGACATCCCGAACGACACCAGCGCCGCGACCGCGCGTGTCGATGCGCTCGCGGCGAGAATCGATGCCTTGCAGTCGCGCATCGGTGCGCTGTCGGCACGACAGGAGCGATTCCTCGACCGGATGGCGATCAGCGCCCTGAAGGATCAGGAGGCGCGCATCCGCACCTACCAGGTGCAGGCTCGGTTCGCGCTCGCGGCGATCTACGACCGCACCGTCAACGCACCGAAGAAGCCCGCGGGAGCGCCACGATGAGCCGGCGCGCCTGGGTCGTGTCCCTCGTGCTGCTGGCCGCCGCGGTTCGTTGCGACGCAAAGGGCGCGGCGCCGCGCACAGTCGGCGATCTCGCCGGCGAAGCGGTGCCGGTCTCGCCGAATCCGCCGCAGGGTGTCGACCTCGCGACGGCGATGCAGAGCTACCAGAAATTCCTCGATCTGAATTCCGGTGACGCGTTGCTGCGGGCCGAGGCGCTTCGCCGGCTCGGCGACCTTCACCTGGAGAGCTCGACCTCCGAGCGGATCCAGCGCGAACTCGCCACCAACGAGGCGCTTCAGGCCGAGGACGCGATCGTGCTTTACAAGGCCCTGCTGGCCAAATATCCCGATTATGCGCTCGCCGACGCGGTCCTCTATCAGCTCGCCCGGGCCTACGAAACCACCAACGACACGGACCGGGCGCTCGCCACCCTCGATCGGCTGGTCGCGCGATACCCGGCCAGCCGATACATCGACGAGGCGCAGTTCCGCCGCGGCGAGATCCTGTTCTCCGCAGCGCACTACCGGCAGGCGCAGCGCGCGTACGAAGCGGCGATTCGCTTCGGTCCGCGCTCCGAATTCTATGGACAGAGCGAATACAAGCTCGGCTGGTCGCTGTTCAAACAGAACGACAACGAGGGCTGTCTCGCGCCGTTCGCGCAGGTGCTCGATGGGGTGCTGGTCTCGAAACGCGATCCCGGTGCGCTGGTCGACGTCGCCACCCTGAGCCGGCCGAATCGCGAGCTCGTCGACGACACGTTCCGCGCCATGTCGATCGCGTTCTCCTATGTCGACGGTCCGAAGACGATCGATGCGCTGCTGCGACGGATGCCGCCGCGGCCGTACGCCTACCTCCTGTACTCGCATCTCGGCGACCTGTACATGAAGAAGCAGCGCTACACCGACGCGGCCGACGCATATCGCGCCTTCGTCGCCCGCGATCCGCGCAGCGAGCAGGCGCCGCTCCTGCAGATGAAGGCGATCGACGCCTATTCGCGCGGAGGCTTTCCGGATCTGGTGCTGAAGGGCAAGCGGGAGTTCGTCGACGACTATTCGTTCGGTACGCCCTACTGGCAGGGGCGGGAACCGGCCGAGGAGCCGAAGGTGGTCGCCGAACTGAAGAAGAACCTCCAGGACCTCGCCCAGTACTATCACGCGGCGGCACAAAAATCGCAGGCGCCCGCCGACTTCGAGACGGCCGCAGGCTGGTATCGGCGTTACCTCGACGCCTTCCCGCACGGGGCCGACGCCGCGCAGACGAATTTCCTGCTCGCCGAGACCCTGTTCGAGAGCCACCAGTACCTGCAGGCCGCGAAGGAGTACGAGCACACGGCCTACGGTTACGGGGCGAACCCGAAGGCCGCGGACGCGGGCTACGCCGCGGTCGTGTCCTACGACAAACAGGCCGGACTGTCCGATGGCGTCGAACGCGATCAGGTGCGACGCATGGCGGTCGCGAGCTCTCTACGGTTCGCGGCCGCGTTCCCGCAACATCCTCAGGCCGCGCAGGTCCTCGCGCACGCGGTCACGGAGCTGTATCGGGAGAAGCGCTATCCGCAGGCGATCGACGCGGCCGGCCGGTTGCTCGCGCGCCAACCGTCAGTCGACGCCTCGCAACAGAAACTCGCCTGGACCGTGATCGCCGATTCGCAGTTCGCGACCGGCGCCTATGATCGGGCGGAAGCCGCCTACACGCGGGTCGAGGGTCTGATGGGTGCCAACGATCCGCAGCGACCGGCGATCGTCGACCGGCTCGCCGCCTCGATCTACAAACAGGGCGAGCAGAAGAACGCGGCCGGCGATGCGAATGCGGCCGTGAGCGACTTCCTGCGCGTGGGCCAGCTTGCGCCCACTTCGAAGATCCGCGCGAACGCCGACTTCGACGCCGGCGCCCTGCTGATCCGCGAGAAGCAGTGGGACCGCGCGATCGCGGCGCTCGAGGATTTCCGCCGCAACTTCCCAGAGAGCCCGCTCCAGGAGGACGTCACCCGCAAGCTGGCGGTGGCCTACTCGAACGCCAACCGGCCGGCCCAGGCGGCCGCGGAATTCGAACGCATCTCGTCCGCGGCCGGCGAGCCGGTCGCGGTACAGCGCGAGGCGACGCTCGAGGCGGCCGACATGTACGGGAAGGCCGGCGACGTGGCGCGGGCTCGGTCGATGCTCGAGACCTTCGTAAAGCGCTATCCGTCGCCGCTAGATCCGGCCATGGATGCGCGCAACAAGCTGCGCCTGCTCGCGGCCCGCGACGGCGACCATGCGGCGGAGACGCACTGGCTCGAGGCGATCGTCGCGGCCGACCGGGAGGCGGGCGCCGCACGCACCGACCGCAGCCGTGCGCTCGCGGCGGAAGCGACGCTCGCGCTGGCGGAGCCGCTGCGCGAGCGGTTCGATGCGATCAAGCTGACCACGCCGCTGAAGCGGTCGCTCGCGCGCAAACGCGACGCCATGCAGGCGGCGCTGCACGCCTACCAGCAGGCCGCGGGCTATCAGGTGGCCGGCGTGACCACCGCGGCGACGTATCGCAGCGCCCAGCTCTATCAACAGCTCGCCAAGGACCTCATGAACTCCGAGCGTCCGAAGCATCTGTCGAAGGACGACCTCGCCGAATACGACGTGCTGCTCGAGGAGCAGGCGATCCCGTTCGAGAATCAGGCGATCAAGCTCGATCAGATCAATGCGGCGCGCACCAAGGAGGGAATCTACGATCAGTGGGTGCAGAAGAGTTTCGCGGCGCTCGCGCAGCTCGATCCGGCGCGCTACGACAAGGTGGAAATCGGTGAAACCCAGGTCGATTCGATACGTTAGCGTGGCCACGCTCGCACTGCTCGCGGCTTGCTCCGGCGAGCCGCGCCGCAGCGCGTCCCCGCCACGACCCGGGAAACCGCTGCCCGTGCAGGCCGCGCCCGGCGCCGCCGGCACGCAGTCCACTGGAACCGCTGCCGCGCCCGAGGGCGGTTCCACCGTCTCGGCGGGGAACGCGGTTGCGGGGGCGGGCGCCCCCGCGGCGGCTACCCCCGTCGCGCCACCGCCCGTGCCGGCCGCGGCGGCCAGCGAATACGCGCGGGCGCTCGCGCTGATGAAAGCGGGCCGCGCCACCGACGCCGAGCTCGACCTGAAGACGATGGCGCTGGAATATCCGACCTTCGCCGGTCCGCAGCTGAACCTCGGTCTGCTCGCTCTTCGGGCCGGCCGGCTCGACCAGGCGCAGAAGGCCTTCGAGGCGGTCCTCGCCACGCACCCGAACGAGGCGATCGCGAACGACGAACTCGGGATCGTGTTGCGGCGCCTCGGTCGCTTCAAGGACGCCGAGCAGGCCTACCTGCGGGCGATTGCGGCCCGACCGGACTATGCGCCCGCGCATCGCAATCTCGGCATCCTCTACGATCTCTATCTCGACCAGCCGCAGCTCGCGCTGGATCAGTATCAGAAGTACCTCGCGCTGAGTGGCGACGACAAGACCGTCGATGGCTGGCTGATCGAGCTGCGCCACCGACTCGGACTCCCACCGGTCGCTCCCAGGCCGGTCGCCGCCGCGCCGACCATGACCCCGCCCGCGGCACAGACCCCGGCGGCGGCCCCGGCCCCGACCGCGGCACCGGCCCCGGCGGCGAAATCACCGTCCGCTCCGGCGGACACGTCGAAGGAGCCTCCGCCATGACCCAGTGCCGAGTCTGGATCGTCGGGATCACCTGTGCGCTGCTGGCGACCCGACTGGCGGCCGCGCAGACCGCACCGACGGCCGACACCCCGCGAAAGAGCGATGCCGCCGCCAAGTCGGAGCCGGCACCGTCGCGCCCGGCCGCGGATCATCCGCGCCCCAAGTCAGCGTCGAAGAAGACCGACTACCTCGCGCTCGGCACCACGACCGTGACCGGCAACAAGGAACTTCCCAAGGTCATGTACATCGTGCCCTGGAAACAGTCGGATCTCGGCGACCTCGGCGGGCGCCCGGTCAACAGCCTGCTCGATGATGTGCTCGCGCCGGTGGATCGGGAGGTGTTCCGGCGTCAGGTCGATTATTACCAGGCGTTGTCTACCGCATCGCCGCAAAAACCGGCGACCGCGTCGCCGCCTTGAGGGTGAGAAGTGAGTCATAGTCAATTTTACGGAATCTGTTGGAATTTCCAGTCGGCAGCGACTGTACACGCATCGGGAGCGCGCAAATGAACGTGATGAATTCGATCGTCAACTTCTTCAAGGACGGCGGAGTGTTCCTCTATCCGCTCGCCTTGATCTTCGTCGTCGGCGTCGCGATCGCCGTCGAACGATTCGTCTATCTGACGCGCGAGACCGCTCGCAACAGGGCCCTGTGGCACGAGCTGGTGCCGGCGCTCGGCGTCGGAAACTTCAAACAACTGATCGCGCTCACTCAGGATTCCAAGGCCTCGATCGCCACGATCCTGAGCTACGGAATCGCCCGCGCCGCGAACGCGCGCCGCCGCGACGACGTCGAGAAGGCGATGGACGAGAGTCTGCTCGAGGTCATTCCCCGGATCGAGAAGCGCACGCATTATCTGTCCTCGCTCGCCAACGTCGGACTGCTGATCGGCCTGCTCGGCACCATTACCGGCCTGATCCGGGCGTTCAGCGCGGTGGCCACGGCGAATCCGGCGGAGAAGGCCAACCTCCTGGCCGCCTCGATCTCGGTCGCGATGAACAACACGGCTTCGGGTCTCGGCGTGGCGATCACGCTGCTGCTCGCGCACATGTTCCTCGAGTCGAAGACGACCTCGCTGATCGACAGCCTGGAAATCGCCTCGGTGAAGTTCCTGAACTCGATCAACGAACGCCAGGGGCAGGCGGAGACGGCGCCGAGCGCCGCGCCGACTTCGCGTCCGGCGGCGGCCGCGCGCGGCGCGGTCTGAAGGGTCTGGCCGCGGAAGGCAACGGTTCGCCAACATGAAATCGAAATCCACGCGACTCGTACGCCGGAATCACGATCGCTACCACCGCGGGCGTGACGATCTCAACATCGTGCCGATGATCGACATGATGGTGATCCTCGTGTTCTTCCTGATCTTCACGGCGGTGTTCTCGAAGACGAACATCCTGCAGCTGAACCTGCCGGCGAACGGTGCGCCGGCGACGCCACTGCCCAAGGGCCTGAAGCTCGAGGTGATCGTCCGGCCCGGCGACATCCTGGTCAACGACCGGAACTCGGGTCCCCTGAAGGACATCGTCAACACGGGCGGCGCCTACGACTACGCCGCGTTGTCGCTGTACATGCGCGAGGTCAAGGCTCAGTTCCCGACCCTGACCGACGCGACGGTGCTGCTCGGACCCAACGTGCCCTACGACGTGCTCGTGCAGGTGATGGACGCCGTGCGCGTCTATCAGCTGCCGTCCCCGCCATTCCCGAAAACCGACCTGTTTCCGGACATCTCGGTCGGAGACGCGCCAAAATGACTTCCTACCGCATCAAGCGGCATCGCAAGCGAATGCACGGCGCCAGCCACTTCGCGCTGGTACCGTTCATCGACATGATGACGATCCTGGTCGTCTTCCTGCTCGCGCACACGGCCGACGTCGACATTCTGCCGAACACGCGCCACATCGAGATACCGCAGTCCATCGCCGAGCGCCGGCCGCATCCTTCGGTGGTCGTGATGGTCACCAAGCAGTCGATCTACGTCGACGGCAGACGGATCGGCGCCCTGGCGGATCTGACGGCCCCGGCGGGGCTGGTCATCGCTCCGCTGAAGGCCGCGCTGCTTGCGCAGGACGATCGAACCGTGGCCGAGGCGGCCCGCGTCGACGCGGCGCATCGCGAGGTGACGATCATGGGCGACAAGCAGATGCCCTACAGCATCCTCAAGAAGATCATGATGACCTGCACCGAGGCCGATTACGGCAAGGTCTCTCTGGCGGTGGTGCAGCGCGAGCAGGCGGCGAGCTGACATGACCACGCAAGCCATGCCGCCCTTGTCGCCAACGCCATTCGGGCCCTATTTCCGGCGCTTCGATCTGCCCTGGTCGCCGAGCGAGGAGGTCGAGCGCCGTTTCCGCAGGATCCTGCGTGGCCTGCTGATCGCCGCGACCTTGATCGCCGTGGTGCTGCCCTTCGTGCCGACTCGGCGCCCGACCGCCACCATCCAGGAACTGCCGCCGCGCGCGGTTCAGCTGGTGATGCAACCGCCGCCGCCACCGCCGCCACCGCCGCCGAAGCCCGTGGAGAAGACGGCGGAGAAGGTCAAGCCGCAACCGGTGCCGCGGCCCACGCATACACGTGCCAACGCGGCGCGAAACGCCCTGCTCTCGAGCTTGGACGAGCTCGCCTCGCTGCGCGACCAGAGCGTGGACAAGTTCGCCAAGGACCAGCCGCGCACCCGTGATCCGGGCGACGTGACCACCGTGCAGCGTTCGCTGATCACCGCCAGGGCCGGAGGCACGAGCGGTGGGATCTCCGCGCCGACCAGCAGCGGCCTCGCCTCGGGCTCGGGCTCGCTGCGCGGATTCCGTGTCGGCAAGGTTCACGGTCCGACACTCGCGAGCGGCGGCGACCGCGAGACCCGCGGTGGCGGCAGCGGCATGGCCTCGCGCAGCGCCGAAGAGGTCGCGCTGGTGTTCGACAAGAACAAGGGTGCGATCTACGCGCTCTATACGCGGGCGCTGCGGCGCAATCCGGCCCTGCAGGGCAAGGTCGTGGTACAGCTCACGATCGCGCCGTCCGGTGCGGTCACGTCGGTGCGGATCGTGTCGAGCGACCTGCATGACGCCCAGTTCGAGTCCGAACTGATCGCCCGGATCCGGCTGTTCCGCTTCGCCGCGAAGGACGTTGCGCCGCTCACGACGACCAAACCCATCGATTTCTTCCCGGCCTGAGCACGAGGAGCGCTCCCATGAACATCCAATCGGAGATCGAGTTCTTCGCCGACCTCGGGCTGGTCGACAAGGCGCGTTTCATCGTGCGCGTGCTCTGCGAGATCGCCGAGGAGGCGAAGAACGGCAGCCATGGCAGCAGCGAGGCCGCGCGGCTCAAGTTCGTGAACGAGATCAACCAGCGTCTTGCGCGCTTCGCCTACCAGATGCTGAGCGAGGATCCGGCCCGTCCCGGCGACGACGTGATGATCCGGATGCTTCTTGCGCCCCGCACCGACAAGAATGCCGAGCGACTGGTGCACGGCGCCTACCGCCGCGTGGTCAACAA
This sequence comes from Gammaproteobacteria bacterium, assembly GCA_028870275.1. Taxonomy (GTDB): domain Bacteria; phylum Pseudomonadota; class Gammaproteobacteria; order Steroidobacterales; family Steroidobacteraceae; genus Bog-1198. Next base: position 4,912 of record JAGWPY010000167.1, on the reverse strand, counting down.
CTTCGAGAGCTTCGACACGACGGTCCTGCTGAACGCCCACTGATCCCGGCGGTCGACCGGTGGAGCGGCGCCGGCTCAGTCCGGTCCGGCGTTGGTCTCCTCGGCCGCGATGTCCGTTTCGAACAGATGGCGCAGCTGCTCCGCGGCTTCCCGCCCCGACTGGATCAGTTTCTCGCGATCGTCCCTGATCGCCTGCTGCGCGAGCAGGGTTTGCTCGTCGTGCAGCCGAAACTTGCGGGCGGCCTCGGTCGCGACCGCCTTGCCCGCTCCCAGGCCCTCGAGTACCTGCACGGCCATTTCCAGGCTCGACAGCAGGGTTTCGCGAATCTGGAAACGGACGCCGAGATCCATCAGCCTGAAGGCGTGCTGACGATTGCGGGCCCGCGCGAAGATCTTCAGGTGCGGGAAGTGGCGGACGACCAGCTCCGCGGTGCGCATCGAGACTTCGACGTCGTCGATCGCGAGTACCAGGATCTCGGCCTCCTCGGCGTGCGCGGCGCGCAGCAGTTCCAGCCGCGACGCGTCCCCGTAGTAGACCTGGGCGCCGAAGTTGCGCAGGAAGTCGACCTGAGTCGGATTGGCGTCGAGCGCCGTGAAGGCGACGTTACGGGCGCGCAGAATGCGTCCGACGATCTGGCCGAACCGGCCGAACCCGGCGACGATCACGCGTGGATGACCGGCATCGAGGTTGTCGAAGGGCCGGGCATCGCGCCGCGGCGGGGGCAGAAAGCGGCTGCGCAGGGCCATCGACAGCGGACTCGCGACCATCGACAGGCTGACCACCAGCGTCAGGCGCTGGGCGGTCTCGGCGGTCAGGATGCCCGAGGTCGAGGCCAGCGCGAACAGCAGGAAGGCGAATTCACCGCCGGCGCCGATCGTGAAGGCGAGACCGCGCCGCGCGGCCGGAGGCAGACCCGCCAGCGCGCCCGCGGTCCATACCGCGACCATCTTCAGGACGAGGTAGCCGAGCGTGGCCGAGATCAGCAGCAGCGGCCGCTCGAGGGCGAGGCGCAGGTTCATGCCCATGCCGACCGTGATGAAGAAAAGGCCGAGCAACAGCCCCTTGAACGGCTCGATGCTCGCCTCCAGTTCGTGCCGGAATTCGCTGTCGGCGAGCAGCACTCCGGCGAGGAATGCGCCGAGCGAAGTCGACAGGCCGGCCTCGCCGACCAGCAGCGCCGTGCCGACGACCACCAGGAGCCCGGCGGCCGTGAAGGCCTCGGTGACCCGGGTGCGGGCGACGATCCGCAGCATGGGCCGCAGGGCGTGCCGCCCGCCAACCACGACCACCGCGAACACTCCGACCAGGCGCAGCACCAGCCAGGGTCCGGCCTTCGCATGCGGCGCGGCCGAGCCGGAGGCGAGCAGTGGCAGCAGTGCCAGCGCCGGCATCACCGCGAGGTCCTGGAAGAGCAGGGTGCCGAAGGCCGCACGTCCATAGGAGGTGCCTAGCTCGCCCCGCTCGGCGAGCAACTGCAGGGACAGCGCGGTCGAGGACATGGACAGCCCGAAGCCGATCACGACCGCCGCACGCCAGTCGAAACCGAGCGCATGGGCGGCCGCGCCGAGCAGCAAGGTGGTCACGAGCACCTGCGTCGAACCGAGTGCGAATATCGGCTTGCGCATGACCCACAGGCGTGAAGGCTGCAGTTCCAGGCCGATCACGAACATGAGCAGGACGATGCCGAACCCGGCGAATTGCAGCGTCGCGGCGTTTCCCTGGATGAGCCCGAAGCCGGCCGGTCCGATCAGCATGCCGGCGACCAGGTAGCCGAGCACCGAGCCCAGGCGGAAGCGCCGGAACAGCGGAATCGCGATCACGGCCGAGGCGAGGAATAGTGCGATCTGCGCCAACAGGCTCATAATGCGGCTCCGGAAGTGTACGAGAGTCGTCGATTATGTACCGCCAGGGGATCCAGTTCGCGATCAAGGACGAGGCACTGCGCGAGGACGTGCACGCCCTCGGCACCTTCATCGGCGAAATACTGCGAGAGCAGGGCGGGAAAGCGCTATTCGATCTCGTCGAGGGCGACCGCCTCGCGGCGATCGAATGGCGCGACGGCGCACCGGACGGTGCGCAGCGGCTTAAGGGGCGGGTCGCGGGCCGATCGAGCGCCGCCGCCGCCGACCTCACGCGCGCCTTCTCGTTGTGGTTTCAGGTGGTCAACACCGCCGAGAAGGTGCACCGGGTGCGCCGCCGTCGCGAATACCAGATCGATTCGAGCGGCGCTCAGCCGGGCGGGATCGCCGACAGCATCGCGCGGCTGAAGGCCGAGGGACGCTCGCTCGGCGACGTCCTCGCGCTCATCGCCTCGATGAGTCTCGAGCCCGTGTTCACACCGCATCCCACCGAATCGAACCGGCGCACGATCCTGCGCAAACAGCAGCGGATCGCGCACGACCTGCTGGACCGTCAGAACCCCTACTCGACGCCGGCGGAGAAGGCGGCGCTGTGGGCGCGCGTACGCATGGAAATCACCACGATCTGGCAGACCGAGGATCATCCGCGCGAAGGCCGGAACGTCGCGGACGAGCGCGAGCACGTGCTGTTCTACCTCGTCGACATCCTCTACCGGGTGGTGCCGCTGTTCTACGAGGAGATCGTCGATGCGCTGGCGTCGGCCTATGCGGTGCCGGCCGAGTCGATCGAGATCCCGAACATCCTGCGGTTCGGCTCCTGGGTCGGCGGCGACATGGACGGCAACGTCGATGTGCACGGCAAGACGATCCGCGAGACGCTGCTGCGCCAGCGTCAGGTCGTGGTGTCGGCGTATTTCGACGAGTGCCGCAGGATCGCCCAGTCCCTCAGCCAGAGCGCCAAGCGGGCCGCGGTGAGCGAGCCGCTCGCGCGGCGCATCGAGACCTACCTGACGCTCCTGCCCGCGGCGCATGCGCTCGCGCCGGCGCGGCACGACCGCATGCCCTATCGCACGTTCTTCGCGCAGATCGGCGAGCGCCTGAAGGCCACCTACGAGTCGCGGCCGAACGGCTATCAGGCGCCCGACGAGCTGCTCGCCGACGTCACGCTCGCGGCGGACAGCCTGCTCGCACACCGCGGCAGGAACGCCGGGTACTTCCTGGTCCGCCGGCTGATCCGCCGGATCCGCACCTTCGGTTTTCACGTCGCCTCGATGGACGTGCTGCAGCGCGCCCGGGCGCACGACGAAGTGATCGCCCAGGGTCTCGGACGGCCGGAGTGGAGCACGCTCGCCGCGGAAGTCCGGCTGGCGGAGCTGCGCGACCTGCTGGCGCGCGATCAGGGACCGGTCGCGCCGCTCGACGCGACCGGCCGGCGCTGCCTGTCGGTGTTCGAGTCGATCGCCCAGGCGCGCCACAAGTTCGATTCCAGGGCGATCGGCGATTATGTCGTGACCGGGGTGCGCGGACCGGAGGACGTACTGGCGGTGCTGTTGCTCGCGCGCTGGGCCGACGTGATCGATCGGCGCAGCGGCGAGTGTCCGCTCGACGTCGCGCCGCTGATCGAGTCGCACGAGGCGTTGCAGAATGCCGGCATGATCCTCGAGGCGCTGCTGCGCGAGGAGGCCTATGCCCGCCATCTCGCGGCGCGCGGCAACCGTCAGACGGTGCTGATCGGGTACTCCGACTCCAACCAGCAGGCGGGCATCGCGGCTTCGCGCTGGGCCCTGCAGGTGGCCCAGGTGCAGCTGCTCGAGAGCGCGCGTGCGGCCCGGTTGCTCCTCACCATCGGCCACAACCGCGGCGGCACGCCGGCCCGTGGCGGGGGCCGGACCGAGCACCTGATCGAGGGCGCGCCGCGCGGTTCGATCCGCGGCGTGCTGCGGCTCACCGAACAGGGCGAGGTGGTCAATCGCAGCTATGGATTGCGGCCGCTGGCGATGCGCACGCTCGAGCGTGCGTTCGCCGCGGTCGCGATCGCGACCGCGCATTCGGACGAGTCGTCGCGCCCGCCGCTGCCACAGATCGAGGCGATGCGCACGCTCGCTGCGCAGAGCATGGCCGCCTATCGCGCTCTGGTGAGCGAGTCCGACGGATTCGTGGAGTATTTCCGTGCGGTGACACCGATCGACGTGATCGAGAGCATGGATCTCGGTATGACCGATCGGCGTCAGGAGCGGCCATTGCCGGGCCTGCCGCTGCGACCGATTCCCTGGGTGTTCGCCTGGACGCAGAGCCGCCACCTGCTGCCGGGCTGGTACGGGGTGGGCAGCGGCCTCGACGCGGCGATCGCCCGGCACGGCGAGGAGGTGATCCGCGCGATGCTCGCGGGCTGGCCGTTCTTCGCACACCTGTTCGACGACGTCGAGGCGATGCTGGCCCGAACCGATCTGTCGATCAGCGCCTGTTACGACGAGCTTGCGGGCGATGCGGCCCGCCCGCACATGGAGAGGATCCGCGCCGAGCACCGGCTCACGGCCTCGCTGGTGCTGCGGTTGCGCGGTTACGATCAACTGCTCGACGGCGATCCGACCCTGCAGCGCGCGATCCGGCTGCGCAATCCGTACATCGATCCGATGCACCTGATGCAGATCGACCTGCTGAGGCGCTGGCGTACCGGCGAACGGAGCGATCCTCAGCTGCTCGCCGCGTTGCGCGCGACGGTCGACGGAATCGCGCAGGGGATGCAGGCGACCGGCTGAACGGGCCGCCTCAGCACTCCGGAACGTTGACCGCGAGTCCGCCCTGCGAGGTTTCCTTGTAGATCGTCGACATGTCGTGGCCGGTCTGGCGCATGGTCGCGACCACCTGGTCGAGCGAGACCTTGTGCGAGCCGTCGCCGCGCAGCGCGAGCCGGGCGGCATTGATCGCCTTGACCGAGCCCATGGCGTTGCGCTCGATGCAGGGGATCTGCACGAGACCGGCGACCGGGTCGCAGGTCAGCCCGAGGTTGTGCTCCATGCCGATCTCGGCGGCGTTCTCGATCTGTTGATTG